>JALDYH010000020.1:0-42470 GCA_032154175.1 Sphingopyxis sp. | reverse complement strand
CCCCCCGGTCGTCAACTCTCGATCCGAGGCATTGTCATGACTGTCACCATCCTGGAAAACGCCCGCCTCTTCGACGGCGTCAATGCCGATTGCCCGACCGACATGTCGGTCGCGGTCGAGAAGGGCGTGATCAAAGAGGTGTCGGACAAGGCGATTGCGGCTTCGGACGCACACCGCATCGATCTTGGCGGGCGGACGCTGATGCCGGGGCTGATCGACCTGCACATCCATGCCTATGCCTCCGACGTGAATTTCCAGCGCGTCGATGCGATGGGGTCGGCTTATCGCACCGCGCACGCTGTCCGCATGCTCGGCCATGCGCTCGACTGCGGCTTCACCACCGTGCGCGATATCGGCGGCGGCGACTGGCCGCTGTGGCGGTCGATCGAGGACGGGCTGGTTCGTGGCCCGCGCTTCTTCTACGCCGGCCGCGTCGTGTCGATGACCGGAGGCCATGGCGATATGCGCCCGATGAGCCTCGAAGGGCATGGGCACGACCACGGCTTTTGCCAGTGCGGACAGGCGAACAGCATCACCGTCGTGGCGGATGGCGTCGACGCCTGTATCGCCGCGGTCCGCGAGGAATTCCGCCGCGGCGCGCACACGATCAAGATCATGGGGTCGGGCGGCGTATCGTCGCCCACCGACCCCATCTGGATGAACCAGTATCGCGAGGACGAAGTGCGCGCGATCGTGGGCGAATGCGTCGAACGGCGCAGCTATGCCTCGGCGCATTGCCACCCCGACAGCGCGATCCGGCGCTGCATCGAATTCGGCGTGCGCTGCATCGAGCATGGCACGCTGATCAGCGACGAGACAGCGGCCTTCGTCGCCGAACGCGGCGCCTTCGTCGTGCCGACGATGGCGATCATCTTTGCCTTGCGCGAACTCGGTCCGTCCATGGGCTTTCCGCCGGAAAGCCAGGCAAAGCTCGACGAAGTGTTCGGCGAAGCCCTTTCCGGAATGGACCGGATGAAGCAGGCGGGGGTCAAGATCGGTTTCGGCACCGACCTGCTCGGCGAAACCTACACGCGCGAATGTACCGAGTTCGAGATCCGCAGCGAGGTCTTCACCCCGCTCGAGATCCTGCGGCAGGCGACCTCGATCGGCGCCGAGGTGCTGCAGATGGAGGGCAAGCTTGGCTGCGTCGCGGCTGATGCCTTTGCCGACCTGATCGTCGTCGACGGCGATCCGCTGGCCGACATCGGCCTGCTCGCACGGAACGGCCGGGCGCTGCCGCTGATCATGCGCGGCGGCGAGATCGTCAAAAACGCCCTCAACTGAAGACGCGACCCGCGGCGGGCGCCTTGCCCCTGCCCGGCGAAGCCCCTTCAGGCGGTGCCGGCGCGAACGAGGTCGCCCGGCAGCGCGCGGATCGCCGCCCAGAAATGCGCCGCCGCCCAGATGCCCGCAAGCCCCGAAATCGCGAGCGCGATGCTGAGCGACTGTGCCGGGTCGGCGATCCGCGGCGCGATCATGTCGGACGCAAGCCCGATCAGCTGCGGAGCGATGGCAAGGTTGGCGATATTCGCGGTGAAAAGGAGCACGGCGACCGTGACTCCGCGCATGTCGGGCCGCACGAGGTTCTGGAGCAGCGCGAGCGTCGGGCCGACATAGACGTTCGCGAACGGAATGAAGAGCCAAAGCAGCAACAGCGAGGTTCTGGAGTCGCTGACGAGATGCGCGAGCACAGCGGGGATCGTGATCAACAGCGTCACCGCCGCGAGAAAATGACACTGCCATTTCGGAGCCATGCGCGCGAGCTTGAAGGTGATCAGCGTTGCCGCAACCAGCGCTGCCCCGCCGCCGAGACCGCTCATCATCCCGACTTCAAAGCCGGCGTCGCCGACGCTGAAACCGTGCGAGCGTGCAAGGAAGGCCGGGGTCCACCATATCAGCCCCATGCCCGAGAAGGTCGCGATCGTCGCGCCGGCGAGAACGTGGATCAGGGCGCGCTGCGACCGGATGAAGCCCAACGCCTCGCGCACAGTCGGCGCCTGTTCGTTGAGCGCGGCGACATCGCTGGCGCCGCGGCGCGGTTCGCGGACGGTCAGCATCAGCAAAAGGATGGGCAGGCTGGCAAAGGCAAAGACGATCAGGCCGTGCCGCCAGCCGAATTCTTCCGCCAGCATACCGCCCCCGATTCCCCCTATTGCGGAGCCGAGTGCGATGCCCAATGTGAAGACCGACATCGCGACGATCCGCTGCGAGGGTTTGAAATAGTCGGCGAGGATCGAGTGCGACGGCGGCGTGCCGCCGGCTTCACCGACACCCACACCGATGCGGGCGAACAGCAATTGCCAGAAATTCTGCGCCATGCCGCAAAGGGCGGTGAACAACGACCATATCCCCAGCGCCCACATGATCATGTTGCGGCGGTTGACGCGGTCGGCGAGTGCACCGAGCGGCAGCCCGGCCGCCGTGTAAAAGATCGCGAGCGCCACGCCCGTCAGGAAGCCGACCGACGCATCGCTGAGCTGAAACTCGGCCTTGATCGGCTCGATCAGCGTCGACAGGACGAAACGGTCGGCGATGTTCATCGCATAGACGAGAGTGACGACCGCCAGGGCCCAATAGGCACGGCCGTCGCGCTTGCCCGCCCCCTTGACCGCCTGCCATGCCTCGTCGAAATCCTGCGCCATAGATGATCGCCCCTCCCGAATTGCCCGGCGCTTCAAGCGCGGGCTTTGCGGGCATTTTAATACACTATCGTATGTTTGCAACATCGCATCCTGAGGGGCCTGCATGCGCAATGATGCCTCGCCACGACCGAGCCATCAATGCTCGGAAAACTCCTGCGTTAGCCGTTAATTCTCCATATATTACCTTGTTATATATATAATACTTCCGGCCACCCTCACGGGCAGCAGGAAAATTGACACCCGCGAAATCACCTGTTGCAACGCTCCAGATTTTATAAGACAACTATGTATAAATAATGAGTCTTCGCCAATGCGGAGAGGGACCGGTACAATCGGCGCAGGTTGCTGCCGCGAAATGGAGGAGGAAATCCCATGAGCATTGATAGACGCACGGCGATGACCGCCTTGGCCGCCACGACCGCCCTCGCAACCGCATCATCGCTCGGCGGCCTCGCGTCGACGGCGATGGCTGCAACGAAAGGACGCATCGACTTGTCACCGAAAAAATGGCCCGTCGGCGAATATGCGCGCTTCATGGAAGCGCAGGGTGTCGATCGTACGACTGCGGGGTCGGCGAAAGGCACGAATGGTGCGGTCACCGTCGCCTATGGCGCACTCGCCGCACGCGCGGGACTCGAGGCGCTCAAACAGGGCGGCAACGCGATCGACGCGGCGATGACGACCGCGCTCGCGCAGGTCGCGCTGACGATGGGCGCGCCGATCAGCTATTTCGGGATCATGTCGCTCGTCTATTACGACGCGAAGACCCGCAAGACGCACACGATGAACGCCGAGTGGAACACGGTCGCGGGCGAGACCGAGCCGCTCACCATCCCCGGCGCGATCGACTTTTCGAGCACCGAGGCGCTGCAGGGCAAGGGCGACCCGAGCGGCCGCACCGCGCTTGTCGGCGGCTTCATGAAAGGCGTCGAGGCGGCGCACAAACGCTTCGGCAAGCTGCCCTTCGCGAGCCTGTTCGACCCCGCGATCCATATCGCCGAAGAGGGCATGCCGGTGAGCGAGATGCTGGGCGGCATCTTCGAGTTTCGCGACCGGGATATCCGCCGCCTTCCCGAAACGAAAGCGACGCTCGTGAAGCCCGATGGCAGCGCGTACAAGACGGGCGACATCTTCAGGCAGCCGAAACTCGCAGCGACGCTCCGTGCGGTCGCCGCCGAGGGGGCCGGCTATATGTATGGCGGCGCATGGAGCGAGAAACTGGTCGCGGCAGTGCAGGCCGACGGCGGCAAAATGACGATCGACGACCTCAAAAATTACGAGGTCATCTGGGCCGACCCGCTCGTCGCCGAGCTCCGCCGCGGCTATTCGCTGCAGACCAATCCGGCGCCGAACTTCGGCGGCTTCTCGATCATCGAAGCGCAAAACCTTGCCGACGCGGCGGGGTTGTGCGGCGGCGAGCATTGGACCGGATCGTCCGCGCAGTTGAAGAAGGCGCTCGAAATTACGCAGCTCTTCGGCATTTCCATGTTCCCGAAGGAAGCGCAGGCCGCGATCTATCCGGGGATCGATTTCAGCGAGGCCTCGCGCGTCTCGAAGGAGCATGCCGCGGCGCTGTGGAAACAGATCGAGGGAGGCAAGACCTTCACCAGGTGGAAGCGCACCACGCCGATGCACTCGGACGACGTCGTCGCGGTCGATGCCGAGGGCAATATGGCCGCGATCACCCATTCGATCAATTGCGTGAACTGGGGCAAGACCGGCATCTTCATCGACGGCATCTCGATAGGCGATCCCGCCTCGTTCCAGCAGGCCGCGATCGCGCAGGTCGAGCCCGGCGCGCGGCTCCCCGCTCCCACCGAGACGGGCATATTGTTCAGGGACGGCGTGCCCGTGCTCGCCTTCGCCTCGATGGGCGCGGGACTCCACCAACGCACCTTCCAGGGGCTGCTCAACGTCACCTGCTTCGACATGGACGTCGAGGAGGCGATCAACACGCCCGATTTTTTCATGCCGTCGACCGATCCCAGGACCGGCGAAACCACGCTCGTCGTTCCGGAAGGCAGGTTCGATCACCAGATACTCGACGGCACCGGTTATGCCTGGCGCGAAATGCCGCTTTCCGAAGCGCGTCTCGGCGGCGAAGGCAAATGGGTCGCGATCAGCCGCGATCCGAAGACACGCATGCTCCACGCGGCATCGCACAACCGCAACAACAGCGATGCCGTGGCCTTCTGATCGACAGGCGGCCGAAAGGGTTCGCAACGACCGTTTCAGTCGCCCGACAATGGCCGATCCCGCCATCGCCCGCAAAACCATGCATAGATGCATGCCTGCTTTGTAGTTCCGCAAAAATGTGACATGAACGCGTCAGAGGGCGACCAATCGAGATCGCCCCGGCAGCAGGAATTCGAACGTACATGGTTGGACGGACGCCCAAGAACACGGTCCAGGACTGGATCGAGGCGGCGCAGCGCACGTTGGTCGATGAAGGGATCGCCGGACTGAAAGTCGATCGCCTCGCCAACCGGCTGGGCGTGACGCGCGGCGGTTTCTATCATAATTTCAAGGACCGCGACGAGTTCTTCGACCAGATCATCGCGCATTGGGAAGCGACCTGCCGCTTCCTGCCCGAGGAGGCGCCCCCGCCCAAGGCCGGCGATGCCGTCGAATGGCTCGACCGCATGATCGCGCGGCTGATCGAATCCGACGGCTACGACTATCATTTCGACCTTGCCGTGCGCGAATGGGCACGCGCCGACAAGCGCGCCGAATGGGCGGTCGAACGCGCCGACCGCGAGCGGCTGGACGTGTTGCAACGCTTCTTCGAGGCCATCGGCTATGACGACGAGCATGCCGCAATCCGGGCGCGCGTCTTCTATTATCATCAGATCGGCTATTACGCGATCGGCGTTCGCCAGAGCATCCCCGAACGCCGCAAGAATGCACAGCTCTACATCGACATTCTCTGCGGCGAGGAAGCCCTGTCCGCGGCGCGCGCCGCGGCGGCGAAGGCCCGCAAGCCCAAGGCGGCCTGACGCCGATCGCCGCTACAGGCTGGCCGCCGCCGCCATGTCGGCTCGCGCGGTTCGCGCTGCCATCAGGAACGCGACGCCTCCCGCGACAAAACTCGTCGTGCTGATCAGCAGGGCATAGCGGAGACCGAGGTTGCCATAAGCCGCGCTGAAATGGTCGCTCATCGCACCGACGAGCAGCGGCCCGAGGCTCTGGCCGACCAGATTGACGCAGAGCATGAAGAAAGCCGCGCCCATCGCGCGCAGTTTCGACCCCGAAAGTGCCTGGACGATGGCGTAGGTCGGGCTGATCCACAGCGAGCCGATCAACGCCGAGGGCCACACCATCGCCAGCGCGGTGTCATAATTTTCGGTGGTAAGCTGGATGATGTTCAGCGGGATCGACGCGAACAGGCTGATCGCCAGAAACCAGTATGGCGCGCGCACATCCTTGCGGCCCAACCAGTCGGCCAGAAAGCCACCCGCGAAAACCGCGATGACCGCCGCAGGGCCGATGATCGCCGAATAGTCGAGGCCGACCGTTGCGGCGTCCTTGCCGAAATATCGCATCAGATAGGCGGGGGTCCACGCCGACGAACCGAAGGCGCCGATGCTGAAGACCGAGACGCCGGCACAGATCCAGACATAGGCGGGGCGGCGCAGCAGGGCGCCGAGCGCCGAGCGCGCCGGCAGCGCCGGATTGGTTGCCGAAATCGGCGCCCGTCGCGGCTCGCGGACCGTGAGCGCGAAGATCAAGGCGATGATCACGCCCGGAATGGCCGCCGCAAAGAAGGCCCAGCGCCAGCCATAATGCTGCGCGATATAGCCGCCGCCCGCGAAGGCGGCCGATGTGCCGATCGCTCCCGCGACCCCGATCGCCGCGAGCGCGGTTGCACGCCATTTGTCGCTGAATGTCTCGGCGACGATCGCATGCGTCGTCGGCGCGCCGCCGGACTCGCCGATCCCGACCCCGAAGCGGGCGAACAACATCGTCCAGAAGCCCGTCGCCATCCCGCACAGCCCGGTCATGATCGACCATATCCCCGCCGCGCTGCCGAGCACGCGCACACGAAAGCCGCGGTCGGCGTATGACGCGACCGGGATCGACGCGACCGAATAGACGAGCGCGAAGGCCAATCCCGACAGCAGCCCGATCCGGGCATCGCTGAGCGCAAGGTCGCGCTTCAGATCCTCGACGAGAATGCCGATCAGGAAGCGGTCATAATAGTTGAGCGCCGAAATCAGGCAGAGGATGAAGAGGATATAGCCCGCGCGTACGTTAGAAACGCCGACCTTTGCGGGAATCCCCACATCGCCCGGCGCCTCCATCCCCACCCCGCTCACGCGGCGATCCTGGATTCCGCCTTTCGTTCTTCGAGCCAGTCGTCGATCGTCTGTTCGAGGACCGGGAGGCTCACCGCGCCTGCGGACGCAAGCGCATCATTGAAGGCGCGAATGTCGAAGCGCGGGCCAAGTGCCTCCTCGGCGCGCGCGCGCAGTTCGCGGAACTTCATATTGCCGAGCTGATAGCCGAGCGCCTGCCCCGGCAGCCCGACGTAGCGATCGACCTCGGCTTCGATCGTTTCAATCGGCATCGCCATATTCTCGCGAAAATAATCGATCGCCTGCGATCGCGTCCAGCGCTTCGCGTGGAGCCCGGTATCGACGACGAGGCGTATCGCGCGCCACATCTCCATTTCGAGCCGGCCGTAGCGCTTCTCGGGCGTGTCATAGAGACCCATATCCTCGCCCAGCCCCTCACTGTAGAGTGCCCAGCCCTCGAGGCACGCCGAATAATGCATCGCGCCGTGACGGCGGAACGCCGGAAGGTCGGTGAGTTCCTGGATCAGCGCCAGATGCATCAGATGCCCCGGCCAGGCTTCGTGCAGCGCGATCGGCAGGTGCATGTAACGCGGCAGCTTCGACGGGATCGAGGTGATCCAGTGGACACCCGCCGCGCTGTTGTCGGCGGGGTTGGGCTGCGCATAGGCGGGCGGCATCGCGGCGGCGATCGCCTCGGGAATACTCTTCACGCCATAGGTCGCGCGCGGGATGCGGCCGAAGAATTCGGGAATGCGCGCGTCGATGCGCTTCGAGAGTATCTCGATCTCCTGACGCAGTGCTTCGCCGCTTTCGAGCAGCTGGCTGTTGTCGCCCTGCAGCTGCCGCTTGAACCCCGCGAGGTCGCCGGCGAAGCCGCCATCGGCCGCAACCGCCTCCATCTCGCCCGTGATCCGCTCGACCTCGGCAAGACCGATCGCGTGGATTTGCTTGGGCGGCACATCGATGGTCGTATATTGGCGGATCAGGAAGCGGTAATGCCCCTCGCCCCCAACGTCGCCGACGCAATCGAGCGCATCGCGCGCGACCGGCAGCAGCATTTTCTCGAGGAAGAGCGCATAGTTCATCAGCGCGGGCGCGACGATTTTTGCAACCACAGTCCGTCCCTCTTCGACGATCTCGGCAAAGGCCGCGCCGCGCATCGCAAGCACCTTCAGCGGACCGAAGAAGCTGTTGGCCTCGACGTCGACCGCGGCCTGCCCCTTCACCACGCCGACCGCGCGTTCGACGACGAGCTTCGGATAGCGGATGCCGCGCTCGCGGCCTTCGGTCAGCGACTGCTGCACGCCTTCGAGCGCCGCAGGCACTTTGGCAAGACGGTCGATATAGCGGCGCGCCTCATCGATCGTTGCGATGCTGGTCATCGATGCCCAGCTTGCGAGCCCGAATTCGGGGCCGAGTGGGTAGATGCTGGGGCGCAGATGCCCCTGCTGTGCGACGATATCGACGAGTTGCGCAAGTTCGCCGCGGAGGAGCGACAAGGTCGCGCGCTCAGTCTGCGATAAGGCGCCCGCGTCGATTTCGGCCAGCTCGCCGAGCGCGTCCGACGCCCATGCGGCGCGGCGCTCATGATCGTCGGGCGCGTCGCGCAGCAGCAGGTCGCTGCCAAGCTGCGCGCCCGACAGGATCGCTTCGGTCGGAAACTCGTCGCAGCGGAAATCCCAATAGCGCTGGGCAAGATTGTCGAGAGCAAGGCTGGGGGACGTCATGCTGTTCACTCCTTGATGCCGTCGGCTACGGCGCAGCGGCGCGGGTCGGCGACCGCGGTGAGCGTATCGGTCGCTTCGTCGCGCGCGATCACCGAGAAGCTGCCCATGTGGAAATCATAGCCCGACAGCCCGCCCACGCGGACGCCGAGCTTGTGCAGGTCTTGGACGACGCCGGGCGCGAGCCGATCCTCGATCGCGACGAGCTGTCCGTCGGTCATCGGCAGCATGCGCGGCGCGTCGACCGCGGCATAGGGATCGAGTTTGAAGTCGAGCAGATAGGCGAGAACCTGCGGCAGCGTGCAGTGGATATTGCCCGGCGACCCCGCCGAGAAGACGGGCTTGCCGTCCTTCAGCACCAGCGTGTTGCCGATGATGCAGCGCGCCTTCGCACCCTTGATCAACACCGTGTCCATCGGGCTCTGCAGCGCCCCGAAGGTCGAATGGCTGCCGACCATCGGAATACCGCCGACGACCTGCCCCGGAATGCCCGACCCCTGCAGCGTGTCCATGAACTGGCACCAATTGCCCTCGGCATCGACGACCGCGATCTCGCAGCTGCCGCTCGGCTGCTTTTCCTCATGCGGGACCAGCCGCGGCTTGCCCGATGGTCCCGCAATCGCCGCCATCATGTCGCCCGCGCCGCCGGGGCCGTCGCCCGACAGGCGGATATGGTCGGTCATGTCGACCTTCGGCCGCGACCCGCGGATCAGCTTCGCGAGATGCTTGTGGTAATCGTCGTCGAGCACCTCGGCGCGCGGCACGTCGTACACGTTGTCGTCGCGCGCATATTCCCAGTGTCGCTGCCCTTGGCGGAGCGCATGCCCCATTGCCCAGAAATGCTCGGCCGATCCCGGTGCCATGTCGCGGATGCCGAGATGCTTGAGCACGCCGAGCGCAACGCTCGAGAAGAAGCCCTGCGCCTGCGGCGGCCCGAGGAACAGGATCTCATATTCGTTGTACGGAAAGCGAAGCGGTTCGACCCACCGTGGCGGCGTCTCGGTCATATGATCGAGCGTCACCTTCCAGCCGAGATCATTGCCTTTGGCGACGAATTTCTCGGCCCACGCGCCGGTGATCATATGGTCGGGACCATTGTCGCGCACGCCACGCAGCGTCTCGGCCATTCCCGGCGGCGTGAAGATATCGCCGACGTTCGGGAAATAGCCGTTCGGCTGATAGAAATCGCGGCCCTCGGGGAAATAGGTGATGAACTTCTCACCATAGATGTTCACGCCATATTCGAAGGTCGACACCTCATGTCCCGTCTCGGCCCAGCGCACCGCGTCGGCGCAGAGGTCGGCCCAGTCCTTCGTTGCGAACTTCGCGTGAATTTCCTTCAGCCCCGGCATGAAGCCCGGAATGATCGCCGACGGCGGCGAGGCCGCATAGCTGCCGAGCCCCGGCGGCACCGGCTTGAACGGCGGCAGACCCGACGGGTGGCCGCCGAGGCTGTCGAGCTGGTGGACCTTGCCCGTCTTCGCTTCATAATAGAGCATGGTGACGAGTCCGGCGTGGTTGGTCATGAACGGCTCGACCGCCGCTTGCACCATCGCCCCCGCGATCACCGCGTCGGCGGCATTACCGCCGCTGTTCAGGACCTTCATGATCGTCTCGGTCACGATCGCGCTGTCGGTCGTCACGGCCGCCTTCAATCCCGTCACCGACGTTTTTGGTCCCGGGTTCACGATGTAGCTTGAAAGCTCGGCCATAAGTCTCTCCTTTGATTATCTGTTTCGGGCGCCCTTGTCAGAGCACGACGGTCTTGTTCCCGTTCTGGAAAATACGATGTTCGGCGTACCAGCGCACCGCGCGCGACAGCACCGACGCCTCGATCTCGCGCCCGATCGCGACCATTTCGTCGGCAGTGGTGCGGTGGCTCACGCGGCGCACATCCTGTTCGATGATCGGCCCTTCATCGAGATCGGCGGTGACGAAATGCGCCGTCGCGCCGATGATCTTCACGCCGCGCGTATGCGCCTGATGATAGGGCTTCGCGCCCTTG
The DNA here is from genome assembly GCA_032154175.1 of Sphingopyxis sp. GTDB lineage: Bacteria > Pseudomonadota > Alphaproteobacteria > Sphingomonadales > Sphingomonadaceae > Sphingopyxis. The sequence goes on along the minus strand of JALDYH010000020.1, from coordinate 31,804 downwards.
AAGCTCGGCAGGAAGCTGTGGTGGATATTAATGCAGCGCCCGGCGAGCGCCTCCGAAAAACCGTCCGAGAGAATCTGCATGTAACGTGCGAGCACGGTCAGATCGGCGCCGCTTTCCTCGATGATCGACAGAAAGCGCGCCTCCTGCGCTTCCTTGCCCTCACTCATCGGCAGATGGTGATAGGTCAGACCATGCCATTCGGCGGTCTTGCGCATCGTTTCATGGTTCGACACCACCCCGACGATGTCGATCGGCAACTGGCCGATCTCCTTCTTGTGGATGATGTCGATCAGGCAGTGCCCGAATTTCGACACCGCGAGCAGCACCGGCGTGCGGCGTGCAAGATCGTGCAATTCCCATTCGAGCGCGAGTTCGTTGGCGACCGGTTCGACGACCTGTGCAAGCTCGTCGCGTCCGATGGGGCTCGTCAGCGCCATGCGCAGGAAGAAGCCGCCGGTATCGTCGTCGCCATAAACCTCGGCCTCGCGAATGTCGCATCCGCGCGCCGCCAATGTCGGCGCCACCGCCGCCATGATCCCCGGCTTGTCGGGCGCGCGGAATTTCAGAACGAGGTCGGCCGTCGTCACGCATTGTCTCCCGATATGGTCGCGCCGAGCATCCGCGCGGCATAGCCCGCCATCGACTGATCGAAGATCAGCCGAAAACAGGGCTGGCCGGCACGATCGGGCCGGCGGCTGATGAAAAATCCGGTGTCCGAAAAGGTCGAGCGCCGGGCGGTGCCGACGGGCATCGCCTCGTCGCCGAAATCGAGCGGACAATGCGTCGCGAGCGCCGAAGCGGCCTTCGGACCACTCAATTCGAAGGTCGCGCGGGCGTGGGTAATGTCGACCATCAGGCCGAGATTGCCAGCGGCCTCGGCGCCATGCGTCCGCACGCGTTCGACGTCGGCTTCGCTACCGGTCACGAGCCATTCGCCGGGCGCAAGCCAGGCGATTGCGACCGGACCGGGCTGAATTTCACCGAGGACCGGCGGCGCTGCGATACCGAGCGCGGCTTCGAACCAGCTATCGGGGTCCGCTGCCAGAATTTGCAGCTTGGCGATTCCGAGCGCCGGTTCGGCCGCAAAACGCACGCCGGTTCCCTCGATCAGCAAATCGTTCGCGGCGGCGAGCGCCAGCGTGGTTGCGCCTGTGTCAGCCATCGAGCTTTTCTCCCGCAGGATCGTAAAAGCGCGGGTCGACGATGCGCGCCGGCCGCCCCTTGCCCAGGTCCCAGACCTGCACTGTCTCGCCGATCCGCGCGGTACCGCGTTCGATCAGCGCCATCGCGAGCGGACGGCCGAGCGTCGGCGACTGGACCGAGGAGGTGACCCAGCCCTGCGTCGCCCCGATCCCCCTGGTCTTTTCATCGACGATATGCGCGCCGCATGCGAAGGCAGCGCCCGCATCGAGCGTTTCGAGGCCGACCAACTGACGGCGATCGGTGCGCAGACCTTCGGGCGTCATCGTCGAACGGCGGCCGATAAAGTCGTCGGGCTTCTTCGCAACTGCGCCGCCGAAACCGACGTCCTGCGGCATCGTCGTGCCGTCGGTGTCCGAACCGACGTGCAGGAAACCCTTTTCGATGCGCAGCGCCATCAGCGCCTCGACCCCGAAGGGCGTGATCCCGTGCGGCGCGCCCGCCTGCATCATGGCGTCCCACAGCGCGCGGCCATAGTTCCACGGCACCGAGATTTCGTACGACAGCTCGCCCGAGAAGCTGACGCGCTGGATGCGCGCCGGAACGCCGCCGACCCACCCTTCGCGATAGGTCATGTGCGGAAACGCCTCGCGCGACAGGTCGATGTCGGTGCCGATCGCTTCGAGCACCGCGCGCGCCTTCGGCCCCGCAACATTCATCACTGCCCAGCCGGTCGTCACATTTTCGACGAGCACCTGAAGGTCGGTCCATTCGCACTGGAGCCATTCCTGCAGCATGTCGGCGATCGCCGCCGCGTGGCCGCTCGTCGTGCCGACGAGATAATGATCGTCGGCGATCTTGGCGAACACGCCGTCGTCATAGATGATGCCATGTTCGCTCAGCATCAGCCCGTAGCGGCAGCGCCCGACCTTCAGATTGCGGACGCCGTTCACATAGACGCGCTGGAGGAATTCGGCGGCGTCGGGGCCCTTGACCTCGATCTTGCCGAGCGGCGAAGCATCGAACAGCCCGACCGCTCCGCGCACCGCCAACACTTCGCGCGCGACCGCGGCATGTTCATCCTCGCCGGTTTGCGGGAAACAGGCGGGCCGCAGCCACGAGCCGTAATTCTCCATCTTCGCGCCCGCCGCGAGCGCCGACGCATGCGCGGCCGAATGCGCGATCGGCATCAGATTCTCGCCGACCGCGCGTCCCGCGAAACCGCCGATCGTCACCGGATCGAAGGGCGGGCGGAATTTGGTCGTGCCGATCGCCTGCGGCGGTTTGCCGAGCAGGTTCGACAGCATGTGGATGCCCGTGACGTTCGAGGTCTTGCCCTGATCCGACGCCATGCCGAGCGTCGTGTAGCGCTTCAAATGTTCGACCGAGCGGAAATTCTCGCGCGCGGCAATCTGCACGTCGCCCGCCGTCACGTCGTTCTGGAAATCGACCCACGCAGTACCCGCGCGCGCATCGCCGTCGGCGAAATGCAGCGTCGGGCCGACCGCCGCCGGGAACGGCGCCTGGACCTCGTCGCCCTGCCCCGCCGAGCGGCCGCTGGCGACCGCGATATCGAGATCGAAGATGCCCGCCGCGGCACCGACATTGACCGCCGCCTGCACCGACTTGCTCGGAAGGAAAGCCTCGAGCGACGAATTGAACGCCAGCGACCCGCCCGACTGCGAATGGAGATGTACCGCGGGATTCCAGCCGTTCGACATCAGGATCGTATCGCAGGCGAGTGTCCCGCTGGCCTTTCCGTCCGCAATATTTGCGATGACCGCACCGCTGACGCGGCGTCGGCCCTTCGCCTTGACCGGCGCGCTGTCCATGATCGTGCTGATACCGCGTTGGGCCGCACCCGCGATCACATCGCCACCTTTGGCGCGGCTGTCGACAATCGCGGCGATCTCGACCCCGGCATCGTGGAGCGCGAAGGCGGCATGATAGGCGCTGTCATTGTTCGTCGCGACGACGATCCGCCGCCCCGGCGCGACGCCATAACGCAGCGCATAGGTCTGCGCCGCCGATGCGAGCATCACGCCGGGCAGGTCGTTGCCCGCCAAGGCGATCGGCCGTTCGAACGCCCCGGTCGCGAGGATGACGCGTTTCGTGCGCACTTTCCAGAGGCGCTGGCGCGGGCCGCTACGCTGCGACGGCGGCAGATGATCGGTCACGCGCTCGCACAGGCCGACAAGCTGGTGATCGTAGAAACCGAACGCCATCGTCCGGTTCATCACGGTCACATTCGACATGCCCGACAGCGCGGCGAGCATCCGGTCGCGCCACGCAAGGGCCGTCAGCCCTTCGATTTCAGAGGGTTCTGCGAGCAAGCCACCGCCAAGTTCGGCGTCGGCCTCGATCAGCAGCACCTTTTCGCCGTCTTTCGCCGCCGCGATAGCAGCCGACAAACCCGCCGCGCCCGATCCAACAACCATGATGTCGGTATGGTCGAAACGGTGATCGTAGCTGTCGGGATCCGTTCCCTCGGGCGCGTTACCGAGTCCTGCCGCCTTGCGGATCGCGGGCTCGAACCAGTGCCAGTTTGGCCACATGAAGGTCTTGTAATAGAAGGCCGCCGGAATGAAGCGCTTGAACAGGCTGTTCACCGCGAGCCAGTCGAACTCGGCGCTCGGTTTCGCATTGACCGGGCTCGCGACCAGCCCTTCGTAAAGTTCGATCTGCGTCGCCTTGACGTTGGGAACCGCGACCGCGCCCGTCTCGAGCTGGATGATCGCATTCGGCTCTTCGAGCCCCGCAGCGAGCAGCCCGCGCGGGCGGTGATATTTGAAGCTGCGGCCGATGATCGAAACGCCGTTCGCCATCAGCGCCGAGGCGAGCGTGTCGCCGGCATGGCCGTGCAGCGTCCGCCCGGCCCAAGTGAATGATATCTGCTGACCGCGGTCGATGCGGCCCGCCGTCTTCAGGCGCCAGCCGCTCATATGACGCCTCCCTGCGCCGCGACGGGAGCTTCGCTCACACCGCTCTCGCCCGCTTCGGGACAGGCGTCGCCCATCTTGTAAGTGACGCGGAACCGGTGCGTGACGGTGTCGCGCGCGGCGTTGAACCAGCGGCGACATCCCGCCGCGTGGAACCAGCGTTCGCGATGCTCGCCCTTGGGATTTTCGCGATTGTAGAGATAGTCGGCCCATTCGGCATCCGACACCTCATTGTGCGGCCCCGGCCGCTGGATATGGCTTTCGCCGCCGCAGCGAAATTCGATCTCCGCGCGCGGGCCGCACCAGGGGCAGTCGATCAGTAACATGTTTGAATATCCCCTAGTGCGCGATACCCGAGGCCGAGGCCTCGTCGATCATCGCGCCACTCTCGAAGCGCTCGAGGCCAAAGGCGGTCGCAAGCGAATGCGACTTTCCGGTCGCCATGACGTGCGCGAGGCACCAGCCGCCCGCCGGCACCGCCTTGAACCCGCCGGTGCCCCAGCCGCCGTTCATATAAAGTCCGCCCACCGGGGTCGGGCCGATGATCGGCGTCGAGTCATGAACGACGTCGACGATCCCCGCCCATTGGCGCAGGAAGCGCATGCGCGAGAATTGCGGGAAGAGTTCGAGCACCCCGGCGGCGGCGCGCTCCATCCACGGCAGATTGCCGCGCTGCGCATAAGAGAGATAAAGATCGAGCCCCGCGCCGAGGACGAGTTCGCCCTTGTCCGACTGGCTGAGATAGGTGCCCGTCGCCGGCGACAGGATCACCGTGTCGAGGCACGGCTTTACCGGCTCGGATACAAAGGCCTGCAGCGCATAGGAACTGATCGGGAGCCGCAGCCCGGCCTTCGCCGCGAGCACCGAACTATGCCCCGCGACCGCCATGCCGATGCGGTCCGAGCGGATCGTCCCGTGGCTTGTCTCGACCCCGCGCACCTGCCCGCCCTCGATAATGAAATCCTGCACTTCGCAATTCTGGATGATGTCGACCCCAAGCGCCGAGGCGGCGCGGGCATAGCCCCACGCGACAGCATCGTGCCGCGCCGACCCGCCGCGCGGCTGGTTGACGCCGCCGAGTATGGGAAAGCGCGGATTGGGATTGAGCCCGGGGATATTCGCGTAAACGCTCGCCCCGTCATGATATTCGGCATCGATCCCGTTGAGCAGCATCGCATTCGCCGAACGCCGCGCCATTTCGACGCCGTGCCGATCGTGCGCGAGCGTCCACATGCCGCGCTGCGAAAACATGATGTTGTAATTCAGCTCGTCGGTCAGCTTCTCGTAAAGCTGAACCGAAAATTCGTAGAAGGCGGCCGATTCGGGGAAGAAATAGTTCGAGCGGATGATCGTGGTGTTGCGGCCGGTGTTGCCGCCGCCGATCCAGCCGCGCTCGATCAGCGCCACATTGGTGAGGCCGTGGTTCTTCGCAAGATAATAGGCCGTCGCGAGCCCATGCCCGCCGCCGCCGATGACGATCGCGTCATATTGCGCCTTGGGCGTCGGGTCGCGCCACGCCGGCTCCCAGCCGCGCTGACCGTTCAATCCCTCACGCAAAAGCGACAGCGCTGAGTAGCGTCTCGTCAAGACTCACCTTCCTCTCGCCTTTTAGATGCACATATGTATGGAAATGTGCAACAGGATTTTTGAAGACGCTTCCGAAGACCGCCGCGACCTCCCCATTGCGGTCATAGAGCTTTAATCCAATTCATTTCAGTTGTTTAGTGGATATCTTTTTCCGACATCTTTCTGCGGTGAGCGATCGCTACACGAAGATATCGATCCATGCTTTTATTTTATTCATATCTGCATATATATCGAAACCCGCACCGCACGCCAAATCGGTGCGTGAAACGATGGAGAGGCGAATGACGACGATCGCACGCATAATCGACGGGAAACAGCGCGCCGCCGCTCTACGCCGCGACGTTGCGATCGGCGTCGGGCATTTCCGCGACGAAACCGGAATCACACCGAAGCTGGTCACCGTCCTGATCGGCGACGATCCTGCCAGCGCGATCTATGTGCGCCGGAAGGGGGAGCAGGCTGCCGCGGTCGGAATGGATTCCGAAAGTTACCGGCTGTGCGCCGCGATTCCCGAGGCCGATTTATTGGCGCTGATCGACAGGCTCAATCGCGACCGCAACGTACACGGCATATTGGTCCAGCTGCCGCTACCGTCACACATCGACAAGACCGCTGTCCTCCGCCGCATCGACCCCGCCAAGGATGTCGACGGCTTTCATCCGGTGAACGTCGGCCTGCTTGCCAGCGACGGCGAATCCGTACCTGACCGGATCATCCCCTGCACACCGATGGGCTGCATGATGATGCTGATCGATGAGCTCGGCTCGCTCGAAGGATTGAATGCCGTCGTCGTCGGCTGCTCAAATATCGTCGGCCGGCCGATGGCACAGCTCCTTCTTCAGGCGCGCTGCACGGTATCGATCGCGCATATCCATACGCGCGACCTGCCCGAACTCGTCGCGCGCGCAGATATATTGGTCAGCGCAGCGGGCGCACCGGGGCTTGTCAAGGGATCCTGGATCAAGCCCGGAGCCGTCGTCATCGACGTTGGGATCAACCGCGTGCCGAACGCGGGGGGACAAGAATCGAGGATCGTCGGCGACGTCTGCTTCGACGAAGCAAGGCTGCGCGCCTCCGCCATTACGCCCGTTCCGGGCGGCGTCGGACCGATGACGATCGCATGCTTGCTGGAAAATACGCTACGTGCCGCCATAGCCCTCACCGCGCGCCGCGAAGCGGAAGAGAAGAACGTCAGCACGTCGCAATTTGCTTGATCCCGACCATCTCGGTGGATCGTATATGCATACAATATGTCACGCCCCAACTCAAAAATCGGCGGTCGGCCGCTATGGCGCGTAGCCTGGGAGATCCTCAGCGCGACCGACGCCGATTTATGCCGCTTACCCAATTCGGGCGCAGATAGGGCGCAAGATTGGCGCAGAGCTGCCGCCATTCCGCGTCGGTGATCGGCAGCGCCGTCCGTTCGGCGGCGAAATACGCGGCCGGAACCGAAATCGCGGGCCAGTCGCTGGCGAGCACAAAGCGATCCATGCCGATCTTGCGCATCCCCGCGGCATAGGCGGCGCGCAATTCCGCATGGGTGCGCTTTTCGTCAGGGTCCTTCTGGGGCGCCTTGTCGGGATCGAACTGCGCGACCGCGGACAGGTCGAGCACCAGATTCGCAGTGCCCGGCGCCTTGCGCGCAATTGCCTCGCCATATAGCGCCAAGGCATCGAGCGTCGGCTGGTCGATCCCGCCATAGCCGCCGCCATGGGCGATCTGCACCGGCAGGTCACCCGCGCCGGGCAGAACCTTGTCGATGAAGGTCGTGATATTGGCGACGGTAAAGGGCGCCGCGCCGCGCAGGTGGATGACGAGCGGCATCCGCGCCTTGCGCGCCGCTGCGAAGAAGGCGGCCAGCTTCTTCACCTGCTCCGCGTTACCCGGATCGAAACCGCTGTTCCCCAAATGCAGCTTCACCCCCCACGCGCCCGGCTGGCGTGACCAGTAATCGAGCTCGTCGCGCGCGTTCGCCTCGAACGGATTGATGCCGACAAAGGCAACAAGGCGCCCGTGCGACGCGAGCGCAGCGTCGACGTTGAAGCGATTTTCCGCCCGCATCCGCCGCGCCCGCTCTTTGGGCGCGAGCGGGACAGGGGAAAAGCCGAACATATAACCCATCGACAGCAGGACGCCCTGCCGGATGCCGGCGCGATCGAGTTCGGCGACGGCCTGCACTCCGCTGCGCTCGGCGAAGATGTCGTCCGAGATGCCGTCGAAAACGGTCGGCATTGCGGTCTCCATGTCATGGAGCCAAGCGGAGATCAGCGGGCTCTGGAGATGCATATGATGGTCGGCGAGTGGGACTGCGTCCGCACTCCTTTCCTGCGCGCGAGCTGGCCCCACCGTCAGCACGGCTGCGGCGAGAGAGGCCAGCAGCAGACGCGCCACTGTTCGAAGGATGGGCAGCCTGATGCTGCGAGAATTGATGTTCATAATATTTCCTGTGTCTCCAAGGTGTCGGCGGATCGTCAGAAGCGGGTGCTCGCACTGATCCCGATCGTGCGCGGTTGCAGGATAGAAACCTGCGCGGGGCCGCCCAGAATGGAGAGGCTGGTTTCGGCGCTGAGCTGTCCGCGCACGTCGAACAGATTGCGCACGAAAAGCTGGACATCGACCGGGCCGGCACTGAGTCCGGCGCGGAGGTCCGCCGTCACATAGTCGGGCATGTCATATTGCGGGAACCCGCCGTTCAGGTCGAAGCTCGATGTGCGGTCCGAGACATAGCGCAGACTCGCGCCTACGCTGGGCCGCAGCGCGCTGGAGGTCTCGACATGGTCGGCGTTGATCGCTGCCGTGAAATGCGGGACATTCGGCAGTCGCTCGCCCTTTCGTGCGCCGACAGCCGGAGTGTCTTCGGTGACATAGCCGTCATTATAGGCAAAGGCGCCGGTAATCGTCGTGCCACTGTTTGGCCGCGCCGTCATCGTCAACTCGGCCCCTTTGATCTGCGCGTTGCCGGCATTGGTCAGGACCGAGACACCGCCTGCCGCGGTCGGAAGCTGAATATCCTTCCAGTCAATCATGAAGATCGCCACGTCGGCTCCAAAACTGCGGTCGGCGGTTTCGGCCTTCACACCCAGCTCGTAGCTGTTGAGCGAGTCCGACTTGAAGCTGAGCGGTGCGAGCAACTCTCCGGTGACCGGGTCGCGGGCAACGAAGTTCGGACCGCCCGCACGGTATCCGGTTGCGAAACGGGCATAGACGGTGACGTTGCGGCTGAAACGATAGCGTGCATTGGCCAGATAGGTCACGACCCCCGCTCCCGATTTCGCTTCCGGTGCCGGGCCGACCAGTAGCCCCGTCGCCTTCTGCTCGTACCGTTGGTCGTTCCGGGCATAGCGGACGCCGCCAGTCAGGTCGAACTGGTCGGTCAGATGCCAGGTCAGATTGCCGAAAAAGGCATATTCGCGATAGACGCTGGGCAGGCTGACATGCGCGACATCGACGTTCGGCAACAGGGCGAGATTCGAATCGAGTGCGTCGACGACCTGGAAATTGGAGCTTTTTTCACGCGTGTAGAACGCCCCCGCCAGCCATTCGATCGTCCCGGGCGCCGATGCCAGGCGGACCTCCTGCGTGAACTTCTTCGTCCGCAGATCAAAGGAGACCGGCACCGCGGCGATGCCCGGTATCAGGCCCCCGAGCAGCGGCGCGTACAGCCCCGATGCGTCGAGGATATATTCCCCCCGGCCGGTCTGGTAGCTGGTGACCGAGGTCAGCGACGCGGCGCCGAAATCATAGTTGAGCTCCCCGCTGATCAGCCGAAAGTTCGACCGGAACGGCTCGGCAAGCGGATGCCGCTGGTCCAGCGCGCCGTCGACCGGGTCGCCGCCCAGCGTATAGTGCGCGTAGAGCGCGTTTTGGCGGCGGACATTCTGCGCAAAGCCGGTCACCCGGATCGACAGGTCGTCGACCGGCCGGAGGAGGAGATCGAGGCGCCCGCCATAGACCTCGCCCCGATCGGCCTCCTTTTCACCGGTTTCGAGGTTGTCGACATAGCCGCCGTTGCGCGAATAGAAGCCGCTTGCGCGAAGCGCGGCCCTGTCGGTGGCCAGCGGCACATTGACCACCGCTGCCCCGTTATAGTTGACGCCGCCGTGGCGCGTGTCCGACACGCCGGCCTGGAGGCGGCCCTCGAACCCGCCCGGATCCGGTCTGTTGGTCACATATTTGAGCACGCCGCCCATCGAACTCGCGCCATAGAGCGTCCCCTGCGGACCACGCAGCACTTCGACCCGATCAAGATCGAACAGCCCGACATCGAGCGCAAGCTGCGCGCCCCTGGCAAAGGCCGAGGTCGAGCCATAAGGCACTTCGTCGACGTAAATGCCGACCGTCTGGATGACGTCGGCGCCCGTCGTGACCCCGCGCAGGCTGACCGAGGACTTGCCTGGCCCTTGGGTCGTGAACTGCAGCCCCGGGACCGAACTTGCGAAATCGGAGAATTGCGTCGCATTCAGCTTTGCAAGATCGTCCCCCGAAAGCACCGACACAGACTGCGGCGCCTCGAGCAGACGCTCCTCGCGTTTTTGCGCGGTCACGACGATGTCGGCCGGATCCGGATCCTCGCTCGCCCCGGAACCGCCTTGCGCCGCACCCGCTTGTGGAAACATCGCGCCCACCGCGCAGCACGAAAGCCACAACCATTTTGCCGTCATTGAATCTCTCCCCCAAAGGCCGTGTTGCATCTTATATAAAAAACGGTCATTCGTTTTTCATTATGCGTTTCGCTTGTCAAGGGGTTGAAGCCGGCGCCGCGGCAAAATAGAGAATGACCGATCTTTTTTGAGAGTGACCGATGCCCAAACGCGATCCCGATCATATGAATGCCCAGCGCGAACGGATCATTCTGGCGGCGATCGCCTGCATCGCCCGAAAGGGCGTCGAGGGCTCTTCGATGGCGGACATATGGAAGGAAGCAGGCTTGAGCGCGGGCGCTCTCTATGTGCATTTCAAGAACAAGGATGACCTCATCGGGCAGTGCCTGCGCTTCCAGCTTGCGCCGGAGCAAGAGCCGCCCACAAGCTGGGCCGCGCTGAAAGCGAGAATGCTCGACTTCAACCCGAAGCTTGGCCTCGATGCGACGACGGTAACGCGCGCGCGCATCAACCTGCGTGCGGGATGCATGGGTCCGGGCCAACTGCACGAGACGATGAAGCGCCTTCTGGACGAGCAGATTGCCGATCTGGCGGGATGGATCGACGGAATAGCGCGCGGCGGGACCATTGCCCTCCACATGAGCCCGCACCAGACGGCGAAGGCGATCTGCGCCCATGTCGATGGAATGCTGTGGTTTGCGCTGGCGAGAGATCAGACTCTCGATGACGCCCTTCCCGAAATATCAGCGGGATTGGACCGTTTCGTAACGTTGGACTGATTTGATGCAGAGCTTCGCAGGGCGAGATGTGGCCGCCAGCGTGGAAGCTGCGCTAGCGGTCGACGCGCCGCGAATAGGGCTTGATGGCGGCCGCGGCACGGCGAGTGGATTGAAGGACGGTCGAAAGCAGGTAAGCGAACTCGATTCGCAATGACTGGATTTCTTCGTCCCAGCTCGCGGGTTCCATGAAACCGCTGCCGCGGTCCGACGCCAGAGAGAATACCGGGCCCGCACCACATGAGACGCCGACCGTTTCGCCGGAATGCGGCCGTTCGAGGGCTTCAGAATCGTCCTGCATCGGCCGCTTTCCAATAAGCATTATTGCAATAACAATATAACATTTATATCGTCCGATTCCTACGCCGAATTTGCCAATCGGGACCGACCCCGTCCCGCAAGGAGGGCCGCCATGGAATTCACTCTCGACGAGCGCAGCAGGCTCGATTTCATTCTGGCATTGCGTCGACGTTGGGCGGATACGCTTTATCCGGCGTTGAGAGCGCAGGTCGAAGCCGACGCCGACAATGCCGACATGCGGGCGGCCGCCCATCGACAACCGGCCTATCCGTGGTTCGCCTTCATGGAACGAGCGTCGCAGAAGATGCTTTGGCGCGGCGTCACCGACGCAGTGGTCGCGCGGGCACCATCGCAGCACGGGAAAAGCAGCGGCCCTGCGTGCCTGTCGCTCGACCCCGAGCTGGGGCTGCCGGACTGGTATACCGACTGGGACATCCACCTGCAGCCTGGCGGCGTGTGGCGCACCGACGATTCCGCCGACGTATATGAACAGGGCGCGAAGCTCGTCATGCTGGGCGACAACGACGATTACGGCTTTCATTCGTCCTTCGCCGCGACCGCTATTCCCGACCGGTCCTTTCGCCGGATCGTCGATCTCGGCTGCGGCTTCGGCAAATCGACCTGGCCGCTCAAGCGCCGCTTCCCCGGCGCAGAGGTCATCGGGATCGACCTCGCCGCGCCGTGCCTTCGCCTCGCCTTCGACCGCGCCAACGCGGCGGACCTCGCCATCGAGTTCCGGCAAGCGGACGGTCAGGATACCGGGCTGGCCGACGCCTCGGTCGATCTCGTCACCTCGACGATGTTCATCCACGAAATCCCCCGTCCCGCGCTGGTCGCGACACTGGCCGAATGCGCGCGCATCCTCGCACCGGGCGGGCTGCTACGCTTCCTCGATTTCACGCGCACCGGCGACGCATTCCGCGACCTCGCGATGATGGAGCATGGCGAACGCAACAACGAACCCTTCATGCCGGGATTGCTGACCGCCGACGTTCCGGCGCTGTGCAAGGCCGCGGGGCTCCGGAACGCGCGCTGGGTCGCGTTCGACGAGCGCGGCGCCGGACGCCTGCCCGACCGAAGCTGGCCATCGCGTGCCGAATGGCATTTCCCGTGGGCGGTGCTGGAAGCGGAGAAGGCAGCATGAGCCTGTCCCCGACCGATCGCCGCTATCTCGACAATGTCGCGCCCGACCAGATCGCCGCACTGATATTCGAACTCGCCTCGCAACTCCATGTCGAGCGGCAGCGCAGGATCGCGATCGAGACGCAACTCGCACGTGCGGGGCTGCTCGATACCGGCGCGCTGGATCATGCTGCCGACGATGCCGAGGTGTGCGACAAGGGCCGCGCCGAACTCGACCAGGCGCTGCGCCGGTTGCTGCGCATCGTCACCGAAACGGGCGATCCGCGCGGACCGCTGCGTCCCGAACATGGACGGTAAGGGAGTTACGCGGGCGGAATAGCCGGGTCGGTCGCGAGCGAGCTTTCGAGGCGCCGCACCTCTTCGCGATAGTGGCGAAGCCCGAGGAGCAGGAAAAGGATCGACGGCACTCCGACCAGCACGACATAGCCGAACAGCACAACGCCGATCGAGGTCGGGTCGCCCGTCCGGTCGATCACGAGCCCGACGAGCGGCGGACCGAACAGCGGGCCGACGAGCGCGATGAAGGTGTTGTAGATTGCAAGCGACTGGCCGCGGATCTCGCCCGGCGTGATCAGCGCCATCGACGCGGGACCGCCCGCGGTCGCAACGGATTTGCCGATGAAGGCTATGAACATCAGCATGATCGACAGTTCGGCGGTTGGCATGATCGGATATAATGCGCTCGCCGGAACGCCGATGAGCAGCCCCAGGATCAGGACGCGCATCGACCCGTCGATATGTTTTTCGGCGAATTTCTTTTGCGCCCAGAGCGCAAGCGCGGTGCCGATCGGGCCGGCAGTGAAATAGAAAATGCCGGTGACCGCGCCGATCGCGGCGATATCCCAGCCATACACGCGCTGGAACAGCGGGATATTCCATAGCGCCAGGGTGCTGATCGCCACGTTGCACGACGAGCCGATGAACAGCGCGCCGAAGCCGCGCCACCGATCGAGCGCATAGGTGAAAGCCTTGCCGAACCCCTGGGCCGGGGCCAGCTTCTCGCGCCGTTCGGGCTCGCGGATGGTCAACATCAGCGCGGCAAAGACAAAACCCGGCGCCCCGACAAGCAGGAAAGCCATGTGCCAGGGTTCCAGCTCACCTACGAAAGGCACATGCATCGGGCCGAGCGTTTCCAGCCATTTGACAACGAGCCCCCCGCCGAGAAAAGCGAGGCCTGCACCCAGATAGGGGCCCGCCATGAAGAGGCTGATCGCACGCGCGCGTTCCTTGCGGTCGAAATAATCGCTGATGATCGAGACCGAGGCCGGACTGACGACCGCCTCGCCGATCCCGAGGCCGAGGCGCAGCAACAGCAGCAGCGCGAAGGTCGTGACGAGCCCGCTCCCTACCGTCATCGCGCACCAGATGATGATTCCGCCGATGAGCAGATATTTGCGGTTCGCGCGGTCGGCATACCAGCCCAGCGGGATGCCGACGAGAACATGGAACAGCGAGAATGCGGGTCCGAGGAGCAGGCCGACCTGGAAATCATTGAGGCCCATCGATTGCTTGATGGGCTCGATAATCAGGGTGAGGATATAGCGGTCGAGGTAGGAGAGGATGAAGACGAGCAGCAGCAGCCAGACGACATACCAGCGATATCCCGCACTATCCCGGATCGACATTTCTATGCTCCCGAACAAAGGCACGAAGCCCCCGCCTGTTGGAAAGATGGATCAGAGCCGCCCGAAGGGTGACCCGGCATTTCGCCGGGCCACCTCCAGTGGGCGCTCCTAAAGTTCGTAGGCGAAGCCGAAGCCCAGACGGGCCTGGAGATTGCGCTTCTCCAGATCGGCGCCGATCGCTTCGTCATTCTCGATGACCTCGAGATTGGCCTGCGTTTCCGCGCGGATGATGATGACAACCTCGGCCATATCTTTCGCCGGGAACGGGAATTCATGCCATGTCCCAAGGTGGAGCTGCGCCCCTGCCGATCCATCGAAATAGAAGGCGCGGACCGTTTCCGGATCGGGCTGGCTGGTATCGGTCGGCACGCCGAGCACCGCGACAAAGGAACTGCCGCCCAACGGAATGAAGGTCTGGGTATGCTTGAAATGGCGCTCCATCCAGATCACCTGCGGCGGCCGCGCATGGATGCGCGCAACGCTGAGCCGCGTCTGCTCGTCGCTGACGAAACCGCCCGGCGCCCACAGCTCGACCTTGTCGCCATAAAATTCGCCGGTGCGCGAATTGGCTGCGGGATCGACTCCGACGAGCACGCCATAAGGCGCAAAATTCTCGCGCGTAGCGGGCTCGACCTTGAGAGTGCGAAAACTCATGATCCCTTGCCCTATGCCGCCAGCGCGGCATCGCTGCCGAGCATATGGCCGATACAGATCGCGATGCAGCCGCCGTCGGTCAACGCGCGGCTGCCCGTCTTGACCGCAGCCCTGTCGCGCCAGGCCAGAAAGGCGTTCTCGCGCAGGCTCGCTGGCGTCACGCCGCCCTGTCCGCTGACGTCGAGCGAAAGGTCGCCCGAGATCACGAACAGCCAGCGCTTCACCACCGGTCCTTCGGGCGACACAACATCGACCGGCGCGCGTGCACCCGCAGGGATGTTCACCAGATTGACCGCGGGCAGGCCTTCCTGCTCGGGCGACAATTCCTTGACCAGCCAGCCGCCCTGCTGCGGGTGTGCCGACCACGGGCGGTCCTGGGCGTTGAACAGGATCGGCACGCCGTCGACCTCGGAAGGTACTTCGCCCTCGAATTCGACATCGAAGGATTCGGTCGCGGCTTCGGGTTCGTGCACGTCGGTTCCCGGACCGCTGGTCCAGACCAGGAATTTGGTTCCCGTTTCGGGTCCCATGCTCCGGTTGATGCCGTGCAGCGCCTTCGGCGGATTTTCCAGATAATGGTGCCTGGTCAGCCTGGTCGCGACCGGTCCCCCTTCGGGGTCCGGCCAATAGAGCGCCGTCCAGTCGCCACCGAGGACATAGTGCCGCTCGTTGACGCTGTTGTGATAATGGCGGTGTCCATTGTTCGCCATGTTGCGGATGCTCTCTGTGAAGCCCGACGGCCAGTGGCTGATCCGCACCACTCCGCCGCCGGCATTCTCGCGCGACAGGAGGAGCAGCGTGCGTTTGCCCGGATTGCGCGGATCCTCCTCGGTTGGTGTGGTATCGGTGTCGATGAGGAAATAGTCCTGTGTCATAATTTCACCTGGAATTCTGCAAAGACGGTCCGCGGCTGACCGTAATATTGCGATACGTTGAGCGATGTGCCGTTGAAATAGACCGAGTCGGTCAGATTCTTGCCGCCGATCGAGATCCGGTATTTCCCGTCTTCGAGATCGACACCGATATTGGCCCCCAGCAGCGAATAGGCGCCTTGCGTCGCCGAGGAAACATTCGACGGATCGGTCGTGTAGGTCGAGGTGTGGACATTGTTGACGTTCAGGAAGAATTCCGCGTCGCTGCTGATCGCCGCCCGATACTCGGCGCCGACAGAAAACTGTATTTCGGGAGTCAGGCGCGGGCGCTTTCCGGCGTTGGCGCCCGACAGGGTTTCGGCGTCCAGATAGCCGAGGCTGCCGAATAGCGACAGCCCGCGCACCGGCCGCGCCTCGAGTTCGACTTCGACGCCCTTGAACTTGAAGTCAGTGGCGGTGACATTGTACGGGATCGCGGTCGATTGCGTCTGCATATTCTTGTAGGTCGTGTCGAACGCCGCCAGATTCAGGCGCAGCCGGCGGCCGAACCATTCCGACTTGACCCCGATCTCGTTGTTCTTCGCCGTTTCCGACCCGGTGTGGCCGAAGACGACTTCGGGCACGCGCGGCGACGCATAGGTGCTGGCGAAGCTGCCCGGACGATAGCCGGTCGAATGCGAGGCATAGACCATCAGCGTCGGGGTGATCGCATAGTCGACACCCAGCTTGTAGGTGAATTTCGATTCCGAGAAGGCTTCCTTGCCGCTGATCAGCGTGGCGCCGCCACCGATCGGCGTGACGACGCGGTCGATGATGCGCCGTTCCTTGCTGACGCGGCCGCCAGCCTCGACATGCAGGCCGTCGATCAGCTCGAGGTTCAGGTTGGCGAAGGCTGCATAGCTGTTCGAGACAAGATAATCGTCCACCTGATGGGTCGTGTAGAGATTGGCGTCATGCTCGATCGCCTCGCGGAAATAGACGAGGCCCGCGACCCAGCCCAGCGGGCCTTCGGTGTTCGAGGTGAGCTGCAGTTCCTGCGACAGCTGGTCCTGCTTCTTGAGATCGTTCAGCAGCACGCCCTGCCCCGGCAAACGCGTCTGGTCGACGACGTCGAGTCCCTTGAGTTCGCGATAGGCCGAGATCGACTTGATGACGACCGGGCCGGCGTCATATTCGACGCGCAGGCTCTGCCCCCACGAGCGGGCGTAACCCGCACCGAACGTGTTGATGCCCGACTTGTAGGGCGAACCGAAAAGCGGCGAACATTCGGCGACTGCGGGCGCACAGGTGCCGCCGGTCGGCGACGCGATACGCGTCGGGATGGTCGAACCCGAATCGTCGTTGCTGATGTCGGCAACATAGCTGACGCGCCAGTCATCGTCGGGAGTCCATAGCAGGGCGAAACGGGCGCTTTGGCGGTTGACGCCATTGCCGCGCTGGCCGTCCGGATCGCCGTTGGCATCCACGCCGACGATATAGCCCTTCTGGTGCCGCGTCGATGCATCGACCTTGATCGCCAGCTTCCCTTCGACCAGCGGCACCGACGCGCCGACGAGGATGTCGCGGCGGGCATAGTTGCCGACTACGGCGCGCGCCTTGAACGCCTCCTCATAGAGATCGGGTTCCTTGCTGACATATTTGACCGCGCCGACCGTCGAATCGCGGCCATAAAGCGTACCTTGCGGCCCGCGGAGGATTTCGACGCGCTCGAGGTCGAGCAGGTCGACGAGCGACCCCTGAAGGCGCGGGATATAGACGTCATCGACATAGACCCCGACCGGGTTCGCAAGATTGAAGCCCAGTGCATTGTTACCGATGCCGCGGATGAACACCGACGCAGCGCCGGCGCCGGCGCCGGTCTGGACGATCTGCACGTTCGGGGCGCGGCCCGACAAGTCAAGCGTGTCGGCGGCCGAAATCTGGTCGAGCCTTTCGCCGCCCAACGCGGTGATCGCAACCGGCGTCGATTGCAACCCTTCCGAAACGCGCCGGGCGGTCACGGTGATTTCGGTAACGCCCTCCGCGTCCGCGTCAGTTTCAGCCGCGACAGGGCCCGTGCCCTCCTGGCCAGCCATTGCGACGCCCGGCAAGCCTGCCAGCATCACGCCCGTGAAAAATAGTCCGGTTCTACGAAGTTGCATATCCCATTCACCTCCACTGTGCCCATGTGTCCATGGAAATTTCAGATCGTTGTTCCGCCCGAAAATTTTCTTCATTTTCTGGTGTTTATTATCGTTATAGGTAGATCCACGGCCTGCTCTCGCGGTCTGTTCGCCGCAGCGCGTTGATCGCTTCGCGGCGCGTCAGCGTGAGCTCGATGGCGTCCATGCCGCCGAGCAGCATCTGCCGC
The DNA here is from genome assembly GCA_032154175.1 of Sphingopyxis sp. Classification (GTDB taxonomy): domain Bacteria; phylum Pseudomonadota; class Alphaproteobacteria; order Sphingomonadales; family Sphingomonadaceae; genus Sphingopyxis. The sequence goes on along the minus strand of JALDYH010000020.1, from coordinate 13,817 downwards.
GCCTCTTCGTCTATTGCGAAAGACCAGCAATCGCCGGCCGCCGTCACGACGCTGCGTGCCTGCAGGTCGACCGTGACCAGGTGCTGGTCGGGCCGGTCACCGATCGACGCCGCGATCTGCGCGATGTCATCGCGGGGCAACTCGACCGGAACGATGCCGTTGTTGATGCAGTTTGACCGGAAGATCGGATTGAACGACGCGGCGATGACCGCCCGGAATCCATATTCGGCGAGCGCCCAGGCAGCATGTTCCCGGCTCGACCCGCATCCGAAATTGGCGCCCGACAACAGGATTTTCGCCGGCGCAAAACGCGGGTCGTTGAGGATGAAATCGGGGTTGGGATCTCGCGACCCGACCGGTTTGTATCGCCAGCCCGCGAACAGCCCGTCCGCCAGCCCGGTTTTCGACACCGACTGCATCTCGCGCGACGGGATGATCGCGTCGGTGTCGACATTGTCGCGGGTCAGCGGCGCCGCGATCGCCGTCAGGGTCGTGAAGGGTTCCATCAGAATGCCCCCCGGGGGTCGGCAATGACGCCTGCAACCGCCGACGCCGCCACCGTTTCCGGCGACGCGAGGTGCGACCGGGTTTCGGGTCCCTGGCGGCTTTCGAAGTTGCGGTTCGTCGAACTGATAACCCGCTGGCGCAGACCGAAGTTTTCGCCGCCGGCATAGAAGCACATCGAGCAGCCCGATTCCCGCCATTCGAAACCCGCGTCGAGGAAGACGCGATCGATCCCTTCCGCCTCCGCCCTCTTACGCACGTCGGTCGAACCCGGCACACAGATCGCCTTGACGCCCGGCGCGACCTTGCGCCCGCGCAGCAAGGCAGCGGCGCGGCGCAGGTCGGACAGGCGGCTATTGGTGCAGGAACCGATGAAGGCGGCGTCGATCGGGAGCCCGGTCATGCGGATGCCCGGCTGCAGATCCATATAGGCAAGCGCACGATCGTGAAGTTCGCGCGGGTCGCGGTCAGCCACCGCCGCAAAGTCGGGTATTTCCTCGTCCAGCGCGACCGCCTGCTGGGGGCTGACGCCCCAGGTGACCATCGGTACGACGTCGGCTGCGTCGAGGCGATACTCGGCATTGAACACCGCATCGGCATCGCTTTGCAGCGCATGCCACGATGCAAGCGCCGCGTCCCAATCGGCACCGGAGGGCGCATAGCGGCGCCCTTCGAGATAATCGAAGACCTTGTCGTCCGGCGCGATAATCGCAGAAAAGGCGGCGAACTCGGTCGCCATGTTGCACAGGGTCATCCGCGCCTCGACGTCGAGCGCACGCACCGCCGATCCGGCATATTCGACGATATGGCCAGCGCCCCCCGCGGAGCCGAAGCGGCGAAGAAGGTGAAGCGCGAGATCCTTTGCCGTCACGCCGACGGCAAGCTCTCCGTCGATCGTGATGCGCATCGTCCCGGGCCGTTTGACGCGCAGGGTCGAGGTGGCGAGCGCGTGCTCGGCCGACGTCGATCCGATTCCCCAGGCCAGGGCACCCAGGGCGCCCTGCGAACAGGTATGGCTGTCGGGGCACACCAGCGTCGCGCCCGGCAAAACGATGCCAAGTTCGGGCGAGATAACGTGACCGATGCCTTGTTCTGCATCGCCGAGGTCGAACAGGGTGAGCCCCGCCGCCTTCGCGGCGTCACGCGTGGCCGTGATGAACGCCGTGCCCGACGGGATCATCGTGGCATCGGTGCGCCCGGCGCGCGTGTCGACCACATGGTCCATCGTGACAAAGGATTGCCGCGGCGCCATGACGCTGCGTCCGGCGGCCGCGAGGCTCCGCAATGCGACGGCGCCCGTGCGTTCGTGCAGCAGCACCCGGTCGACGAGGATCAGGTCGGTCGCCTCGTCGATCGCCGTGACCTGATGCATCGCCCAGATCTTGTCGAACAAGGTACGGCCAGTGGTCGCCATCTCAGAAGGCCATCGGGCCAAGAGGGAGCGACGCCACGCCGCGGCGCACGCATCGAGCACATACGGTCAGTACGCTATCCGCAAAAAGATGAGCCTGGTCCGCCATTGTCCCCTTCCACCGCTTCGACCCGATCCGCATGGCCGAATCCCATTTGGTATACTTTTAGGACAATATATTTGATATAATGATAGCACAATACACAAAATTGCAACGGAACCCGTTTGACGGAATCCCCATCACGACAGGGCAGGCAAAAAAAAGTGGCGGGCAACGCCATGGCGCGCCGCCTGCCCGTTCACATTTTTCCAGCACACATTGTTGCCGGGTGATTTGTTATAGATTGCATATCAGTGCTATGCGCCGAGCGGACACAGGGGAGTAAGAGTTTGATGCCCAGACGGGTCGAGGATGCGACGACAGGGGTCGACCGGTTCCAGCCGGTCCCGCTCTATCACCAGATTTTTCTCCAGTTGCGCGGGGAAATCGCCACCGGCGAACGCGCGGTCGGCTCGCGCCTGCCGACCGAGCAGGAATTGTCGGCAAGCTTCGGCGTATCGCGAATCACCGCGCGCCGCGCTCTCGACGAACTGGCGCAGGCGGGCCTCGTCGCGCGCAAGCAGCGCGTCGGAACCATTGTCACCTTCCAGCCCGCCGCCAAACCGATCGAGGGCGATATCGACCAGGCGATGGAATCGCTGCTTGCGTTCGGCCGCAATACGCAGGTGAAGCTGATCGATCTGGAAACGGTCGCGGCGGCTGCACCGATGACCGAGCTGCTCCAGGTCGAAGCGGGCGCCGAGCTGGTACGCGCCGTGCGCGTCCGCTGGCAGGACGACGCCCCGCTCGGCCACTATATCACGCATGTGCCCGCCGCGCTGGGCGTCAACCTGACCCCCGCGGCGCTCAGCAAGACTCCGATGCTGGCGCTGATAAGGGAGGCCGGAATCCGCATCGGTGCCGCCGACCAGACGATCAGCGCGACGCTCGCCGACGCGGGGCTCGCCTCATTGCTCCAGGTCGACATGGGCTCGGCGCTGCTGCGCGTCAGCCGCACCGTCTATGATGCCGACAAACGGCCGGTCCAGCATATCCAGGCGCATTTTCGTCCCGACCGTTACCAGATACGGCTCGACCTGCACGGCGTTCCGATCTGATCGCCGCCGCGGCAGCGTTCAGTCGCGAAGCGCGCCGGCGACCTCGCCCGCCGTGTGAAATGCGGTATCGGTTTGCGCCGCGAGAAAGGACAGCAAGCGCTCGAACGCGTCGATCCGATAGGGCAGCCCCGTCACATAGGGCGTGACGTTCAGTGGCAGCATCCGACCGCCGAAACGGGCCGCCTCGCCTGCCAGCAGCATATACGCGTCCTGCATCTGTTCGACGTAGCTATCGGCCGAATTCTGCTGGACGGTAATGATCTGCCGGTCCGACAATTCATGGTTGAGCGGCACATTGACGAGATCGCCCGCCTCCGTCGCAAAGCGATAGGGCAACTCGTCGTTCACCCAGTCGCACATATAGGAGAGCCCCGCTTCGGCAAGCAGGCGCGGCGTGTTGAAGGACTGCGATCGCGCGATCGACATCCAGCCGCGCGGGCGCCTGCCGGATACCCTTTCCAGCACGTCGAGCGACCCGGCGATCAGCGCGCGTTCCTCAGCCTCGGGCAGGCCCGACGCAATCGTCCCGTTCATGTCGGTGGAATGGCCGACGATCTCGTGCCCCGCCGCCACTATGTCGGCGATGATCCGCGGATAGCGCTCGGCGATCGCGCTGTTCGCCGCGACCGACACGCGTGCGCCGGCGCGCGCAAAGGCGTCGAGCAGGCGGTAGAAGCCGACGCGCGTGCCATATTCACGCGAGGTATAGTGTCGATAGTCGGGATAGGGCGTGACCATATGTCCCGGCGCACGGAACGGCTTGTCCCCGGGCACGATCGGGAACCATTCGAGGTTGACGACGATCGCCACCGCAATGCCCTTCCCCGACGGCCAGGCAATCGGCGGCCGCTCGAACAGGCTCGAGTAGCTGTAACGATCATGATCCATCCCGCGCTTGCGCAATGGATAGGTCAGATAGGTCGGGTCCAGGCTCATGCGGGCACCTGCTGCATATAATGGTCGGCGATGTCGCCCGACCGCGTGATCCACGCGCGCCCGTCGGCGGCGATATGCTTCAGCACCTCCTCGAACGGGCCGATCCGATGCGGCTGGCCGATCAGATAGGCGTGGAGCGGAATGCACATGACCGTGCCTCCTTCGGCGGCGAGCCGCTGATACTGGCGGATCAGCGTGTCGGCATATTCGCGCGGGCTCATGTTGTAGACAAAGAAGCCATAATGGTCGTTGACCTCGAGGCTGTATGGCATCGAGATCAACCGGCCCGACTTCACATGCACCTCGCCTGGCTGGTCGTCGTGATAGAGGTCGCAGGTATAGCTCAGCCCATATTCGGCAATCAGGTCGAGCGTGCGCGGCGTGTGGGTCAGCGCCGGGGCGAGCCAGCCCTTGATCGTTTGCCCCGTCGCCTCGCGCACCGTGCGGATCGAATCCTCGATCAGCGCGCGCTCCTGCGCTTCGTCCATCCCATAGCTGTAGCGGGTGTTGTAAATGCCGTGGCTGAAGAATTCCCAGCCGCGCGCGTTGGCGTCCTCGACCACCTCCGGCAAGTGCTGACACATCGCGACCGACAGGCTGACCGATCCCGGAAAGCCATGCTTGCTCATCGCCTCCGCCATGCGCCAGTGCCCGACGCGGTTGCCATGGTCGCGGTGGCTGTAACCGACGACGTCGGGATGCGGCTTCGCCCAGCTCTTGCGGTGCGGATTGGCGGGCGGGTCGAGCTCGTAAAACTCGATATTCGGTGAAATCCACACCGCAACCTGCTTTCCGTCCGGCCATTCGAGCGCCGGCCGGCCGCGATAGGGGCGGAAGTCGTAGAGCCCCGGGTCCTTGCCGCCCTCACGCATCAGCGGGCCTCCAGCCAGTCGATCACCGCCTGCACCGGCTCGACATCGGCATATTTGAGCTGAAGGTCGGTCAGGTTCGCGAAATGATAGCTTTCATGCTTGTCGGCGCAGGTCTCGATGGGCACGATCGTGCGATAGCCGCGGCTGAGGCTGTCGACCGCAGTCGCGCGGACGCATCCCGACGTGGAGCCTCCCGTCACCACCACCGTATCGACCTTGTGCCAGACGAGCAGGCTCTGCAGCGGCGTTTCGAAAAAGGCCGACGGCATCCGCTTGGTATAGACGGCGTCCTTTGCCGCATCGATCTCGCAGCGATCGTCGAAGGCGTGACGGCGCGAGTCATATTTGATGTTCTGCAGGCTGTCGGGCGTGTCCGTCCGCGTGCCCCAGACGCCCGCATCGCTCGCGTCGTCCATATAGGCGACGTGGGTCCATATGACCGGCATCCCCCTTTCGCGCGCGAGGCGCGAAATGCTGTTCGTATATTCGATCTGCCGCGGGTCGGTTTCATAGGCTGTCCTGAACTCGTCGATCCGTGTGTAGGCGTTCTGGAAATCGACGTTCACGATCGCAAGCTTCTCGCCGAAGCCGAATTTGGACCGTGCCGGGTTCGCCATCACCTCGTCGAAAATCTGGCGGGCGGTCTTGCCGTCCGAAACCATACGCGTCCCGACAATCTCGCTCATCATGCAGCCTCCAGCACCGTGGCCGGCGCGAACCCCAGGGGCAGTTTCGCATCCGGCAAAAATCCGAACATTTCCTCTTCAGGCAACGCTGCCGCGACGATCGCGCGGACCTCGAGCAGGCGTTCGATGTCGATGCCGGTACGCAGCCCCATCGCTTCCAGCATGAACACCAGATCCTCGGTCACGATGTTTCCGCTCGCGCCCGGCGCGAAGGGGCATCCGCCGATTCCGCCGAGCGAGGCGTCGAGCGTCGTCAGCCCTGCGTCGAGCGCGGCAAGTGCATTGGCAAGCCCCAATCCGCGCGTGTTGTGCAGGTGAATACCGGTCAGCGCATGGTCGCCCGCGGCGCCGCGGACCAGCTTGATCAACCGCTTCACCGCCGCGGGGTCGGCATAGCCCGTCGTGTCGGACAGGCCGACCTCGTCGCATCCTGCATCCATCAGCGCCGCCGCCAACCGCGCGATCTGTGCGTCGGGAATCGGCCCCTCCAGCGTGCAGCCAAAGGCGGTCGACAGGCTGCCCTCGAAGTGCGGGCGTTGCGCCGCCGGCTGTTCGCGGATCATCCGGCCGATCGCCACCGCCTCATCGATCACCTGGTCATGCGTCCGGCGCAAATTGGCGAGGCTGTGCGTCTCGGACACCGACAGCGGCAGCGTGATCTTGTCGGCCCCCGCCGCAATCGCCGCCGCGGCTCCGCGCGCGTTGGGCACGAGCGCCGCGACCGTCAGCCCCGGGATCGTCTTGGCAAAGGCGACGACTTCCGCCGTGTCGGCAAGCTGCGGCAACAGCTTCGCCGGAACGAAGCTTCCGACCTCGATCTCGCGCACGCCCGCCGCGGCTTCGGCCGCGATCCACGCCTGCTTGGCCTCGGTCGACATGATCGACGTCACGCTCTGCAAGCCGTCGCGAGGCCCCACTTCGCTTACCAATATGTCGATGGCGATATTTCGGTCTGTCACAAATCCGGCCCTTGCTAATTTGTACTAACTATATATCAAAATGCCCAGCTGCCAAGTAGGGGATTCGAAGTTGGATCAAGAAAATTTGCCACTAGCCGGGCTGAAGGTCGTCGAATTTTCCCATATGGTCATGGGGCCATCGATCGGCGTCATTCTGGCCGACCTCGGTGCCGACGTCATCAAGGTCGAGCCCGAAGGCGGCGACCAAACGCGCAAATTGCTGGGGTCCGGCGCAGGCTATTTCCCGATGTTCAACCGCAACAAGCGCAGCATCTGCCTCGACTTGAAAACCGGACGCGGCCTCCGGATCGCGCATAAGCTCGCGGCACGGTCGGACATATTGATCGAGAATTTCCGCCCCGGCACGCTGGCGAAGCTCGGCCTCGGCTATGACGCACTGTCGGCCGACAACCCGCGCCTGATCTATTGCTCGGCGAAGGGCTTCCTCAAGGGTCCTTACGAGCAGCGCACGGCGCTCGACGAAGTGACGCAAATGATGGGCGGCCTCGCCTATATGACCGGCCCGCCGGGACGCCCGCTGCGCGCCGGGTCGTCGGTCGTCGATATCACCGGAGGCATGTTCGGCGTGATCGGCATCCTCGCCGCGCTGGAACGGCGCCACCGCACCGGTCTGGGTGGCGAGGTCAAATGCGCGCTTTTTGAAACAACCGCCTTTCTGGTCGGCCAGCATATGGCGCAGAAAGCAGTGACCGGCGAGGCGGCTCGGCCCATGCCGGTGCGCATTTCCGCCTGGGCGATCTACGATGTGTTCGAAACCGCCCGGGAGGATGAGCAGCTCTTCGTCGGCGTCGTCAGCGACGGACAATGGCAAGCCTTTTGCAAAGCCTTCGAACTGATCGAACTGGGCAGCAATCCGGAATATGCGCTGAACAATCAACGCGTCGAAGCTCGCGATGTCATCCTGCCCCAGATCCGCGCATTGTTCGCCGCCATGCCGCGCGAGGAGTTGGTGAAGCGGCTCGAATCTCTTGGCCTTCCCTTCGCGCCAATCGTGCGGCCCGATGAATTGTTCGACGACCCCCATCTGCTTCGGTCTGGCGGATTGATCGAGGTATCGATCGGAGCCAACGAAAAGGCATCGCTTCCGGGCTTGCCGATCGAGATCGACGGGCAGCGCATGGCACTGCGACATGACATCCCCGCTGCCAACCAGGATGCCACCGCCATCTTGTCGGAACTCCAGGAAATCCAGTCAGGCAGATCGCTATAAGCGAAGAGATCCGGCAGCCAGATCACGCGACCCCGTAGAGAAGGATAGAGCGAGGTCGCATATGGCCGTGCGCGGACCGGAGCTGCGCGGTGGTCGCGACCGGCCGGCCCCGCGCTCGGCGCATGTCGGCGGGGGCAAATTGGCCGGCTTGCAGAGCAGCGCAGGATGCGGCACGAATCGTCTGCAGGAGGCCCAGGGAGGAGAGGACCGCGTTTTAATTCGAGAGACCGAAATTCGCGGTCGCGGTTCACTTCTGCGCAATTTGCGATTAGTGCGCGAAGGACCGGTCATATCCAGTTTCGCCGAGGAGGGCGTCTTGCGGCAGCTTGCCAGGTTCGATCTCAACCTGCTGCGGGTTTTCGACGCGATCTTCGTCAAGGGCGGCGTATCCGCCGCCGCACGTCACCTGAACCTGTCGCAGCCGGCGATCAGCCACGCCCTGACACGATTACGAGCGCAGTTCGACGATCCGCTCTTCGTGCGACAGGGCAACGGGCTGGTACCGACCCCCGCGGCGCGCGCGATCGCGGGACCGGTGCGCGAGGCGCTGCGCGGGCTCGACGCGGCGCTCGACGCCGCGGCGTCGTTCGACCCTGCCGAGGCGACGCGCGAGTTCCGCATCGGGGTGCGCCTGTCGGGCGAAATGCCGCGCTTCTCCTCGCTCGTCGCGCGCGTGCGGCGCGAGGCTCCGCATATCGCGCTCGCGAGCGTGACGTTCCGCCGCCGCGATCTGGTCATGATGCTCGCAAGCGGCGACCTTGATCTCGCGCTCGATGTCGCCTTGCCCGCCGACGACCGGCTCCAGCGCCATTATCTCGGGACCGAGCCCATCGTTGTCGTGGCGCGCAAGGGGCACCCGCGCGTCGATGGCACGATCGACCTCGATACCTATCTCGCGCTCGAGCATATCATCGCAACGTCGCGGCCCTATGGCCCGGGGATCGAGGATATGGCGCTGGGCCGCATGGGCCTCGCCCGGCGCGTCGCGGTGCGTTGCCAGCACGCGATCACCGCCTGGCAGATCGTCGCATCCTCGGACATGCTGTTCTCGCTGCCGCGGTCGCATGCCGAGGTGCTCGGCGCGATGTGGCCGATGCAGCTCGTCGACCTGCCGCTGCCCGTCGAACAAGGCGGCAGCTATCTGTACTGGCATCAGGCGGCGCAGGCCGATCCGGGGCTCGGCTGGCTGCGCGCGATCATTGCCGACGAGCTGGCACAAACCGCATAGTCATTCGCCTTGCGAATATCCTATATTCGTTCCTATCATTTTCCTTGATGACATGGCGCGGCTATCCTGCGGACGAACCCCAGCGGAGGATTGCCATGACCGAGATCGAACTCGAAGCCGAACTCAACGACCTCAGGATGTCGAAGGAAGCGCAGCCGCTGTTCGACGCGGTCAAGCGCCACATCGCCGAGAATGTCGACCCGATCACCGAGGAGTTTTTCCGGCTCGGCGAAGGCCGCGCCGATCGCTGGAGCTGGGCGCCGGGCCAGCTCGAACTGCTCGAAGGCGCCAAGGACAAGGCGAAGGCCGCGGGCCTCTGGAACTTCTTCCTGCCGCATGGCGACACGGGCACGCCGCTCAGCAACCTCGACTATGCCTATATCGCCGCCGAACTCGGCAAATCGCCGCTCGCGTCGGAATCGCTGAACTGCTCGGCCCCCGACACGGGCAATATGGAAGTGCTCGAAATGGTCGGCACACCCGAGCAGAAGGAGATGTGGCTCAAACCCCTTTTGAACGGCGAAATTCGTTCGGCCTATGTGATGACCGAACCCGGCGTCGCCTCGTCGGATGCCAGCAACCTCGAAACGCGCGCGCGGCTCGAAGGCGATGAGTGGGTGATCAACGGCGAGAAATATTTCATCAGCGGCGCCGGCGACCCGCGCTGCAAGATCCTGATCTGCATGGTGAACACCAACCCCGAAGCGGCGCGGAAAGCGCAGCATTCGCAGATCCTCGTGCCGATGGACACGCCGGGCGTACAAGTGCTCGGCCCAATGCACGTCTTCGGCGCCGACCATGCGCCGCAGGGGCATATGCACATGCGCTTCGACAATGTCCGCGTGCCCAGGGACAATATCCTGCTCGGCGAGGGCCGCGGGTTCGAGATTTCGCAGATGCGCCTCGGGCCGGGGCGCATCCACCACTGCATGCGCACGATCGGCAAGGCCGAACGCGCGCTCGACCTGATGGTCAAGCGCGGCAACTCGCGCACCGCCTTCGGCCGCCAGTTGTCGCAGCTCGGCAAGAATCTGGAGGTGATTGCGCGCGCGCGGATCGAGATCGAGGCGATGCGCCTGATCGTGCTCAAGGCCGCAAAAGCGATGGACCTGCTCGGCAACCGCGAAGCGCGCGTCTGGGTCAGCATGGCGAAGGCGATGGTTCCCGAACGCACCTGCCAGATCATCGACCAGGCGATCCAGATCCACGGCGCGACCGGTATCTCGCAATGGACCCCGCTCGCCGATCTTTATGCCGACGTCCGCCACCTGCGTTTCGCCGACGGTCCCGACGAGGTTCATTATATGGTGGTCGGCCGCGACGAACTGGGGCGGCACTGAGGAACAGCCGCCCGCTGCTCATCGCGTTTCCTGCCGCCGCTTTTGACAGCCGGCCGGCAGCGGAGTGCTATGGTGGAAATCCGGTTCGGGGCAAAGCCGGTTTTTCCGGCAACCGGCCTAATCGTTCGCTTTGCGCTTCGCGGCGGCGGATTGCCGTAGCCGGTTTTCACGCATCGCCAGTTCTTCGTACCGGCAGAGCGGCACCGCGTCCTTCGTGGCCGGGCCCGGGCGATCGGGGGGCGTTTCGCTGCGAGGTTTCTTGCCGGGCATGATGGCGCTCACCCTACCCCATGCACCGGGCACAAACAAATGGGGCGGCCTCTTTGCGAGTGCCGCCCCAGTTTTGTGGATCCGTCGGGGAGAGGGAGAGGACGGTCCGGAGATTGGTGTCGGTTGTCTTGGCGCCCCAGATTAACGGGAAGCCATCTGGCTGTCGGTTTCGACTTCGGCGACGCCGGCGATCTTCAGCGCGGCGCGGAACTGCTTGGCGGCGGCGCGTTCATTGCCCGCTTCGCACAGCTTCTTGCCGGTCGAAACAAAGCGCTTGGCGCTCGACTGCTTTGCGCCTTCGGTGCCGGTGGCGGCGACATGCGCCTGTTCGGCAAGGCCGGCGCAGCGATAATCGCTACCCGACTGGGCATAAGCGGGGGTTGCGGTTGCCATCAGGCCGGTGAATGCGAGGGCCGAGGCGGCGACGATTGCAAATGCCGCGGGAAAGCGGCGATAAGAGGAGAGCTGATAGGCCATGGGAGAGGTTCCTTTCGTTTCTTTGTGCAACCTTTATAGGTGCGCTTGCGCACTTAGATAATCCTCTATAATCTGCAAGTGCCTTGAAGCAGGATTTAACAATCCCCCATGGGGTGCTCGACGGGATCGAAGCTTTCCTGCGTGTCGCGGAAAGGCGGAGCTTTTCCGCCGCGGCGGTCGATCTTGGCGTCTCGCCCTCGGCGATCAGCCAGACGATCAAGGGCCTCGAAGCCCGTGTCGGCGCGCCCTTGTTCATGCGCACCACGCGCAGCGTCGGGCTGACCCAGGCAGGCGAAATGTTCCTCGAGCGCGCCGCGCCCGCCTATGCCGGGCTGGGCGACGCCTATGAAGCCGCGCGCAACCTCGGCAACCGGCCCGCGGGCCGGCTGCGCATCAACCTGATGCGCGGCGCGGTACAGCCCTTGTTCGAACCGATCATCGCGGGCTTTTGCGAAACCTATCCCGAGATCGAACTCGAAATCTACGCCGAGGACGCGCTCGCCGACCTCAGCGCCGGCGGTTTCGACGCCGGCGTGCGAATGGGCGAATCGCTCGACGCCGATGTGATCGCCGTCCGCCTGACCGGACCATTCCGTTTCGTCGCGGTCGCGACCCCGGGTTATCTGGCGAGGCACGGACGCCCTGCCAATCCCGACGATCTGCGGAGCCATCGCTGCGTGCGCATGCGCATGGGAAGCGGCGCGCTGATGCCCTGGACCTTCGAGAAAGGAAATCGCGAGATCGAGGTCGGGGTGACCGGACCGGTGATCGTCAACGACTTCACCGCGATGATGGTCGCGGTGCGCGCCGGGGTCGCGATGGGCATGACCGCCGAGCCGGTGGTCAAGGCGCAGGTCGCCGCGGGCGAGCTCGAACTCGTCCTCGCCGACCAGGCATGCTCGACCTCGGGGCTGTTTCTCTATTATCCCAGCCGCAAGCAGGTGATGCCCAAATTGCGCGCGTTCATCGATTATGTGCGCGATTACCTGCCCGACGACGTCACGGGCTGACCCCGATCCGGCATGGTTCGACTGGGCGCGGAAACAAATCCCTTGGCCGCCAGCAGAAAAATTGGGCTGGCGCGGGACGAGGAATCCCGGCAGCAGGTTGTCAATCAAAAGGGTTGGGATGACATATGACTGAACTTGCGGCCATCGACTTTTCCGCACTCCTGCCGTTCATCCTTATCGGCTTTGCCGCGCAGCTCGTCGACGGCGCGCTCGGCATGGCCTTTGGTGTCATCTGCAACACGCTGCTCGTCGCCGTTCTTGGCGTTCCGCCGGCGACCGCGTCGGCGCGCATCCATGTCGTCGAGATATTCACGACCGGCGCCTCGGGGCTCAGCCATTTGTTCCACCGCAATATCGACTGGCCGCTCTTCTTCCGGCTGCTGATCCCCGGTGTGATCGGCGGCGTGCTCGGCGCCTATGTGCTCACGTCGCTCCACGCCGATGTCGTCAAGCCGTTCGTGCTCGGCTATCTGGTGCTGATCGGTGTGTGGTTGCTGGTCCGCGGGCTTCTCTACCCGCCCAAAATTGCGAAACCCAAGGTTGTCGCCCCGCTGGCGGTTGTCGGGGGTTTTCTCGATGCCGCGGGCGGCGGCGGCTGGGGCCCGGTGGTGACGTCCAACCTGCTCGTCCAGGGCGGCGAACCGCGCAAGATCGTCGGCACGGTCAACAGCGTCGAATTTTTCCTCGCCGTGTCGGTCTCTATCGCCTTCATCTGGAATCTCGGCTTCGAGGAAATTCTGGGCCCGACGCTCGGGTTGATCATCGGCGGCGTTGCGGCCGCCCCGCTCGGCGCAATGATGGCCAAGCGTTTTTCGCCCAAGGTCATGCTGGTCCTGGTCGGCGTCGTGTTGACGGCAACCAGCGCCTTCGGCCTCTATCGCGCCCTGCTCTGATCAAGGGACCGGTTCGACCGGCAGTTGCCGATAGAGATAAGCACCCCGGCGAAAGCCGGGCCCGGAACTCCGAAGCGAACCTGCCGTATCGCCGCTGGCCCCGGCTTTCGCCGGGGTGCACAAACGTCCGTTCCCCACCCCGATCCCGCCGTTCGCGACCGGTCCGTTATGACCATGGGAATCGACCGACAACGCTTCGGCCGCTCGCAAGCGCAGGCTTCGGTCGCGCAAAAATGAGCGCGGCGGCGCAATCCTTCCGTTGAATTTGAACGCACAGGCCTTATCTTCGGATTGCGGGCCGGGCCCCTCTGACGATCGCATCGATCGTGATGTCGGACCGCATCGGGGATACTCGATGTTGGCTCGACCTTTACGCTTCCCAGGCCACATCGCTCCCCCGGTTGGATCACAACTGGAGTCTATGTGATGTCACATTCCTTTTTCGCCTCTGCCCACGGGCAAAAAACCGGCAATCGGGCCCGACCGGCCAGCGGGAGGTCCGGACGATGACGGGACCCGCCGTGGGAATGCCGTGCCCGGCCTGCAAAGTCCCGCTCGCGATGAGCGACCGACAGGGCGTCGAGATCGACTATTGCCCGCAATGCCGGGGTGTCTGGCTTGATCGGGGCGAGCTCGACAAGATCATCGAACGCAGCATCGCTGCCGAACCCGCACCGCCGTCGGCGCCGCCCCAGCAGCCCTATCCGCAAGGAGCGCCGTCCGCGCATTGGGATCAAGGACACCGCGGGCATCACAAAGGCTATCCGAAGCGGCGCAAATCCTTTCTGGAAGAACTTTTCGACTAGCCTGTCGGGGGGGGGGGGGGGGGGGGGGGGGGGGGG
>JALDYH010000165.1:0-8740 GCA_032154175.1 Sphingopyxis sp. | reverse complement strand
TGTCGCGCAACCGCCATGTCGGGGTCGAACTCGGCAAGGGGCGCCCGATCGACGAGATCATCGCGGGCATGAACATGGTGGCGGAAGGGGTGAAGAGCGCGCCGACGGTGATCGCGCTCGCCGAACGCTACGGGCTCGACATGCCGATCGCGCGCGACGTGTTCGATGTGACGCAGGGCAAACGCAGCGCGCAGGACGTATTTCGCGGGCTCCTCCGCTCGGCGGTCGGGGACGAAGCGCACCCGGGTTGAACGAATCTGCCGCGACCCGTGCCAATTCGGCGATCAGCCGGGAATAAAAGTGCGATCTGCTTCGTTGACTCCCCTGACCGCCCCGCAAAGGGCGGGCAATCAGGAGATGGACGATGAAAAAATGGACCACCCTCGCTATTCTTGCGGCTCTCCCCGCCACGGCCGCCGTCGCCGCGGTTCCCTATCATTCGATGCCGCCCGGATTCGAGGCGCCGCATATCCGCACCGCCCCGATCGCGGGCGTCGTGAACCAATATTGGTACAATTATAAAGCCGACATTCTCGAGGCCGAGAAGGAGCTGACCAGCGACCTTCGCCATTCGACCGACCGCGAAGATCGCTGGGACGCGTGGGATGAATGGGAGACCGAGGTGGTCGATGCCGACAAGGATTATGTGAAGGAAATGCGCAAGAAGGGCTATCGCACCGGCCGCGTGACGGTCGGCGGATAAGACCTCTCAAGTTCCCCGGAGCCTTGCTCTGGGTCGCAGGGAAGGGCGGGTGTCATGGGGCACCCGCCCTTTCTTGTTTCTCAAATCCTCCCCGTGGCAAAGCCATGGGGAGGGGGACCGTTCGCGAAGCGAATGGTGGAGGGGCCGCGACCTCGCGCTATTGGCCCCTCCGTCAGCGCTACGCGCTGCCACCTCCCCATCGCTGCGCGACAGGGAGGATCAATTCTTTGTACCTCCCTCAGCCAGCAGCGTCTTCGCTTCCGCGCCCTGCCAGTCGATCGCGCCCACCACGCGCCATATCTCGCGGCCCTGCGCGTCATAATAGATGCTCGTCGGCAACGCGCTGTTCGCCGCGTCGAGCAGGCCGTTCTGCGGGTCGATATAGGGCTGCAGCGCCTTCAGTCCCGCTTTCTGGAACCATGGGTCGACCACTTCGGCGCCCTGCAAATCCTGTGCGACCGCGATCACGGTCATCCGCTCCCCGCTCTTTACCGCGAGCGCGTCGAGCGTCGGCATTTCGGCAACGCACGGCGCGCACCATGTCGCCCACAAATTGACGAGCAGCGGACGCCCGCGGAACGCAGCCAGCGTGACCGGCGCATCGTCGGGGCTGCGAAATGCCACAGTGGGTGCCGTCTTGCCTTTCTGGCTGCGATCGACCTGATGCTGGAAATGATCGACGCCGCCATCCTTCGCTTGGCCGGGCGAAATATTTGCTTGGCCTTGCCCCGCTTGCCCGTCCGGCTGCTTTTCCCTATCGCAGCCCGCGATTGATCCGGCCAGAAGCACGGCGAGGATCGCAAGGGACGGATTTGGGACGCGGCGGATGGCGAATACTCCGGACAGCAACAGCATGTGGGGCGGCCGCTTCGGTGGCGGACCCGCAGCGATCATGCAAGAGATTAACGCATCGATCCCCGTCGACAAGCGCTTGTGGGAAGAAGATATCACCGCCAGCCGCGCGCATGCCGCGATGCTCGGTGCGGCGGGAATCATCGCGACCGGGGACGCCGTGGTAATCGATCGCGGTCTCGCGCAGATCGCCGGCGAATTCGCCGCGAATGGCGTGCCGGTCGATCTGTCGCTCGAAGATATCCACATGACGGTCGAATCGCGGCTGAAGGACCTAGTCGGCGAAGCCGCGGGGCGTCTCCACACCGCGCGCTCGCGCAACGATCAGGTGGCGACCGATTTCCGCCTGTGGACCCGCACCGCATGCGAACGCATCGACGCGGGGCTGAAGGCGATCCAGACCGCACTCCTCGCGCGCGCCGACGAACATGCCGACAGCATCATGCCCGGCTTCACGCACCTGCAGGTCGCGCAGCCGGTGACGCTCGGTCATCATTTGCTCGCCTATGTCGAGATGTTCGGCCGCGACCGGTCGCGCTTCGCCGATGCGCGCCGGCGCCTCAACGAATCGCCGCTCGGCGCCGCGGCACTGGCCGGGACCAGCTTCCCGCTCGATCGCGATGCGACCGCCGCCGCGCTCGGTTTCGACCGCCCGATGGCGAATAGCATCGACGCGGTGTCCGACCGCGACTTCGCGCTCGAATTCTGCGCCTCGGCGTCGATTTCCGCGATCCACCTGTCGCGCCTCGCCGAAGAAATCGTGATCTGGGCCAGCCAGCCCTTCGGCTTTATCAGCCTACCCGATGCCTGGTCGACCGGCAGCTCGATCATGCCGCAAAAGCGCAATCCCGATGCCGCCGAACTGGTACGCGGACGCGCCGGCCTGCTGCTCGGCGCCTTCCAGCGGCTTGCCGTGATCGTAAAGGGCCTGCCGCTCACCTATTCGAAGGATCTGCAGGACGACAAGGAAACCGTCTTCGGCGCCTTCGACGCACTCGCGCTGTCGCTCGCCGCGATGACGGGGATGATCGAAACGCTGACCTTCCGCACCGACCGCATGCGCGCGCTCGCGGCGTCGGGCTATTCGACCGCGACCGACCTCGCCGACTGGCTGGTACGCGAGAACGGCCTGCCGTTTCGCGAGGCGCATCACGTCGTCGGCGCCTGCGTGAAGCGCGCCGAAGAACTGGGCGTCGAACTGTCGGCGCTGCCTGCAACCGATGCCGCGGCGATCCACGCGGCGGTTACTCCGGACGTGCTCGCCGCGCTCACCGTCGAGGCATCGGTCGCCAGCCGCACCAGCTATGGCGGCACGGCGCCGGACCGGGTAAGGCAGGCGGTGGCCGCGGCCCGCGCGGCGCTCGAAGGAACGATTTGATGGCGACCAAGCGCCTCATCATTGTTGGCATAGCCGCAACCGCCTTGCTCGGTGCGTGCGGTAGCAAGGAAGATCTGAAGCCCGTTGCAGGTCAGCCCGCACCGGTCATTCCCGTCGGCGCGACCCGCGCCCCGACTACGGAGGAGCTTACGACGCCTGACGCGCAGGCCCGGCCAGCGCGCAGCGACGAACTTCTCAAACGGTCCGAACAACGCGAAACCGACGATTTTGACTTGCCGCCTCCGGGCTGAGCTTCAGGACTTTTTGACAATGAATCATTTTGAAATTCGTGACGGCGTGATGCACGCCGAAGACATCCCCTTGCCGCGCATCGCCGAGGAAATCGGCACCCCCGTCTATGTCTATTCGCGCGCGACGCTCGAACGTCATGCGCAGGCGTTTCGCGACGGGCTGAAGGATGTTCCGAGGAAGCACCTCGCCTTTGCGATCAAGTGCAATCCCAACCTCGGCGTGCTGCGCGTCCTCGCGCGGCAGGGCTATGGCGCCGACGTCGTGTCGGGCGGCGAGCTCGAACGCGCGCTCGCGGCGGGCATGGCGCCCGAAGACATCGTCTTTTCGGGCGTCGGCAAGACGCGCGCCGAACTCGCACAGGGGCTCGACCGCGGTATCGGCCAGTTCAATATCGAGCATGAGCCGGAGGGCATCGCGCTCGCCGAGATCGCACTCGCCAGGGAAATGACCGCGCCCGCGGTGCTCCGCGTCAATCCCGACGTCGATGCGGGCACGCATGCCAAGATTTCGACCGGTAAGGCCGAGAACAAGTTCGGCGTCGGCATCGACGTTGCGCCCGAAATCTTCGGACGCCTGTCGGCGCTTCCGGGGCTCAACATGCGCGGCATTGCGGTCCATATCGGCAGCCAGCTCACCAGTCTCGATCCGCTCGAGGCGGCGTTCGAGCGTGTCGGCCGGCTCGTCGCCGACCTGCGCGCCGCGGGGCACAGCATCACGCATGTCGATCTGGGCGGCGGCCTCGGGGTTCCCTACAAGGCCGACGACAATCCGCCGAGCCCCGCCGAATATGGCGCGATGGTTGCGCGCGTGACCCGGGATTGGGACGTCACGCTGATGTTCGAACCCGGGCGCGTGATCGCGGGCAACACCGGCGTGCTCCTGACCGAAGTGCTGTGGGTCAAGCCCGGCGCGACCAATCCGTTCGTGATCGTCGACGCCGCGATGAACGACCTCGCGCGGCCGGCCCTCTACGATGCGTATCACGATTTCGTCGCGGTCAAGCCGAACGGCGAGACGATGACCGCATCGATCGTCGGCCCGGTGTGCGAAACCGGCGACACCTTCGCGCGCGACCGGGTCACCGACGAGGTTGCACCCGGCGATCTTGCGGTGTTCCGCACCGCGGGCGCCTATGGCGCGACGATGGCGTCGACCTACAACAGCCGCAGCCTCGTTCCCGAGGTGCTCGTCGACGGCGACCGCTATGTCGTCGTCGCCGATCGCATCGCGGCGGGCACGATCATGGCGGCCGAGCGCGTGCCCGACTGGATCGACTGACGATGGAGCAGCTTCCCGTCTTCCTCAACCTGCGCGGCCGCACGGTCGTGCTGGTCGGGAAGGGGGAGGCGGCCGACGCCAAGGCACGGCTGATCGCGCGCGCGGGCGGGCGGATCGTTCCGGGCTGGGAAGACGGCGCGGCAATCGCCTTCGTTGCGCTGGACGATGACGGCGAGGCCCGCGCCGCGGCGCAGGCGCTCCGCGCGCGCGGCTTGCTCGTCAATGTCGTCGACCGCCCCGACCTCTGCGATTTCACCACCCCCGCGATCGTCGACCGCGCTCCGGTGACGATCGCGATCGGCACGGGGGGCGCGTCGGCCGGCCTCGCCAAGGCCGTCCGCCAGCGTATCGAAGCGCTGCTTCCCGCCCGCCTCGGCGCACTCGCCTCGGCGCTCCACGCTGCGCGCGGTGCGATGAAAGCGCGCTGGCCCGCCGCCGCCGACCGCCGCCGCGCGATCGACGCCGCGCTGGCGAGCGGCGGCGCGCTCGACCCGCTCGCTGCCGATGCGGCGGACGGGGTCGAAAGCTGGCTGGCGAGCGACGCCCCGGTGGTTCCGTCGCGCCTCGAAACCATCCGCCTTGTCAGCGCCGATCCCGACGACCTCACGCTCCGCGCCGCGCGCCTGCTCGGCGAAGCCGACCACATCTTCCACCCGGCGGACCTTCCCGCCGCCATCCTCGACCGCGCGCGCGCCGACGCGGTACGCCACATCGCCGATGCACCGCCCGCCGACCCGCCGTCCGGCCTGTCGCTCTGGATTTCGCGGCCATGAGCCCGGTCCACCCGCTCTATGCCGCGATGGAGCCGACGATTTTCGAGCATATGTCGGGGCTCGCGCGGGCGCATGACGCGATCAATCTCGGGCAGGGCTTCCCCGACGAGCCGCCGCATCCCGACATGATCGCCGCCGCGGCGCGCGCGCTCGCCGAAAGGTCGAACCAATATCCCCCGGCCTTCGGGCTTCCCGAACTGCGCGACGCGATCTGCGGCTTCTACGCGCGGCGACAGGGACTGGCCCTGACCCGCGAGCAGGTGATCGTGACCTCGGGCGCGACCGAGGCGCTGGCGGCGGCGATCCTCGCCTTCGTCGCGCCGGGCGACGAGGTGATCCTGTTCCAGCCCGCCTATGACAGCTATGCGCCGATGGTGCACCGCGCCGGCGGTACTCCGGTTTCGGTCGCGCTCAGCCCGCCGGGCTGGCGATATGACGCCGGGCAAATCGCGGCGGCCATCACGCCGCGCACGCGCGTGCTGATTCTCAACGACCCGCTCAATCCCGCCGGAACCATTGCCAGCGAAGCCGAACTGGCGATGATCGCCGGGATCTGCGTGCGCCACGACCTCGTCGCGATCTGCGACGAGGTCTGGGAGGACGTCCGCTTCGACGGCACGCCGCACCGTTCGCTCCTGTCCTTTCCGGGCATGGCGGAACGCGCGGTCAAGATCGGCTCGGCGGGCAAGGTTTTCGGTCTCACAGGGTGGAAAACCGGCTGGATCTGCGCCGCGCCGGACATGGCGACCGCGCTCGGCCGCGCGCACCAGTTCCTCACCTTCACCACGCCGCCCGCGCTGCAATGGGCGGTGGCGGAGGGATTGGAACGGCCCGATGCATGGTTCGCGGCGCCGCGCGAAAGCTGGGCCGCTTCGCGAGCGTATCTTCGCGACGCGCTGACCGCCGCCGGCTTCACCGTCCTGCCGAACGCCGCGACCTGGTTCCTGTGCATCGACCTCGCCGCATCGGGGATCGCGCTTTCGGACCGCGAGTTCAGCGAACGCGCCGTGCGCGAAGCGGGAGTCGCCTCGATCCCCGTGTCGGCGCTCTTCGAAGGCGACGGTCCGCGCCACATCCTCCGCCTCTGCTTCGCCAAGGACGGCGCGATACTCGACGAGGCCGTCGCGCGCCTCGCGGTCTTTCGCGACAGGCTGCGGGCAGAAAAAGCCTAGGGCGCGATCGCCAGCCCGTCGCCGTTCTTCCCCGCGGCGATCCGGCGCAGCACTTCGCCGCTCGCGACGTCGATCTCGGCGACCTTGTCGTGCCCGGTCTCGGCGGCATAGAGCCGCTTCGAATCGCGGCTAAACAGCAAGGTGACCTGCCCCTTGGCCGCCTCGCCCGACACCTTGATCGTTTTCAGCGGCGCGCGCGTTGCGGCGTCGAACAGGCTGATCGTGCCGCTTGCGATATTGCTCGTCGCGACCAGCTTGCCGTCGGGGCTGGCCAGCACGCGGATCGCGACCGGATCGACGGGCTGCTCGGCGATCTTCTTGCCGGTCTTCGTATCCCAGATCGACACGCGCGGCGCATCGAGATCGCCGACCCACAATTCGCCGCCGCGCTTCGTCAGCGCCAACCCCTCGGGCTTGCCGCCGATGGCAAGGTCGCGGAGCTTCTTCGCGGTGTCGAGGTCGAGCACGCTCACCGTCCCCGACCCGATATTCGCGGTATAGGCGGTGCGGTTGTCGGGCGCGACGACGATCATGTGCGTGCCCTTCTGCCCCGTCGCGATCGACGTCAGCTTGCCATCGGGGGCGACCACCGCGACCGTTTCGCTGCCTTCGGTCGTCGCGACCAGCCGCCCGTCGGACAGCCAGAGCAGTCCGTGCGGGCGCTGGTTGGGGCTGAGGTCGATCGTCCGGACCCTGGTCCGGGCCGCCACATCGAACACGTCGATCGTCGTCGCTCCATAGGCCACCACCGCCGCATGCCTGCCGTCGGGCGACACCGCAATCTCGTGCGGCATCTTGCCCGTCGGCAGCCGCGCCAGTTCCTCGCCCGAGGCGAGGGGGGGGACACTCAGCGTGTCCTCGCCCTTGTTGCCAACGAGCAGCGTTTCGGCCGCCGCCGGCGCGGCGAGCAGCAGGACGCAAAAGGCGGCAGCGATGGTGCGGCGCATGGCATGTCTCCCGGTTTCGATGGCCCATCCTATCCCCGGCGGTCGCTCCGGCAACCCCGCTTCGACCAGCGACATGGCCGCCATTACGATAAGTTAACTGGGAAGCGCGTGCGTGCCTTCCTAGCCCGGTCCCCGGCGGCGGGTCGCGCCGCCGGTCAAGACAGGAGGGGGTTCATGGGTTTGCCAGCCATCGATATCGAGGCACTGCCGTTGCTCGAAACCGCGGTCGGGCTGTTCGGTTCGCTCATTGGCGAAAGCGCGTCGTCGGGACCGTCGGTGTTCGAACTTGCGGTCACCATCGCATTGATCATCCACGACTGACCGGGTGACGGGAGCGTGCCGGCGTCTCCAACCCGGCACCGGCGCGTTCCCGTACCTCCAGCGATGGCTATGACCGCTTCCCGCCACGATCATTTCCCGCGCGCCGACGCCGCGCGCCGCTTGGCGATACGCCGCATGGTCGCCGATCTTGCCGCCGGCTGGGCGGCCGCCGATGCGGCGCCCGACGGGTTGATCCCGGCGCTCGATGCGCTCGCCGATACGCGCCCCGACATTGCGGTCGAGCGCCTCCTGCCATGGCTCACCGATCCGCACTGGCTTTGCGGTCGCCTCGACGCCGCTCTGGCGCTGCTCAAGGCCGATCCCTTCGCGCGGCCGCCGGTTCGACCCGTCGGCGGCGGTGACGGCGGCTCCGGCGGCCTCGTCTTCGCCGATCGCGGAGCAGTCCGTCTGACGCTCCATATCCGGCCCTTTGCTCCGCATATGTCGGCCCCGGCCACGACGCTCTTCGTTCCCGGCCGCGCCGCGATCCACGTCCTCGCCGGCGGCGGCGCGCAACTGCGCGAACACAGCGTCGCGGTCAGCGCTGTGGAGGAAGCCGGCGGTTTCACCGCGCGCGCCGCCGCACCCTGTCACAGCGCGCCGCCGCGACCGCTGCGAACCGGCGAAACGCTGCTTCTCGACACTGCGCGGCAAAGCTTCACCGTCGCGGCGGGGCACCGCGACGTCCTGTTTCTGGAGCTTACCGTTCAGCCGCCGTCGCCGCTCCCGATCCGTGCCTATGACATTGCGAGCGGCCGTCTGACGCATGTCAGCGCGTCGCGGCGCGACAGCAGCTTCCGCCAGATGGCGCTCGCGCTGCTGCGCCATCTCGGCCGCACCGACGCCGCGGCGCTCTTTGCGGCCGAGACGGCGAGCGAGGATTTCGCCGCGCGCTGGACCGCGATGCGCGAACTGGTGGCGCTCGACCCCGCGGCGGCGCGTCCGCACCTTGCCGCGATGGCGGCGCACGATCCGCATCCCGAGGTTCGGGCCGCAGCGGCGGCGACGCAAGCGCTCTTCTCCCTGCCTTCCGGTGAGACGGGGCGGGAGGGGGGGGGGGGGGG
>JALDYH010000019.1:0-42542 GCA_032154175.1 Sphingopyxis sp. | reverse complement strand
CCCCAGAAGACGAAGCGCGCGAGCGTCGGAACGGCGAGCCGCGCGCGGCAGGTGCGCTGCACGACATAGAAGCTGGTTGCGATCAGCGCATTGCCGCCGAAGGCGAAGATCACCGCCGACGTGTGCAGGGGCCGGAGACGCCCGAAGGTCGTATATTCGAGATTGAGGTTGAGCGCCGGAAAGGCGAGTTGCAGCGCGATATAGAGGCCCGCGGCCATTCCGGCGACGCCCCAGAACAAGGTCGCGATGACGCCCCAGCGGATCGGATCATCGTCATAAACGCCCTGGTCGGCGGGCATCTTCAAGATGCCGCGCGCGAGGGCGCCATAATCGGCGCGCGTGACGGTCGCCCACAGCATGGCGAGGCACGCAAGCGCGACGATGATCATATGCACCGCGAACGGCGCATCGACCGCGAGCGCCGCCATCACGAAGGCAAGCAGGGTCAATGCCAGCCAGCCCCCCGCCCTTGTTACCAGACCGTCCATATCGCTTGTCCCTGCTTGGCGCGGCTTTGCTGCCACGCGGTTCGGGACCGCCATGGACGTGCGAGGGCGGTGAAACATTGATCGGGATCAACGAACTGGTTGCGCCGTATCAATGCGGCGGGATCGTCCGTGGAGCAGGGATGCGCCACCCAAACAGGAGGTGTATCCCATGAAAAACAATGCTCTCCCGCTCATCGCACTGGCCGCCGCACTCGCGCTGCCCGGACAGGCATCCGCGAAGGCCGGCGATGTCCAGTTCAAGATCCTCGCGACCTATGTCGCGCCCGACGGCAAGATCAGCGACGTCAAGACCGACCTCATCGGCCTGCCTGCCGGAACCCGGAGCAAGGCCGACGACAATGTGACCCCGACGGTCGCGATCGAATATTTCGTCGCCGACAATATCTCGCTCGAAACGATCGCGGGTGTGACGCAGCACGATGTGAGCGGCCGCGGGGCGCTCGATGGTGCGACGCTGGTTTCCGACGCGAAGATCGTGCCCGCGACGCTCACCCTCAAATATCATTTCGGCAAGGACGGCGGCGTTCGTCCCTACATCGGCGCGGGGCCAAGCTATTTCATCTTCATCGACGAAAAACCCGGGGCGACAACGCGGGCGCTCGGCGCGACCCGGCAAAAGATGGGCGACAAGCTCGGCGCCGCGCTGCAGGCGGGCATCGACATTCCGGTGAACGACAAGGGGCTGGCGCTGTCGATCGACGCCAAGCGCTATTTCCTGCGCCCGACCGCGACCTGGTACGCCGGAAGCACCGAAGTGCTCAAAACGCGGCACAGGCTCGATCCATGGGTGATCAGCGTCGGGGCGGCGTTCCGCTTCTGAGTGGACGGGCCTAGCCCGCCATATCCTCCATCGCCGCGCGGTCGTTGATCACGATCTCGCGGCGCGAGGGCAAATCGACGACGCCGTCGGCTCGCATCTTCGTGAGCTGGCGGCTCGTCGTTTCGATCGTCAGGCCCAATATGTCGGCGATCTGCTGGCGCCCGAAGGGCAGTTCGAATCCGTCGCGCGCGCCCGACTGACATCCCTGCCCCGACAGGCGTTCGGACATTTCGAGCAGAAATGACGCGACCTTCTCCGAAGCCGACTTGCGGCCGAGCAGCATCATCCAGTGCCGCGCGCGATCGAGTTCGTCGAGCGTGCGGCGGAGCAGTTTCTGCTGGAGGTCGGGGTGCGAACTCGCGAATTCGTCGAAATTGTTGCGGTTGAAGATGCACACTTCGGCATCCGTCATCGCGGTGACGCTGTACGGGCTTTCCTTGCCGAACGGTCGGCCGATGAAATCCGACGGGAAAACGACGCCGACGATCTGCTCGCGACCGTCGGCGGTCGAAACGACCAGCTTGAGCACGCCGTCGAGAACATTGGCGACGACCGGCGCTCCATCGCCTTCCCATAGCAGGGTCTGTCCCTGCCGCACCTTTTGCCGGCGCCCCATCTTCCCCAGCGCGGCAAGCTCCGCGGGGTTCAGGCTCGCGCAAATCGCACGGTTTCGGACAACGCAGGTCGCACAATCGGTCACCCGGCCGCCCTACAGGACGGCGGCCGGTTTGGAAAGCGTAGCGGATCAAAACCCTAGTGCGCGAGGAGCAAGGGTGCCGGCGCGGCTTCGAGCAGATATCGCGTCACGCCGCCGAACAAGGTTTCGCGCAGTCGCGGCCGGCCATACGCCCCCATGACGATCAGGCCAGGCCGGATCCCGGCCGCAATCCGCGCGAGCGTCTCTTCGACGGTATCGATATTGTCCGTCTCGCGCCGAAGCTCGCCATGAATACCATGGCGCGACATATAGCGGAGCGCATCCTCCGCCGGGACGCGGCCCTCGTCCTTGCCCACCGCGACCAGAATGACGCTCCGGGCATCTCCCATCAGGGCAACTCCGGCACGCAGCGCGCTGGCCGCCTGCGGACTTCCGTTCCACGCCACCATTACCGGGGCGTCGAGATCGATCGGCCCTCCTTCTGCCGGCATGGCGAGAATGGGCACCGGCACCGTCAGTGCGAGATCGGCAGCGATCGTCGGGGCGCGATGTCCGCGGCTATCGCGTGCGCCAAGCGAAACGATCGCGAGATCGGCAAGCGTCGCGGCGAGCGTCATGGTCGATAGTGCGTCGCCATCGGCCACCGCGATGTCCCATGGAACATCCTCGCGCTCGAGGTCGGCGCTCAGGCGCTTCTCCAGATCGAGGTCCGCCAGTTGCGCCTGCGCCAGCTGTTCCTTTGCCAGATACAGGCCTCCGAAGGGATCGGCGGCGATAAATTGCTGGTATGGCGAGCTGATCAGAAAGCTGAGATGCGAACGAAATCGGCGCCCTATTGCCAGCGCGCTTTCGGTCCGCAGAGCCATGTCTGCGCTATTGTCTGCCAGAATCAGAATATTTCGCATTTTACAATCTCCTGCCTGACAACAGATTGCAGTGCTCGCCGGAACTGGTCATTGACCCCGATCAAATTGCTTCGAAAAGGCGTAATCCTACAGCCCGGACGATTCACCGAACGACAAGGCGACGCGGTCCTGGCGACAATATCGTTCCCGTCAGGGCATCCTCGCGTCAGGCGACCGCCTTCATCGGGATCGACGGATCGGACAATTTGCCGCGATCGGGGCTGATGCCTTTCAGGATCAGCGAGCGGGCGCCCATGAAATCCTTGGGATTGTTGATCGCATCGATCGAAACCATTTGCCCCTGTTTCAGGTAAATGACCGAAAAGGGTCCATTTTCGCTGTCCCCGCGAACGACTGTTTCATCGGCATCCTTGTTGAGACCCGCCGACTGGAGCTTCAGATCGAACTGGTCCGACCAGAATGTCGGAAGCGCGCGATACCCGGTAGGCACGTCCATGATCGTATCGGCGGCCACGGCCGCGGAATCCATCGCATGCTGGACCGACTCAAGCCTCCAGAGACCGCCGGCGAAGTCATTTGGATGGCGCGCGCAATCGCCGATCGCAAGCACGGCAGGCGCCGAAGTCCTGCAATATTCATCGACGAGAACGCCGCCGTCGCAAGCGATGCCCGCTGCTTCCGCGATCCCTGTATCAGCATCGATGCCGACCCCGATGACCGCGAGATCGACCGGCAACGTCTTGCCCGAAGCGAGCCGGATCGCCGCGACCTCCCGATCTCCGTCGAAGGAGGAGACCTGGTCGCCAAGGTGGAATTCGACACCTCGGGCGCGATGCTGCCGTTCGTAGAAGGCGGAAACAACCGGCGAGGTAACGCGTTGGAGAACGCGCGCCTGCGCCTCTACCACGACAACCTCATGACCCATCTCGCGCGCGGCGGCGGCAACTTCGAGACCGACATAGCCCGCGCCGATCACGCCGAGACGTCCCGGTTTCGCGAGACCATCGCGGATCGCATCGACATCGGCCACGGTGCGCAGATAGTGTATGCCCGCGAGATCCGAGCCGGGGCAGGCAAGGCGGCGGACCTTGCCGCCGGTTGCAAGGACGCACCGCCCGAAAACGACGACGCGACCGTCATCGAGCGTCGCTTCGTTCCGGGCTATATCGAGCGCGGCCACCCGGCAGCCCAGCTCGATACGAATTTTCTGTTCGGCCCAATAGTCGCTTTCGCGGAGCAGCAATCGTTCGATCTGCAGCGTTCCGACGAGATAGGCTTTCGAGAGAGGCGGGCGCTCGTAAGGAAGCGTCTCTTCCTCGCTGACAATTCCGATCGAACCCTCGAAACCCTTCTGACGAAGGCAGATGGCCAGATGCGCGCCAGCATGGCCGCCTCCGATGATGAGGACATCCAGCGCGATGGTCTCGCTCAATTCAACTCTCCCGGATATATGACGATGAGGGCCGGTCAGGCGAGGCCTTGCAGGCATTTCTCGACGCCATTCCCGAGATGGCGAACGAGCATTTCCTCGTCTTGAAGATGGATATGCTGTTTCGCACCCGATTTGAGCATCCCCGAAATAAGCTCGTGGGTGAAGCAGTCCTCCATCATGGGGTCGCGCAACCCGACCTTGCTGTATTCGCGCGCAAAGAGCTCGCTCGCTCTCGTGACCGGCGGATAATAGCCCTTGATCTCCCAGACGCTCTTGTCGACGGTGACGGGCCAGATGTTAAAGGTGAAAAAGAGGCCATCGAGCAGCCCGACGAAGAAATTGGGGAAGAGGTGCCAGAAGTCGAACGAGCCGCGAAACTGGTAGCCTCCTTCGCTCGTCTCGGCTTTCGCGCCGAAGGCCTGGACCGTCCCCGTGCCGAAGCGGCTTGCAAGCTGTGCCATTGGCGAAGGTTCGAAAAGATCGGGCGGCGGCGATCCCAGGACGCCGTGCAGACCGTGAAGTTCGATTGCGGCATGGCGGTATTGCCGGCCTTCGACCTTGACCGAGCGCGCAAGTGTCTTTTCGTGGAGATAGGGTAGATGCCAGCCCTCGAGCTGGGCTTCCTGTAACGTCTTCCAGTTCACATTCTCCTCGATGCGGTAGGAGAAAGCCCGCGTGTAACCGTTGAAATCATACCGGCCGATATCGGTTGCGACGGGCCCGAGATAGTCGACGAGCGTCTCGTCGGGTTCCGGCGCCAGATTGACGAAGATGAAGCCCTTCCAGATGTCGCAATGGACCGCAGTGAGGCCGTTCTCGGAGGCATCGACGCTCGGAAAATTCTCGGCGTCGGAAACCTGAACCAGCTTGCCGGTCAGATCGTAGACCCAGCCGTGAAAGCGGCAGGCGAGATAACCCTTGCACGAGCCCTGGGCTTCCCATGCGACCGGCGCGCCGCGATGCGAGCACATATTGTGAAAGGCGCG
This sequence comes from Sphingopyxis sp., assembly GCA_032154175.1. GTDB lineage: Bacteria > Pseudomonadota > Alphaproteobacteria > Sphingomonadales > Sphingomonadaceae > Sphingopyxis. The sequence continues at coordinate 37,271 of JALDYH010000019.1, read as the reverse complement.
GATCCTGCCGTCCTTGCCATGGATGATCAGCAGCGAGGTCGAGACGAAGGCGAGGTCGACGGTAAAATAATCCCCCGGCTTCGGAGCCTGCAGCACATGACCGACATTCAGCCACTTGCGGCGGAAGACCTGCTCTTTCTCGCGCTCGAAATAATCTTCAGACGTATAGCGCTCGACGGGAATCGGTCCGCTGCCCTCTTCCGGATATTGGCTGAAAAAGCGCCGGGCGCCGCTGCCCCCGGTCATGGCCGCGCTCCCATGCTGTCGGCGATCGCCCAATTGTCATGGACGGGGACGAAGCGTTCGATCGGGAAAACATATTTGGGCTGCGCCTGCTCGTACATCTCGATCGAGATCGAGCATTCGACAAGGCCGAGGCACATGTTGAGAAGATTGGTCTGCCGGGAATCCAGCGCGTCGAGCGGAAAATCGTCGAGATAGGTCAGTGCGGCGTCGGCCCGCGCCATCATGGCATCGTAAAAGACCTGGCTCTCTTCGATGGTGGACGTCCAGCGTTTGCGATTTCGCCCGAATTCGGTGGGCTGCGCCCATCCCAGATAGGGTTCGAGGTCAGCGAATCCATCGGGTAGCAAATCGCTCATTCGGCACATCCTCATGTTGTTTCCATGCAACTTGGAACGAGAATGAATTGCCAACTATCCCGCTACCGCATCGGATGCCCCCAAAACGCGGCCCTTTTCTGCGGCAGGGTTGACCCATTGTCATATTGGCGGCGTGATCGCGGGAAAGGACGAGATCGCAGAATGCGACACAAGTCCGAGGAGAGACTGCACTCATGATCCGTCGCATCAAGATGATCGTGCCGGTACCCGTACCGGCCGAAGCCCTGTCGACCTTCGCGTCGCAGATTCCGCCTGCCCTTGCCCGACCCGATATTTCGGTCGAATTCGCCTGCGCCCCGCGCGGTGGCCGAACGCTCGATTCCTGTTATGAAGGCACGATCGCCGACGCCGCCTGCCTTGAGGCCGGCGAAAAGGCCGAGTCAGAGGGCTTCGCGGCCGTCTGCATCAATTCGATGAGCGATTCCGGCGTCGCGGCGCTGCGCTCGCGCCTTTCGATCCCGGTGATCGGCACCGCGCAGGCCAGCTATCTCGCCGCTTGCCAGATCGGACGCAAATTCTCGATCATCGGCATGTGGGACCGATGGCGCTGGCTTTACGAGAAAGTGCTGACCGAACAGGGGCTTCATCATCGCCTCGCGTCCATCCGGTCCATCGGCGTGCGCCCCGATACGACAAGCCTGCTCGAAGGCAAGGAGGATTTCGTCTTCCCGCTGCTGGCTGAAGCTGGCCGCAAGGCGATCGAGGAGGATGGCGCCGATGTGCTCATTCTCGGATCGACCACCATGCACCAGTCGCACGCCTACCTGGCGAAAGACATGCCGGTCCCGGTCATCAACCCCGGTCTGGTGGCGTACAAGGCGTGCGAGATGGTTCTGGATTTGGGACTTTCGCACAGTAAACTCGCCTATCTGTCGCCTGAGTCGTTTGGAGTGGAGCCGCACGCTGCCCGAAGTTCGGGAGCCGCCGAATTGGTCGGGTAGGAGAGACCAGGATGTTGACCCAAATCGCCGCGCCAAGCCGGTTCTGGGACGGAGAGGTTCTTCCGCTCGTCCAGTGGAACAAGTTCAGCAGCACCGACGCAGACGATGTGCAGGCGCATATGAGCCGGATGTTCTGCCCGCATCGCCTCGATATTCACGATGGCCGGCCGCCGCTCGACTTTCGCCATAACCAGGCGCAACTGAAGACACTGACCTTCAACGCGCAGGACTATGGCAATCCCTACGGGCGAATTTCGATCGACGTGCCGACGATGGACCAGATTTATCTGGTGCAATTCTCGCTCAGCGGAACCTCCTTCATCGTGCACGACGACGACAGCTTCAGCCTCGAACCCGGCCAGATGTGCGTGCTCGCTCCGAATGCGCATTTCCGGCAGACATTCGAGGCCGGCTACCGGCATTTCACGATCAAGGTCCCGAAGGCGGATCTGGAACTCGTGCTGGCGCAGGAGCTCGGTTTCCGCCCGGGCGAACTCATATTTTCGACGCGCCCCGTTCCGCTGGTCGGTCCCGCGCAGGCTTTCGCCCATCTTGTGCGCACGATTTGCGACGACATTGACTATGGCCTTGCAGGCTACACCCATCCGCGGGCCTGCGGCTCGGTGGAGGATATGCTGAAACGGCTGCTGCTTGCAGCGGTGCCGCATAATCATTCCGAACTGTTCGATTCCACTCCGTCGGGGCCTGCGCCCTATTATGTCCGCCGGGTCGAGGACTTCATCCGCGCGCATGTCTGCGAAACAATCTCGCTCAACGACATGATCGAAATCTCTGGGGTCAGCGCGCGATCGCTTCACGCTAGTTTCCGCCGCTTTCGCGGTGTGACGCCAATGGGCTATCTCAAGAATCTGCGTCTCGAACTTGCCCGCAAGATGCTGCTGGAGGGCGTCCGCGAAGGACATAGCGTCACCGAAGTCGCGCTCGCTTGCGGCTTCAGCCATCTCAGCAAGTTCGCGCGCGACTATCTCGAGCGCTTCGGCGAACGCCCTTCGGCCACCCTGCGGCAGCTGAAGGGCTGAGGATTTTCAGAATTCGATGTGGACGCCGTCGTCGACGATGGCGACCGGATAGACCTTGATCGCGATCGAGCAAGGCGCCGCGCAGGGCGCGCCGGTCCGGATATCGAAACTTCCGAGGTGAAACGGGCAAACGATCTTTCCGTCCTCGATCTCACCTTCCGCCAGAGATGCCTCGCCGTGGGTGCACAGATCGTCGGACGCGAAGACCTCGCCGTCGAGCAGATAGACCGCGATCGCGTGACCGCCGTCGAGCTCGACGCGGTGAATCTCGCCTTCAACAAGGTCCGTGACCGCGCAGAGCCGCGTCATTGATCGAACGCCTTCTTGATTGTCCAGGGCCGCATTGCCGTTCCCTGCACCCTGAGATCGAGCGTCACCGATGCAAATTTCCATTCTTCATTCCCGAATTTGACGAGGCTGTCGTACCAGCCCCCCAGCCAGCGATCCTCTTCGCTCGTGCCGGCGGCCATGGTGGACAGCTCCCAGAGATACCAGCGGCACGTTGCCGAACGGCCATCTGCGGCGAACGCGACATAGGGCGCGATCATATAATGGATCGACCAGAACACTTGCGCGGCCGCGATGCGGGCAAGCCCCTCCCCGATCGCAGCGACGCCATGAAAGGTCGCGAACCCTTCGGCAGACCAGGTCGCATCCTCATGGAAGAGCGGCTGCATCATCGCCGGATCGTTCCTGCGGTCGGCGCCATGAGCGTAGCGCGCCACGAGATCGGTGATCGCATGGCGCGCCTCGATCCGGAACAGTCGTTCCTCGATCGACGAACCGGCTGACCCGGTCATGTCAGGCGGGCGCCATCGGACCGAGGCCCCGCCAGGTGGCCTGCGCGCCATGCACCGCAACGAACCGGGCCTCTTCGAAGGCATAGGGCACGCCCGGCGAGCCCGAATAGAGCTCGATGTGCGGCGCGACTTCGGCCACCGAAAGCGCAAGATTATAGAGCGCGTGATGGCTCTCGGGGAGCGCGCCAAGCGGAAAGCGGTCGACTTCGGCGAGCGCGTCGGCGAGGCGCGGCAGCATGATATCGTAGAAGGCGCGCAGATCGCCGGCGGTCGAGCCCTGCCTTTTGCGCTGGCGCTCGTCGGCCGTGGCGAGGTTCCAGTCGAGACAGGCCGAAAGCTGTTCAAAGCCGGCGGGCAATACGGGTTGCATCACGGTTTCCTTCCCCTCACGCATTGACGTAGGTATCGACGACGGCGGCGCTGTGCCGGATGAGAATTTCATCATCCTGGAGATTCTGGACAGGCTTGGCGCGCGACTGCATCGCCCGCTGGGTATCTTCCATGGTAGCGGTGTCTTCGAGCCAGGCGTTGCGCTGCAGCGTCATCGCATGCTCGATCGCCCAGCGCTCCGCATTGGTTTTGGGTTCGCGCACATAATAGCGCCCCTCCCAGAGCGTCCGGTTATGCGCGATCGGCCAGAACTGGTGCGTGAACCAGATGCCTTCCGAAACATGGATCAGCGTGTTGGGAAAGAGGACGCTGAGTTCGAACGCGAAATCCCCCCGCTTGTCGGGATTGATGGCAGGCGGCAGCATGGTTTCGGCGCGCCGGGTGACGAGCGAGGCGCCGGCGATCGCGTTTGCGATACCCGCGACGGGGGTCGGCTTCGCCCCGAGTGTCAGGCAGACCGCGCAGGTCCGGTGCGGCCCCATCAGCTTCACGTTCTGAAGGCCGGTAGAGAAGGTGTTGGGAAAGGAGCCGGCATGGATGGTGTCGACATGATACGCCTCGGCAAAGGCGTCGTGCGCAACCTTCCAGTTGCATTCGAGCTCGGTGTAATAAGTGAACTGGTAATTGAGTTCGGCAAAGGGAAAGCCCTCGAAATGGGCGGCATAGTCACCGAGGAACTCGGCAAGGCTGTTGTCGGGGGTCTCGGCCAGATTGACGAAGATGAAGCCTTCCCAGACGTCGAGATGGATCGGCGTCAACCCGTTCTGCTGCTTGTCGAAGCATTGATAGAAGCGCTCCTCGCTCGGAACATGCTTGAGGCCGCCGTCGGCGCCATACACCCAGCCGTGGAAACGGCAGGTGACGATAGCGGCCTTGCTCCGCCCGAACGTCTCGGGTCCTGTTTCGGTGACGACGGTGTTGCCGCGGTGCGCGCACACATTGTGGAAGGCGCGAACCACGTCATCTTTGCCGCGGATCAGAATCATCGACGTTTCGGCTGCGGCGAGGCGCTTGACCTTGTAATCGCCCCGGTTCGGAATTTCGTCGACGCGGCCAACGCACAGCCAGACCTTGCGAAAGATCTTCTCGCGCTCGCGCTCGTACCAGTCGGGCGAGATATAGGGTTCGATCGGGATGGGGCCCGAGCCCAGTTCGGGGTGCTCGTGTAACCAGCGATGTGCGTCGTTCATCATCCTGTCCTCTAGATGTCGTTCCGCCCGGCCGTTCGGTCGCCGGATCGGTTTCGCGATTCCTGTGGATGATGATGTCGGCGGGCGCACCGGCCCGCTAGCCCGTCGCGGTGTGCGTTAGCCTCCCGCCGCACCAAAGCCGCAAAGTGGCAGAATCGGACCGGCGAGACCGGGCGACGCGATTTGCAATCCGCCGCGCTCAGATGTCGAACCTCGCGGGATCAGGCTAGCGCGAGATCGCGTTCTGCTCTCGACTGCATGCGAGCGTCGGACCTCGCACCCGACCGCATTCGCCCTCCCGCAGGATGGCCTGCGGCTCGGAGGCGAGGCGATATCATAAAAACTGTCGCTGATCAGAAGGGGAGTCATAATGAAGTCTGAAGCCTGCTGGCGCACGACCATGGTGCGTCGTGCCAAACCTCTGCAATCCTGTTCCTTCCGCGCGCTGGCCTTCGGCCTTGGCCTTGCCGGGCTCGCTCACGGCGGCGCCGCATCCGCACAAGAGGCCGAAATCGCCGCGGCGGGGGCGGCTGCCGGTACCAGCGCCGCCGCAGCGCAGGAGGATACCGCCGCCGGCGAAACTTTCGGCGTCGAGGAGATCACGGTCACCGCGCGCCGGCGCGCGGAATCGCTGCAGGATACTCCGATTTCGATCTCGGCGGTCACCTCGGAAGGCCTTGTCCAGCGCGGCATCGACAATGTGACGCAGATCGGCGACTTCACGCCCAACGTCAAATTCAACAGTTCGGTTCCGGTTTCCGCGAGCAACGCGACGGCGGCGATTTTCATCCGCGGTATCGGACAGAACGACTATCAGCTGTCGGCCGACCCCGGCGTCGGACTCTATCTCGACGGGGTCTATATTTCGCGCGGCGTCGGCAATGTTCTCGACGTGCTGAATGTCGAGCGCATCGAGGTACTGCGCGGCCCGCAGGGCACGCTTTTCGGCCGCAACACCATCGGCGGCGCGGTGAGCGTCGTAACGAAAAAGCCCGCTGACGAGCTCGGCGCCAGCCTCGAACTCACGACCGGGCGCTTCAACCGCGTCCAGATCAAGGGCTCGATCGACGTACCGCTCGCCGAGGGCGTCTATTCGAGCTTCTCGGGCTTCTATCACATGCGCGACGGCTATGTGAAAGGCGTGGTGCCCTTTGCGCCCGATCTCGGCGGGAGCAATGCGCTCGCCGGCCGGTTTGCGCTCCGTCTCGAGCCGACGAACAACCTCAGCATCAATATCGCGGTCGACGGGACGCGATCGCGCGAGGAATCGGCACCCAATGTCATGCTCGCGGTCGACGAGAATGCGCCGGCCGCGCAGACCTGGAACAGCCTTTACTCGGGCGCCGCCGCGATTTGTGCCGACCCGGCCAATCCGGCCCGTCTCTCGGACACTCGCTGCTACAACAGCCAGTGGGCGCTCGCACCCTATCGTCACGGCGGCACCTTCCAGACGATCTCGGACACGTTCGACAATTTCGGCAAGCGCCGCTACCGGTCGGCATCGGACCTCAATATCTGGGGCGTTTCGGGTACGGCCGAGTGGAAGATCGCCGACGGCCTTACCGCCAAATCGATCACGGCGTACCGCAAGGTGACCGGCTTCTGGACGCGCGATTCCGACCATAGTCCGGCAAGCATCGTCCAGACCAAGAGCGACTGGAAACAGGATCAGTTTTCGCAGGAAATCCAGCTTTTGGGCGATGCGTTCGACAATCGGCTGAACTGGGTCATCGGCGGCTATTATTCGAAGGAGTCGGGCAATCACGAGGATCTCGTGAATATCGTCGACGCCGTCTTCATGAGCGGCGCCATTCTCGACGGCCGCAGCCTTGCGGCATTTGGCCAGGCGACGTTCGAAATCGTCGACGACCTCAGTCTCACCGCCGGTGTCCGCTGGACCGAGGACAAGAAGACCTTCGACAACAGCAACCAGTATGTCGTGCGCTCGGGGTTCCTCACGGGCTCACCGTTCAATCCCGACGGCTCGGGTCTTCAGGATGGAGATCCGCTGATGGGTCCCGTCGGCCAGACCGCCACGATCAAGGATCGCGCATGGACTCCGATGGCGAGCCTTTCCTATCGCTGGTCGCCCGGCCTGCTCACCTATGCGTCCTATTCTCAGGGCTTCAAGGGTGGCGGGTTCACGCAGCGCGTCTTCCCCCCCTTCGCGAATATTCCTTCCTTCAAACCCGAAACGAGCACGACCTATGAAGTCGGGTTCAAGTCCGATCTTTTCGATCGCCGTATCCGGCTCAACGGCGCGGCTTTCATCAACGATTATGACGATCTCCAGATCACCGTGAACGATCCACGCCTTGGCTTCGCGCCGATCATCCAGAACGCCGCGAAAGCGCGGATCAAGGGCTTCGAGCTCGAGCTGCAGGCGCGACCTACCGAGGCGTTCAAGCTCGAGGCCGGGCTTGGTTATCTCGATGCCAAATATCGCAATGTCGACATTCGCGCGCTCAACTCGGGCGTCACCAAGGACACCCATCTCCAGAACGCGCCCGAATGGACGCTCAGCGCCGGCGCCTCCTATGACATCGCGGTCGGCGGCGTGGGCAAGTTCACGCCGCGTGTCGACTGGTCCTATCGATCGAAAGTCTACAACGACGCGGTGAACAGCCCGCTCCTCGTCCAGAAGGGCTATCACCTCGTCAATGCCTCGATCGGGTACAGCGACGAGCCGGAGCTCTGGCTGATCACGCTCGGCGTCAAGAACCTCGCCAACAAGCGCTACCTCGGATCGGGTTATGTCGACGCGTTCGGCGGCATCACCGAGGGGGTCTTCGGCCGTCCACGCGAATGGTTCCTGAGCGTTCGCCGGACATTCTAGAAACTGGCGGCGCCGGGCCTCTCCCTTCGTCCCGGCGCCGTCCCTTACCGTTCGAGACCATCATGTCCCTTTCCCTCGAAAACCGGATCCTGCGCCTCGAGGCGCTACGCGAGATCGACACGCTGATCGCCGATCTCGCCCGTGCCTTCGATGCCGGGCCGTCGGCCGAGATGCTGCGCCCGCTCTTCACCGGGGAGGCTGTCTTCCAGATCGATCGCTACGACCGGCTCACAGGGGCCGATGCGATCGCGGCGGGCGTTGCCGGCAATGCCGACCAAGGCTTCAAATGGACCCTCCATTATCTGGTTTCACCGAAGATCACGCTCGACGAGGCCTGCGATCATGCCGCCATCGAGTTCATGCTGTGGGAGGTCGCAACGGCCGCGAGCGGCGGCGCATACTGGATCGGCGGCCGCTATGTCGCGACCGCGCGAAGAGCGGCCGGACGGTGGCAGTTCGCCGCGCTCGAACTCCAGGCCGACCTCATTTCCCGTTACCCCGACGGCTGGCACGACAAGCCCGCACGCCTGTCCGACGCATGAGGCACGCTGCGTCCTTTGGCTGCGCTCAGAGGATGAAAGCTGCCGTCACGGCCTAGAGGCCGGCCCCCCTCTTGCGGCAAATTCAAGAAAATTTCGGAGATTGTCATGACCATAGCAACAAGCGCGGAAGCCCTCGGCCACATCCGGCGCAGTTCGGAAGATATCCGCCGCGAACTCGGCGTCGAACCGGTACCGGTCAAGGCGATCAGCGATCCGGCTGTCTACGAGCTCGAACGCGAGAAGATCTTCCGAAAGGTCTGGCTCAAGGTTGCGACCGACTGGGAAATCCCGAACGTCGGCGACTATAAGGTCAAGGAAATGGCGGTCGCCGACGCGTCGGTTCTGATCGTCCGGAGCAAGGACGGTCTGGTTCGCGCCTTCCACAATGTCTGCACGCACCGCGGCAACAAGGTCGTGCCGTCGACGGGTTTCGAGACCTTCGGACGCTCGCGCGCCAATGTCGTGACCTGCCGCTTCCACGGCTGGGTCTTCTCGACCGACGGCCCGCTGCGTTCGGTGCCGATGAAGGAAAAATTCGGCAAGCTCGACACCGCGTGCCTAGGTCTGCGCGAGATTCACTGCGACATCTGGAACGGCTTTGTCTTCATCAATTTCGATGCCGAGCCCGCCCAGTCGCTCGCCGAATATCTCGGCGATTTCGGGAGATTGTTCGACGGCTATCCCTATGCCGAATCGACGACAGCGTTCCGCTATTCGACCGTGTTGAACTGCAACTGGAAGGTCGCTCATTACGCCTTTTCCGAAGGCTATCATGTACCCACGATCCATGCCGGATCGCTGCCCGGCTTCAAGGGGGTCGACCATAGCGATTTCAAGCTTATGGGGCCGCACGCTTCCTCGACCATCTACGGCGCGGGGATGGATACCGCGCCCTCGACCCTCGCCTTTGCCTCGATGCTGAGCACGACCGAACGGCACCGGCCGCGCCCCGACCAGCTGCCGCCGGCAATCAACCCCGAACGCAAGGCCGACTTCCAGTTCGAACTGCCCAATCTCTTTCCGAACTTCATCATCCACCTGGCCTCGGGCTGCGGCTATCCGGGCATGTCCTTCTTCACGCACCAGTTCTGGCCGCTCGATCATGGCCGGACGCTCTGGGAAGGGATCAACTATTTCCGGCCCGCCCAAACCGCGGCCGAACAGGTCGCGCAACAGCATGTCAATGCGCTGCACCGCAACGCCTGGCTCGAGGACACCGCGACCATGGAAGACACCTTCGCGGGGATCATGTCGGGCTCGATCGACGACATGCAGCTGATGGATCAGGAGTTTCTCATCCGTCACGCCGCACGCACCCTCGACACCTATCTCGCGGCATGAGGAACCCATCCATGACGTCTCTTCCCCTTCCCGCACAATTTTCCGAACTGGCGCCGCTCGCGGTTCATTGGGCGCGCCCGAGCGAGAACCAGCGCAGCGAGATACGCTGGTCGGCGAGCGCGGACGATTTCAGGACGCTCTACGAGGCGATGATGCCGCGGCTCGAAGATATTCTCTCGCTGCTCTCCGGCCATCCGGTGACGGACATGCCCGACGATGTTCACAATCTCTATCTTCTGGCCTGCGCCTTTGCCGAAGCCTCGCCGCATCACGAACTTTATGGCGGCAGCAACGCCGTCCCGTTCAGCTTCGACGCGCGGCGTTTCGTGCGAACGGATGGCGATGCCGCGCTCTGACGTCCCGCGCCATGACTGACGTCTCCGGCCGGCCGCTTCCTCACCTGTTCCGGCCGGTCACGATCGAGGGGCTGACGCTTCCCAACCGGGTCGTTATCGCGCCGATGTGCCAATATTCGGCGGTCGACGGGTGTATGACCGACTGGCACATGATGCACCTTGGCAATCTTGCCCAGTCGGGAGCAGGCCTGCTGACGATCGAGGCGACGGCGGTTCTTCCCGCCGGCCGCATCACCTATGCCGACACGGGTCTTTGGGACGATGTGACGCAGGCGGCGATGGACAGGGTCTTGAAAGCCGTCCGGCGCTGGTCGTCCGTGCCGATCGCGATCCAGCTCGGTCATGCGGGCCGCAAGGCGTCACAGGATCTGCTCTGGCACGGCGGTCGGCAGATCGCCCCCGACGGTCGCAATGGATGGCAGACGCTCGCGCCCTCGCCCCTCTGCTGGGATCGCAGCGAAAATACGCCGCGCGCGCTCGACCGGGCCGGCATGGCTGAAATCCGCGAGGCGTTCGCCGCTTCCGCGCGCCGGGCAGCCGCACTCGGAATCGATGCGGTCCAGCTCCACGGCGCCCATGGCTATCTGTTGCACCAGTTCCTGTCGCCGATTTCCAACCGGCGGACCGACGAATATGGCGGAAGTCTCGCCAACCGGATGCGTTTCCCGCTTGAGATATTCGACGCGGTACGAGCGGCCTTCCCGCCCGATCGCCCCGTATCGATGCGCGTCTCGGCGACCGACTGGGTTCCCGGCGGATGGGACATCGACCAGACCGTCGCTTTTGCCGGGGCCCTCGAGGCTCGGGGGTGCAGCGCGATCCACGTCTCCAGCGGCGGTCTCGACGCAAGCCAGAATATCCCCGCAAGGCCGGGATATCAGGTCCCGTTCGCCCGCGCGATCCGGCAGGCCGTGCGGATACCCGTTGTCGCGGTCGGCCTGATCACCGGCTTCGACCAGGCCGAAACCATCCTCGCCGATGGCGACGCGGACCTTGTCGGGGTTGCGCGCACGATCCTCTACGACCCGCGCTGGCCGTGGCACGCCGCCGAGCATTTTGGCGTCCCGATGGAAGTCACCGAACAATATCTCTTCGCGGCGCCGCCCGGGAATCGATCGCCGTTCATGCCGAGACGCGGCGGAAAGCCCGCGGCGGCTTAGCCCGATAGCGCAGCCGATCGCACCTCATCGTCGCAAACTGACGGGCGGGCGGGCCGACCGACCCGATCCCCCTTCCCCAACGGGCCCGGCGCGATAGCGTCGAACCAGATCATATCGAGGAACGCCCCCATGTCTGATGCAAAATCGCATATCGAGGTTTACGACTATAGCGGCGGCATCGTCGGCCCCGGAATCGAACCCGCCGGGACCGTCAAGGACGGCGGCACGATCAGGACGGGCACTCCGCCCGGCTGCTGGGGGCCGATGATCACGCCCAAGTTCCAGGGCGGTCACGAAGTGACGCGCCCGGTGCTGGTCGAAGGCGCCGAGATCGGCGATGCGATCGCGATCCGGTTGAAGACCGTCCAGGTCACTTCGCTCGCGACCTCGTCGGGCGTCATGGAGTTCGTCGAGGGCCGCTATCTCGGCGACCCGTTCGTCGCGAAACTCTGTCCCGCATGCGGCGCGACGAGTCCCGCCAGCCATATCGAGGGAATTGGCGACGAGGCGGTCCGCTGCGACGGCTGCGGTGCCGAGGTCAACGCGTTCCGCTTTTCCAATGGCTATGTAATCGTCCTTGACCGGGAGAATGCCGTTTCGCTGACCGTGAGCAAGGATGTCGCCGAGCGCATCGCCGGCGATGCGCATGATGTCGCGGCGATCCCGGATCATTCGAACCAGCATTCGATCCTCACGCTCGCGCGCGCCGACATCAGCGGGTTGGCGAGCCGGATGCGACCGTTCCTCGGCAATATCGGAACGATCCCCTCGCGCGACCTGCCCGATTCACACAATGCCGGCGACTTCGGTTCGTTTCTGCTGGACGCGCCGCACGGCTACAGCTTCACGCAGGAAGAGCTCGACCGGCACAAGACTGACGGTCATATGGATACCAATTCGGTCCGCGAGGGCGCCGTCCTGATCTGCCCGGTCAAGGTTCCGGGCGGCGGCGTCTATATGGGCGACATGCACGCCCAGCAGGGCAATGGCGAGATCGCCGGCCATGCGACCGACGTGTCGGGGATCGTCGAACTCGAAGTCCGGGTCATCAAGGGCTTGACGCTCGACGGCCCGATCCTGCTCCAGCGCCGCGATGACCTCCCCTTTCTCGCCCAGCCGATGACCGGTGCGGAAGCTGGCGCGGTGAAAGCGCTTGCCGATCTTTATGGTCAGGCGGAGATCGAGACGAACGCTCCGGTCACCTTTATCGGCTCGGGCCCGACACTCAACGATGCGACGAAGAATGGCCTCGCCCGCGCGGCCGACGTCACCGGCCTTCCCTATGATGAAATTCTCAACCGGGCGACGATCGCCGGATCGATCGAGATCAGCCGGCTTCCCGGCGTGGTGCGTGTCACCTTCATGTGTCCGGCACCGATCCTCGAGCGGATGGGAATATCCGATCTGGTCCGCGAACAATATGGTGAGCCCACATGATTGGGATCGAACGGGTCGAGACATTTCTCGTCGACGTCCCGGCGATCCGGCCGCATATCCTCGCAATGGCGACGATGCACGCGCAGGTGCTGTGCCTCGTCCGGATTCATTGCGCCGACGGGACTGTCGGCATCGGCGAGGCGACGACAATCGGCGGCCTGGCTTACGGGCCCGAGAGCCCGGAGGGCATCAAGCTCGCCATCGACACCTATTTCGAACCGATCCTCCGCGCCGGCGATGCCGGCCGGGTTGCCACGCTGATGAACATGATCGGACGTCATGTCGTCGGCAATCATTTCGCGAAATGCGCCGTCGAGACCGCCTTGCTCGATGCGCAGGGCAAACGCACCGGCCTGCCGGTGAGCGAACTGCTCGGCGGGCGCGTGCATGACCGGCTGCCGGTTCTCTGGACGCTCGCGAGCGGCGACACCGCGAGCGACATTGCCGAAGCCGAGCGCATGCTCGACAGCCGGCGACACAATGCCTTCAAGCTCAAGATAGGGAAGCGTCCGCTCGCCGAGGATGTCGCGCATGTCGCGGCGATCAAACGCGCGCTGGGCGAACGCGCGAGCGTCCGCGTCGACGTCAACATGGCGTGGAACGAGACGACGGCGCGAAAAGGCATCGCCATGCTCGCCGATGCGGGTTGCGACCTCGTCGAGCAGCCGATCGACCGGCGCCATCGCGCCGGGATGACACGGCTGGCCGCCCGCTCGCCGATCCCGGTCATGGCCGACGAGGCCTTGCAGGGGCCGGCGAGCGCCTATGAGCATGCGGTCGATGCCGCCGCCGACGTGTTCGCGGTCAAGATCGAGCAGTCGGGCGGCTTGTTCGCCGCGAAGCAGGTCGAGGCGATCGCGGCGGCGGCCGGGATCGCCGTCTACGGCGGGACGATGCTCGAAGCGGCGGTCGGCACGGCGGCGTCCGCGCATGTATTCGCGACCTTCCCTGCCCTTCCTTTCGGCACCGAGCTCTTCGGACCGTTGCTTTTGACCGAGGAGATATTGGCGGAACCGCTCGACTATTCCGATTTCAGCCTCGGCGTGCCGAACGGTCCCGGGCTCGGGATCGCGCTCGACGAAGAGCGGGTCGCCTTTCTGCGACGCGACGCCGCGCGCACCACGATTTCGCTTGCCTCGTAAGGGAGTAGCCGCGCCATGTTGTTCAAGGTCGAAATGGATGTGAATGTACCGCCGGGCTATGATCCCGAACAGTTCGAGGCGCTGAAAGTAGCGGAAAAGGCGCGGTTCCAGGAATTGCAGCAAGCCGGAACCTGGCGCCATATCTGGCGGGTCGTCGGCCGCTACGCGAATGTCAGCATCTTCGATGTTCCAGGCAATGCCGAGCTTCACGACCTGCTGACGGGCCTGCCGCTCTACCCGTTCATGGACGTGCGCATCACCGCGCTGTGCCGGCACCCCTCTTCGCTTCACGACGACGACCGTTGATCCGGCGCGTCCCCAAACAGGCCATTCCACGGAGACGAACATGACCCCTGATTTCGTAAAGACCCCCGCGATCCAGCAGTTGCTCGACCGGGCGGCGGGCATCGGCACCGAAGGCGGCAGTCCGCGCCTCAAGGCGATCATGCGCGACCTGATCGAAGCGGTGATGACCCTCGTCGTCAGGCATGATCTCAGCGAGAGCGAATTCTGGCAGGGCGTGAACTTTCTCCAGCAGGGTGCCGACGAGTTCGGCCTGCTCGTCCCGGGCAGCGGGCTCGAGCATTTTCTCGACCTGTATATGGATGCCAAGGATGCCGAGGCCGGCCGGGCCGGGGGAACTCCCCGGACGATCGAAGGGCCGCTCTATGTCGAGGGAGCGCCGCTCGTCGAAGGCGATGTGAACCTGTCGGACGATGCCGACGATACCGACACGCTCTACATGACGGGTCATGTAAGGGGGCCCGATGGCGAAGCGGTCGAAAATGCGATCGTTCATGTATGGCATGCGAATTCGAAAGGCTTTTATTCGCACTTCGATCCGACGGGCACACAGACGCCGTTTAACAACCGCAGACGGATCGGTCTCGGCGCCGATGGCCGCTATACCTTCCATTCGAAAATGCCCAACGGTTACAGCGTCCCGCCGGAGGGCGCCACCGATCGGTTGATGCAGGCGCTCGGCCGCCACGGCAACCGTCCGGCGCACGTCCATTTCTTCGTCGAAGCGCCGGGCTACCGGACACTGACGACCCAGATCAACTTCGGCGACGATCCCTTTGCTGCCGACGACTTTGCCTTCGGCACGCGCGAAGGCCTGCTCCTCGTTCCGAGCCGCCAGGGCGATAGTGCGTTCATCGCCTTCGACTTCGAGCTCCAGCGCGACGAGACCGGTTCGGGCGAAGGCTTTTCGCAGCGCACGCGCGCCAACGCCTGAGGAAAGCGATGAACAAGATTTACGACAGCCCGCGCCAGGCACTCGAGGGTCTGCTGTTCGACGGCATGACGATCATGTCGGGCGGGTTCGGCCTTTCGGGCAATCCCGAAAGCCTGATTCCCGAGATACGCGCGAGCGGCGTCAACGACCTTACCGTGATCTCGAACAATGCCGGCGCGGATGGCTTCGGCCTGTGGATGCTGCTCGAGAGCCGGCAGGTCGGCAAGATGATCTCGTCCTATGTGGGCGAGAACAAGCTGTTCGAAAGCCAGTATCTTTCTGGCGACCTGCAACTCGAACTCAATCCGCAAGGCACACTCGCCGAGCGCATCCGGGCGGGCGGCGCGGGCATCCCCGCTTTCTATACGAAGACAGGGGTCGGCACGCTCGTCGCCGAAGGCAAACCAGTCGAGGTCTTCGATGGCGAGGAATATGTGCGCGAGACCTGGCTGCGCGCCGACCTTGCGATCGTCAAGGCCTGGCGCGCCGACGCTGCGGGCAATCTGATGTTCCGCAAGACCGCCCGCAACTTCAACCCGAACATGGCGACCGCGGGCAGGATAACCGTTGCCGAGGTCGAGGAGATCGTGCCCGAGGGCAGCTTCGACCCCGACTGCATTCACACGCCCGGCATCTATGTCGACCGCGTCGTGATGTCGACAATCAACGAAAAACGGATCGAAAAGCTCACGACCCGTCCGAGGGAGCCCGTGCAATGAGCTGGTCGCGCGACGAGATGGCGCAGCGCGCAGCGCGTGAGCTTCGGGACGGTTATTATGTGAACCTCGGGATCGGCATTCCGACCCTCGTTGCCAATCATGTACCCGAGGATATCAGCGTGACGCTGCAGAGCGAGAATGGCATGCTCGGGATCGGGCCCTTCCCTTATGAGGGCGAGGCCGACCCCGACCTGATCAATGCCGGCAAGCAGACGATCTCGGCCCTGCCGACCTCGAGCTTCTTTTCGAGCGCCGACAGCTTCGCGATGATCCGCGGCGGCCATATCGACATGGCGGTCCTCGGCGCGATGGAAGTCGCCTCCAACGGCGACCTCGCCAACTGGACGATTCCGGGCAAGATGGTGAAGGGCATGGGCGGTGCCATGGATCTCGTTGCCGGAGTGAAGCGCGTCGTCGTTGTGATGGATCATGTTTCGAAGGACGGCATGCCCAAGATCCTCGAAGCCTGTACGCTGCCGCTGACGGGCAAGGCCGTGGTCGATCTCGTCATCACCGATCTCGCGGTGATCGCCGTCGATCGCAGGGCCGGCGGCCTGACCCTGATCGAGACCGCACCCGGCGTGGGCGTCGATGAAATAGCCGCGAAAACGGCTGCGCGGATCGATATTTCCGGCGCGGCGGCGGCGTGAGCGAACTGCGATGAAACGCATATGATGCCCGATTTTGTTACAACCGGCGATGGGTGCCGGCTCGCCTGCCGGTTCGACGGGTCGGCAGACGCTCCCGTACTGCTGCTCTCGAACTCGCTCGGCACCGACATGACGATGTGGAGCCCGCAGATCGGATCATGGACGCGCGATTTTCGGGTGCTCCGTTATGACGGCCGCGGTCACGGGGCCTCCGATGCGCCGCAGGGCAGCTATTCGATCGACCGTCTCGGCCGCGATATCGTCGAGCTTCTGGACGCACTGGCGATTGACCGGGTCAGTTTCTGCGGCCTCTCGCTCGGCGGCATGGTCGGACAATGGCTCGGGATCCGGGAAGCGAGGCGCATCCACCGCCTCGTCCTCGCCAACACGTCGAGCTATATGGGACCACCGTCCGGCTGGGACGCACGTATCGCCCAGACAAGGAACGCCGGGATGGCCTCGCTCGCCGAAGCGTCGGTCGAGCGCTGGTTCACTCCGGGTTTTCCGGCCAAGGCACCCGAGGCCGTCGCTCCGATCCGCGGCGCGCTGCTCGCGACCGATCCGGCCGGCTATGCCGGCTGCTGCGCCGCCATCCGCGATATGGACATGCGCCGCACCGCGGGATTGATCGCCGTTCCGACTCTCGTGATCGGGGGCGCGCTCGATCCCGCCACCCCCCCAGCGCACAGCGAAGCGCTTGCCGGGGCTATTGCGGAGGCACAGCTGACCGTGCTCGATGCCGCCCATCTCTCGAACGTCGAATGCCCGCTACTCTTCGCCGACGCGGTATCGGGGTTTCTGAAAGGCTGAATATCCGGCCCGGCCGGAAGAACCGGCGCTACCGCAGGTCGCCCGACCGCTCCACAAGCCCGATGTCACCATTTATAACGCAGCGACCCCACGACGGTGCGCGATGCGCCGAAATAGCAGCTGTTCGAAAAGGGGCAGGCCGAGACATGCTGCTTGTCGAACAGATTCTGCGCATTCACCGCGATGCTGAGACCATCCAGCGCCGGGCTGGCATGGCCGAGATCATAAGCAAGCATCGCATCGAACAGCGTAAAGCCTTTGGTCTTGAACATTTCGAACGTCGTCACGCTGTCCACGACCTTGTAACTCGTCGAACCCCACGAGCCGTCAACATAGCGGAAGCCGCCGCCCAGGCTGAGCCCGCCGAGCGGCCCCTCGCCTGCGCCGCCGCGACCGAAATCATAGGACAGGAAGGCCGACGCCTGCCATTCGGGCACGCCCAGCGCGGGAGTTCCGGTGGTCGATGGCGTGCCGCTGGTGCCGAGGCGGGTCGGCGTCGGCGCGACAGCGGGGACGGCAGGCGTACCCTGCGTGATCTTCGCATCGGCATAGGTCCCGGCAAAGATCAGATCGAGGCCCGGACGGAGTTCGCCGCGCGCTTCGAACTCGACGCCGCGGACGCGCGTCTCGCCGATCTGGACCTGCGAATTGGCCGGACGGCCGTCGGTGCCCGCAAGCGGATCGCCGACCGGGACATTCTGCCGCTTGAGTTCATAGGCCGACAGGGTGAAGAGCGCATTCAGGCCGCGCGGCTGATATTTGAGGCCTGCCTCGTACATATTGCCCGTGGTCGGCGAGAAAGGATTGCCGAGATAGTCGGCGCCCGCCTGCGGTTCGAAGGATTCGGTGTAGCTGACATAGGGCGACAAGCCGAACTCGAACTCGTAGAGCGCGCCGAAACGCATCGTGAAGGCGCTCTGCGACAACGGCGTCAGCACCCGGCTCTTCTTGTTCAGCGTCCGCTGATCGTACCAGTCCCAGCGGCCGCTCGCGATCAGGTGGAGCTGGCCGATCGTGGCCTGATCCTGGATGTAGATGCCGGTCTGGTCGCGCGTGGTATAGCTGTTCGCATAAGCAGGCGAGAGAAGCGTCAGATCGAGGCTCGGCACTGTGCCGCCATAGACCGGCGCATAAAGGTTGAGGTTCGGGATGCTCGTCAGCGGATTGGCCGTCTGGCCGGTGTTGAACTGCTGGAAATTCTCGCCGGTGATCCGCAAATAGTCGAGGCCGACCAATATGTCGTGCTCGATCCCGCCCGTATTGAATTTCGCGTTCAGGCTGTTGTCGAGCGTCAGCGTGTCGAAATCCTCGTCGGCGCCGCCGCCGCCCCGAATGATAGTGCTGTAATCGGTGTTGATATTGAGCCCGCTGCCGCTCGTCGCAAAACCGCCGACATAGAGCTGACGATAGCTCAGCTTGTTGTTCTGGAAACGGAAATTCGAGCGGAAGGCCAGATGGTCGTTGAACTCGCGGCGGAAAAGCAACGTGACCGACTTTTGCTTGTGGTCATAGACTTCATAGGCGGGATCGCCGGTGTTGATATCATGATCGAGCGGGCCGTTGGGATTCGGAAGCACGCTGCCATAGGCAGGCACGCCCGAATAGCCGCCGCCCGACGGAGCATGCTGATATGATGCGATGAGGGTGATGCTGGTTTGCTCATCGGGCACGAAGGCAATCATCGGGCTGACGTGATAGCGTTCGCTTGTCGTGAGCCGGGTGAAGCCATCGGTCTTTTGCCACCCGCCGACGAGGCGCACGCGCCATTTGCCCTCGGCATCGAGCGGCTGATTGACGTCGCCGACGAAGCGCAGGCTGTCATAATTGCCGACCTGTGCCTCGAAGCGGCCGAACGCTTCGGCCTCGGGCTTTTTGCTCGACAGGTTGATCAGTCCGCCCGGGGTGCCGTTGCCATAGAGGACCGACGCCGGCCCCTTCATGATGTCGATCTGGTCGATGCGGTTGAAATCGGTCTGCGGGGTCGAATAGGGTCCGGCGATCAGCCGCATGCCATCGAGAAACAGGCCCGGCGCAAAGCCGCGCAGGTTCATCTGGTCATAGCGCGACACGGTGCCGCCGCGCTGGTTCGCCGCGACACCCGCGACATAGCCGACCGCCTGATTGAGCGAAATCGCGCCGCGACGCTCGAGTTCCTCGCTGTCGATCACCGTGATCGTCTGCGATGTCTCGATCAGCGGCGTCCCCGTCTTGGTCGCCGAGGAGACGCTGGCCTCGCGCAGCCCGGTCACGACGATCGTCTCGCTTCCGGCGCCACCTTCGGCGGCATCTTCGACAGCAAAGGCCGGCTGCGAGCCGGCCAGCATCGCCGCAGCGAGCGCGGCGCGCGAAAGATACCACCGCGCTGCGGACCCCGGATTCGTCTTCATTGATAACCCCTTGATGCTATTGAGATCGATTCGCAGTTGCAGCTAGTCGGATAATCTGTTTAGGGCAAGGCGCAGTCGACAGACCGGGATGAAGGATCAAATGGCGGGTTCAACTTTCGCGAACGGCCGGATGGCGGCACGCGCCTTGACCGCGATCGTCGGCGGCTATGCCGCGGCAGCGGGCAGCGTGTCGCTCGTGGCGCGGGTCGCGCCCATCGACCGTGCCGAGGCGACGATCTGGGCGATGACGCTGTCCTTTCTGGTCTATGCAGCCCTTATCCTGTGGGCCTTTCACGAACCCCGCGTGTCATGCGTCATGCTGGTGATATGGGGCATTGCGATCGCTTCGATCGCATGCCTGTGGTTGCTGGGTCCCGCGCTATGAGCAAGCCCGCTCAGGTCGAGGCGCCCGGTCTCCGCCGGTCGATGGCATGGATCCACGGCTGGCTCGGGCTGCTCGCGGGCTGGATATTGTTCGCCATGTTCCTCACCGGCACCGCCAGCTATTTCCGGCCCGAAATCACGCGCTGGATGCAGCCCGAGATCGACCTTCACCCGGTCGCAGCCGCCACCGCCGCCGGCACGGCAGTCGCGCATTTGCAAAAGGCAGCCCCCACCGCCGAGCAATGGTTTATCTATCTGCCCGATGACCGCACGACCTCGACGCGCGTGTTCATCCGCGAACGCCCCGATCCGGACCCCAATGCGAAGCCCGCCCCGCGTCGGCCCGAACTTCGGCTGAACCCGGCGACCGGCGAGGCGCTCACGGCGCGCGACACGCGCGGCGGCGAGCATTTCTATCGCTTTCACTTCCAGCTCCAGATTCCGCATCCCTGGGGGCGCTGGCTCGCGGGGCTCTGCGCGATGGCGATGCTTGCGGCGATCGTCTCGGGCGTCATCACCCACAAGCGCATTTTCGTCGATTTCTTTACGCTGCGCTGGAGCAAGGGACAGCGCAGCTGGCTCGATGCACATAATGTATCGGCAGTGATCGCCCTGCCCTTCCACGCGATGATCACCTACACCGGCCTCATCACGCTGGTCGCCATGTATATGCCTTGGCCGATCGAGGCGAACTACAAGGACCCGGCAACTTTTGAGACGGCCGTGTTCGGTGCCGAGCCCGACGCCGCGGCGTCGGGCCGCGTTGCCGCGCTTACCCCCGTCGCGCCGTTGATCGCCAAGGCATCGCGGGAATGGGGCGGCGGCAGTCCAGCCACGATGGTGGTGCGCAATCCCAATGACGCGGCCGCCACCATCACCCTTTTCCAGAATGCGAAGGACCGGCTGAATGCGCGCGGCGGGTCGATCGTCTTTTCCGGCGTCGATGGGCGGCAAATCTCGGTATCGCCGCCGCCGGGGCCGGCGGCGGAAACGAGCGGGGTGATGCTGGGCCTGCACATGGGCAGCTTTGCCGGTCCCGTACTGCGCTGGACCTATTTCCTGCTGGGCCTTGCGGGTACGGCGATGGTCGGGACCGGGCTCATGCTGTGGACGGTCAAGCGCAAGCGCCCGGCCGCCGCGCCCTTCTTCGGAATCCGCCTCGCCGAGCGGCTCAATGTCGGTGCAATTGCGTGTCTCCCCGTCGGGATGGCCGCTTTCCTTCTTGCCAACCGCCTGCTTCCCGCCTCGATGCCCGACCGCGCCCCGGCCGAGGTCAGCGTGATGTTCTGGGTCTGGTTCGGACTCGCGGCCATCGCCTGCGTGCGGCCAATCGGCCGCGCCTGGACCGAAACGCTCGCGATCGGGGCGGTCACCTTCCTCGCGCTGCCGTGGGTCAATGCCTTCACGACCGACCGCGGTCTCTTCCAATCGCTCGCGAAGGGCGACGGATTGTTCGTTGCGTTCGATCTCTCGATGCTCGCGACGGGCACGCTGCTTGGCTTTGCCGCGTGGCGAACGACCCGAACTTCCTCGCAGCCAGCGGGGCGGGCGCGCAAGGCACCGGTTTCTGCCGCGCCGTTGCGGGAGGTCGCCGATGCCACTTGAACCCGCCCTCCTCTCCTATGCCGGTCTTGCATGCCTTGCATTGACCAGCCACCGGTTACGCCGCGACCCTGCGCTCGGCGCTCTTCCCGCACCTGCCGTCCTGCGCGCGGTCGCGGTGGCGCTGCTTCTTGTCGCGGTATGGCGCGCCGTCCATCATTTCGGGCCGTATCAGGGTCCGGTGGCCTTTATCGGCATGGTTTCCATCGCCGGATTGCCGCTGGTCCTCCTGCTTTCGCGATGGCCTCGAGCCGGTTTGCTTGCGGGCATCGCAGCCTCTGTCATCGGGCTGGGAAGCACGCTGCCCGGCATCGCGGGGTGATATCGAACCGGACCGAAGAGCCGAACGCAGACCGTCGGCTCTTCGGGTCGCCGAGGGAGTAGCCGGCGGCGTTTCCACCGGGCGGCTAATGCGGTTCGATCGATGCGGAAAAATCGTTTCTGCGCCGCCCCCTGGTGGACTGGAGGAATGGACAGGTCAGGACTGCCATCGCCCCCAGCATCATGATCGCGCCGGCCAGCAAGCCCCAATTGCCATAGCTCTCGAGCAGGACGCCCGCCGCATAGGCGCCGGCCGCGCTGCTGAGTGCCGTGACGGGAACCGACGCCGCTGTCAGTTCGGGCGCGGCATCGATCAAAGCCACGTAAAGATAGCAGCAGAGGAAGGTCCAGCCCGCTTGCAGCACCGAGAGGTAGACGAGGAACTGCCAGGCTTGGTATCGTGTCACCAGCAGGCAAACGAGAATGACCGCCTGAACGAGAATCGAAGCCGCAATCGGCAGACGAACCCCGGCGCGGCGATCGAGCAGATAGGCGGCGATCGGCCCGACCGCGCCGCCGATGACCGAAACACCTATCACCTTGGAAACCGCATGGGCATCCAGCCCTGCACCTTGGGCGCCGAACAGGCCGAAGAAGGTAAAGAGGCCCGACTGGAATGCACCATAGGGGAGGAACGCCAGCAGGAACGGCAAGCGATGCCGGGCCGATACCGGCGCTTCATCCGCAGGAGCATCGACCGCGCCGGACGGCCAGCCTGCCGGCAACAGTCGCAATCCGGACAGGCAAATCCCGGTCACGGCGGCCATCAACAGATAGAGCCCCCCGACGCCAGCCGCTGCCGCGAGCCTGTCGGCGAGCAGGAACACGCCCGCCTGCGCCAGCAATTGGCAAAAGGTCACGATCGCGACGATGCGCCCGGCCGAACGCGTGTTGGCGACAAAGGCCAGATGAACGCCCGACACGACCCCGGCACCGACCCCGCACAGCAGCCGCGCGGCGCCCATCAGCGGAAGCGTATCGATCACGGCGCAGACGGCATTCGCGCCGGCCATGACGATCAGGGCGACCGCGCTGACCCATCGCCAGCTCCACCTCTTTTGCCAATAGAGCGCGGAAAGCGCACCAAGCGCGAAGCCGCCAAGCTCGAGGCCGGCGACCATGCCCAGATCGGCCTCGGCCCACCCGAAGGCTTCGCGCCAGACTTCGACGAGCAGGGGCGTGACGAGCGTCGGGATCGTCGCCGCCACGAAAATGGCGATCGCATAGGCAATGCTTGCGGGAGCGGAAAAGCTCGGCCGCCAGCCGGACGCGCCGGCGCCGTTCACCAATATCTCATCGGGGTTCGGGTCAGCCTCTCCGAACCGGTCGCGGTCACGATCAGATTTTCCTCGAAGCCCGCCAGCCCGACGCCGTCGCCGCGCAGAAACGCCTCGGCGGCGATCACCATTCCAGGCTGCAGCGGCACATCATATCCCATCGCTCCATCGGGGTCGGGCCCCGGATCGCCCACCGGGATCGGATGGGGCTCGAAAAAGGTGCCGAGCCCGTGCCCGAATAACGGGACATATTCGCGCGCCTCGAAATATCCGGCGCGCCTTGCCACCGGCTCGGCGATTATTCCCAGTTCGCGCGGCGTGATCCCCGGCCGGATTGCGGCGCAGATCGCGTCGACGATATCGGCGGCGCCCTCGAGGATCGCGCGCTGTGCAGGGTTCGGCTTGCCGCCGCATACGGCGCTGCGCCCCGGGTCCAGCCAGTATCCGCCATAGATCGGCCCCATCAGCCACGCGCGTATCATATCACCCGCGGACGGCGCCGACCGGTCGTAGCCGTAGAAGTCGTTGCTGAGCAGGAAATGCTCGCTGCGCGGGCCGTGGCAGACGTCGAGCCGGTGATAGCCGCCGCCCGCCTTGACGATGATCGCCGCCGCGCGCGCTGCGGCTTCGGCCCCTTCGCCGCCGGTCAACAGCACCTCCATCATCGCGCCGAGCGCTTCGGTCGCGATCGCCCCGCCCTTCCGGAAAATCTCCAGTTCGCGTGCGCTCTTCACCTTCTGCGGGCCGGCGAGAAGGCCCTCGTCCACCACCCATTCGATCTGCGGTGTCGACGCGCGCAGGAGCCGGTCGTAGCGTCCGGGCAGGACGTCGTCGCCAACGACCGCAATCTTGCCCTCGACACCCGCGGCTTTCAGATAGTCGGCGATACCGGTCATCAGCCCTTCGGCGTGATTGACCATCTTGCCGCACACGACCCGGCTGCCATCGGTTTCCGCCTCGGGCTGGCCATAATGAAGTTCGGGCTCGCCGCCCCGGAACAGGACCGCCGAAAATGTATAGCCGCCGTCGCCAAGTCCCTCTTCGGGCGGATCCTGCCCGGTCCCCATCGTGGTAAAATTCGTCAGCCAATAGACGTTGCCAACGCGGTCAAACGTACCCGCGCCGCGCTGCCAGACGATCAGCGCTTCGTGACCGCGCGCCGCCATGGCGTCGGCCACGCGCGCCCAGCGGGCTTCATATTCCTCGCGCGGAAACAGCATCGCATCGGGAGCCTTGCTCATCGTCAGCCCTTTATACGGACCGTCAGCCCGACGGTACGCGGCGTCGCATAGGTAACATTTTCATATACGCCCGCAATCGTGCTCACCGCGCCCGATCCGACCGCGAGGATACCGCGCTTGTTGAAGGCATTGCGGACGAACAGGCTGACATCGACGCCGTCGCTCTCGCCCCCGATATCGAAGTTCGCGATGTCGTAGGCCGGCCGAAACCGCCCCGAACTGACGACGCCGTCGATGGCAAAAGGCGTCTTGCCGACATGCTGCCAGCTTCCGCGCGCATAGAGTTCCCACGCATCGCTTACCGGATGGCGCAGTTCGGACGACAGCGCAAATTTCCAGCGCGGCGTTTCCGGCGTGCGATCGCCCTTGGCATAGCCGGCCGCCGCGCCGAATTCGGCGGGGACATCGGTGAAGCGGGCGTCGGCATAGCTGAGCTGGCCGCTGAGCGTGACGTGCGTCGACGGCCGCAAGCTGACCTCCAGTTCCGCGCCATCGATGCGCGCGTCGCCGGCATTGGCGAAGAAGGTGGAGCCGCACGGATCGGGAATAGCGAGTTGAACGCCCTTCTGTTCGATGCGGTACGCGGCGCCGTTGACGGTCAGGACGCGGTCGGACGTCTCCATCTTCGCGCCGACTTCATAATTCCACACCGAATCGGGGCTGAAGATGGGGCCGACCGATTCAGCCAGCGAGCACCCGAGCGCTGGCGGGACGGTCGCATTCGCGCCCCCGGCGCGGAAACCGCGCGAGACGGTTCCATAGAGCGTCATATTGTCGTTGGGGCGGAAATTGACCGTGAAACGCGGGCTGGCGCTCGTCTTCTTAGCGGTTACCCGCGGCGTATCGAGCCCGCAAAGGATACCGGCAACAACCTCGACACAACTTGCCTCCAGCGTATTCTTCAGCCTGTAAACGCGAAGGCCGGCGATCAGCTCGAGCTTTTCGCTCACGTCGAAATTGACTTCTGCAAAGCCGGCAAGCTGCTGATCCGACGTCTTCTGGATATAGTCGTAGGACACCGGCCCCACCGGCCCCGTGGCGGGACCAAAAGCGGCAACAAGCAGGTCGGTCAGCGCCTGCCCGTCGAAAATCTGGCCCAGTTCCTGATCGGTATGGCTGAAATAGGCGCCGACGATCCAGTTGAGGGGTCCGTCGTTCGACGACATCAGCCGCAGTTCCTGGACGTAGGTGTCGGCCTTGGCCGGGGTCAGGCTGGCGAAGGGCGCAAATTCGCCGAAAACATTGTAGGCGAACGGGGTATAGTCGATCGTCGCGTCGGACTTTTTGTGCAGAAAGGAACTCGACGACACCAGTTCGACAGCGCCGAAGCCCTTTTCGATCGTCAGGTTCGCGACGAGCAGGTCGGTGCGCGACGGCTCGGGTCCGATCGCGCTCGCACGGCCGAAGCCCGGCAGGTTGCTCTGCGTCGCAATCGGATTATCGGCATCGATACGCTGGAAAAACAGGCTCGGCGTGATCGTGAGATCGCTTCCCGCTTCCAGCCGGAGCGTCCCGCGCAGGCTGAAGATCGCCGCGTCATTGGCATTTTTCCGGACGAGATCATCGTCGGATTGCGGCGCAGTCAATCCAGCGAGCGTCGCGTCATAGCGTTCGATATAGCCCGCTATTTTCTCGTAGGTTCCGGTTAACCGCAGGGCAGCGTTGGGCGACAGCGGAACATTGACCGCGGCCTTCGCGCCATAGCCCTCACCGCCGCCCTTGACGCTGTTCACAAAGGCTTCGCCGTGCGCGTCGAACCCCGAGGTATCGGGCTGGTTGGTGATGTAGCGGATCGTACCCCCGGTCGAACTCGAACCGAACAGCGTACCCTGCGGCCCGCGCAAAACTTCGACCCGTTGCATGTCGAACAGGTCGATGTTGGGCGTTCCGCTGTATACGTCGGTCCGGAAATCGAAGGGCGTGTCGTTGATATACACTGCGACCGCCGGCGCCAGCCCGAGATCGGTCGTCAGGCCGCGGAGCCCGACGTTGGACTCGCCCGGCCCGACCGGCGTGAAGGTCAGGCTCGGCGTATTGCGGACAAGGCTTTCGGTATCGCGGATGGCGAGGCGATCGAGGGTGTCGGCGCCAAAGGCCGTCACCGCCTGCGGCACGTCCTGCAGGCGGCTTTCCCGCCGCTGGGCGGTCACGACGATATCCCCGCCGTCGTTCCCCGCCTCGGCACCTGCCTCCTGGGCATAGGCCGGTACCGCGGCGGCCGCGCCCGAAAGCAACGCCACCAACATTATCCGCTTGGCCATCACAATCCCCTTGATCTTGTCGATTATTCCAGCGGCCGTTCGAATTGCGGCCGTCATTGCTTGTTTGGCGGATGCCGCCACCTGTTCCGCGGCGCGATCAGGCGGCAGCGGCCGTCGTGCGGCCAAGGCCGTTCTGCTTCACACTGTCCGCGTAAACAAAGCCCGGTCCGGTGTGATAGCTGAGCAAAGCGATCATTCGCTTCCGGTCGCCGGCGATCTGGCTCACGCGGTGCAGTGCGCGCCGGCCGCGAAACAGAAGCAGCGTACCGGCCTCGACCTTTTGCAGCCGGGTCCGCGGCGAGCTCCCGTCGAGGATCGCATGAATGTCCGCGATCGGGGCCGTATCGACATCGGGAGCATATTCGAAGGCCCCGCCAGCTTCCGGCGCCTGGAGCAGCAGCGAGACGACGAAATCATTGTCGTCGAAATGCCACCCGTGCTGATCGCCGTCGCCCATATAGGTCACATTGACATTGATCAGCGGGTCATCGGTCACATGGAGACGCTCGATGCCGAGCGCGTCCTGCACGAGTTCCATGAGCTCGGTCGACCGATAGAGCGCCTGCAGGCCGCCATCGTCCGCAAGAAGGTCGGAGCCCAAGATCCACATCGCGTAGGGCGACGAACGCTGGCGCAGCGCCTCGTCGGCAATCGCCGCGAGCGGGCCCTGCGGATTGAATCCCAGCATCTGGTCGCGGCGATACGCCTGCGCGAATTTCCCCTTCGCCTCGTCGACCATCGCGGCCAACGCCTCGGGTGCGACAAAATCGGGAAAGGCCGCAGCACCGTCCCGGTCCAGTTCCCGGATGGCGCGTGCGACGATCTCGGCGCGCCGCGCCTTGTCCGACAGGGGATAGAGTGCGGTGTTCACGATGGACATGGATGCTCCCGAATCCTGCGCCGGCCCACCCGGCGTCTCGAATATCAGAATGGCATCGAGATACGCTGCAAGACAGCATGGATTTGCGGCTCTATCATATCAAAATGTGATGGATACCGGGACGGAATCGGCTCTGCGGCCTATATGTATCGCGCCAGTCACCGCGATAGCCACGCAGACGAGGCAAAAGAGACCGAGGACCGGCAGCCCGAACCCCGCCAGCAGCAACCCGCCAATCGCGGGCCCCAGCGTCAGGCCGCCGCCGGTGATGGCGGGCGTCAGCGTGACGATGCGCCCGCCTCGATCGACCGCGGCGAACAGGCCGAACTGAAATGCATATTGAAACGGCCACGCGAAAGCGAAGAGCCAGAGCGACACGGCAAAACCCCACGCACCGATCGGGAGAGCGAGCCCGGCGACCCCGCAGGCCAATATGACGGTCCCGACAAGGAGCCCGGTTGTCCGCGCGAGGCGGCCGGCGGCCACACTCGCGGCGAGCGAGCCTGCCAGCCCGCCAAAGGCCGATCCCGACAACGCGAGGGCGACGGTCGCCGGATCGAACCCCGCCTTCGCGCCGATTTGCTCGAGAAACGGCCAGAGCGACGCCATGCCGGTGAAATAGACGAGGATGAAGGCAAGCGAATAATAGGAAAGACGATTGCCCTTGCGGCGCTCGTCGCTGGCGGGCCGGACCGCTTGCCGCTGCTGCGCCCGGCCGATCGTGGGCGCCAGCCAGAAACCCGGCAAGGCAACCAGCGACAGCAGCAGGAAAACCCAGTGCCAGCCATAGGTGAGCGCGACCCAGCCGAAGCTGCCCATTCCGATCATTCCGACGACCGACTGGCCGGCGAAATAGATGCTGACCGCCCGCTCGGGCCGCACCGCGCGCGCCATTGCAGCATAGCAGATGCCGCCGACGACTCCCTCGCCAAGCCCCGAAAAAACCCGCGTGGCCGCCACATAGCCATAATGACCGTCAAGCATCGTCAGCAAATTCCCGGCGATCATGACGGCCAACGCCGCCCGGGCCGTAACGGTCCAGGAAAAACGCGCCGTGATGAGCGGGCAGAGCAGGCTGCCGACCAATATACCGCCCATGTTGAGCGAAGCGATCATGCCGGCACCGGTGACCCCGTAGCCGAAGCGATCGGCGAACACGCCGACCATGACCGGCAGCACTGCCGGCAAGGTAGCCGCCGCGACGCCGAGATAGATCGCCGCCCACACCGCCGCGGCAGGTGCGACAGCCGGGTCGGCGGTGTCGTTCAACGCCGGACCCTCACGCGAGGTCGCGTTTGTGGAAACGCCCCGATTTCATGATCGCGCAAAGGCGCCGGCCATTCTCCGCGAGGGTCGAAATATCTTCGAGCGGGTCGCCATCGACGACGAGCAGATCGGCGAGCGCGCCCGGCGCGATCCGGCCGAGGTCGGGCCGCTGCAATATGTCCGCGCCGATGATCGTAGCCGACGCGAGGATCGCGGCCGGCGGCTGCACTTCGCGCCGATAGATAAATTCGCGTGCCTGCATGTCATAGACATCGCCCGGGAGATCGGTCCCGAAGCCCAGCGGAACCCCGGCCCGCCAGGCCGTCTCGAAACCCTGCATCGCCAAATGGGTCAGTTCCTCCGCCTTTCCGCGCACCGCCGGTGGCAGGCCCAGCATATCGCCCTTTTCGATCAGCGCCATCACGACCGCAAGGGTCGGCACGGCGAAGCCGCCGGCATCGCGAAGCTCGCCGGCCGCTTCCGCAGAAATCAGCGTCGCATGTTCGACCGTCCGCACCCCCAACCGCGCGGCGCGCGACACTGCATCGGCGGTATGGGCATGCGCCGCGACATAAGCGCGCCAGCGCTGCGCCTCCTCGACAGCGGCGGTCACCTCATCGTCGGTAAACTGCTCCATCCAGATGGGGTCGGTCGGCGATAGCACGCCACCCGACAGCATGATCTTGATGCAATGCGCGCCCATCCGCAATTCCTCGCGCGCGGCCTTGCGCACGGCATCGGGCCCATCGACGATATGCGCGATCGAATTCATCAAATGGCATCTGCATGGTTCGACGCCGTCGTCGGGCGTGCGCAGGTCCCCATGCCCGCCCGTCATCGAAAGCGTGCGCCCCGCATAAAAGAGGCGCGGTCCGGGGATAACCCGGTCTTCCAGCGCCTTGGCCAGGCCATGGTCGCCCCCGCCGACATCGCGCAAGGTCGTAAAACCGCAGTCGAGCGCGTGCCCCAGCATCCGCGCTGCATGCGCCGTCGTATAGGAGGGCGGATGCGCCAATATCTGCGCGGCGCTGGCGCTGGAAAGCCGCGGGTGTGTGTGAACATCGATCAGTCCGGGCAGCATGACCCGGCCGCGCACATCGATGATCTCGGCACCCGCCGACCGGGCCGGTCCCTCCTCGATAGCGACAATCCGGTCGCCGTCGATAACGACATGACAGTCGTCGCGATAGCCGTCGGCCGTCTCGTTCAGGACGCGCGCATTCTCGAATATGATGAATGACACAGCATATCTCTCCCGATTATCATTGGCAGTCACATATCGAATTAGGCGTCAAATCGCCCCCGGGTAACCAGAGAAATGTGGACACTCTATGCCTTTTCGATATGAAGAAGCATGATCCGCAGCCTTCGTCAGTCGCTCCCTCCGCTCAATGCCCTTGCGGTGTTCGAAGCGGCCGCCCGCCATCTGAGCTTCACGCGCGCGGCCGCCGAGCTCAACATCGCGCAATCCGCGGTCAGCCGGCACGTCTCCAATCTCGAAGCCGACGTCGGCGTGTCGCTGTTCGTCCGCAACGGCAACAAGCTGGTGTTGACGGGGTCGGGCAAGTCGCTCGCGGAATCGATCGACGCGGGGCTCGGCCGCATCCGCGATACGGTCGATGCGATCCGCCGGCGCCACCGGCAGGAAGCGACGCTGACGATCGCATGCACCTATGCGATGGCGCATGACTGGCTGATGCCACGCTTCGGCGAACTTCGCGCACTCTTGCCCGACGTCCAGCTGCGACTGATGACCGCCGACGCCTATCTCGATTTCGATGCCGACGACGTCGATCTTTCGATCCGCTACGGTCGCGCGCCCGACTGGCCGAACTCCCATGCGCGTAAAGTGATGGAGGAGGTGGCCTTTCCGGTCTGCGCGCCCGCGCTGCTCGAAACGCGTCCCGGATTGGCAGAGGATCGGCCGGAAACATGGCGCGATGCGCCGCTTCTCCACCTGACGCCGTCGAGCCAGGGGAGCGTGGACTGGCACGAATGGTTTCGCGAACTGGGCATCGTTCCGACGGCGCAGGGCCCCTTTTTCAGCACCTATACGCCGATGTTGCAGGAAGCACTGGCCGGGCGCGGGGTCGCGCTCGGCTGGAAGGGCTTCGTCGATCCCTATCTCGAAACCGGGCAACTGGTTCGGCTGACGGACCGGGTCCTGACATCGGACCAGGCCTTTTTCATCGTCTATCGACCCGATGCCAGCGAAGCGATGATCGAAACGGTGATCACCGCTCTGACCGGCTCATCCGCCAGCGGCTAGCGCTTGCCGCCAGCTTCCGGTTTGCTTTCAGCAAGAAAGCGCTCGACGACGAGCGCGAATTTCTCGGGCTCCTCGACGAACGGCGAATGACCGCTGCGTTCGAAAAAGGCCAGCTCCGCGCCGGGGATGGCACGGCTGATGCGCCAGGCGACCGTGGGCGCGACGTTCGCGTCGAAACGGCCGTTAATGACGAGCGTCGGTACGTCGATCTTGGCAAGCGCGGGATACAGATCGAGGCTCATCGCATCGAGCATGACCGTCGTGCAGGTTTCCTGCGAAAAGCGTGGCGCGTCCGGCCCCGATGCCTGCACCTGGTTTCGCTGGTCGTAATAGCTCATCCGGTCATAGGCATCGATCGCGACGCAGCCCATCTGCCCGGCCGGGCTCGGATCCGGCGGGATCGTCGCCGTGATATCGGGATAGAGCTTGTCGAACAGATATTCATGGCTTGTCAGCTTAGCGTCCCCCGAACCGACGAGCACCAGATGCGCGACATGCTCGGGATAGCGCGTCGTATAGGCCATCGACAGGATGCCGCCCCATGAGTGGCCGACGAGGTCGATCCGATCGACTTTCAGGTGTTTCCGAAGCGCTTCCAGATCCTCGACCATCGTTGCAACCGACAGTTCGCGGCCATCCGCGCCCGGCGAATCGCCCGTTCCGCGCTGGTCGTAGAAGATGATCTGCCGACGCTCGGCCATGTCATGCCAAACGGGCGCCGCAATCAAATAGCGATGATCGAAACCCGGACCGCCGTTTACGGCGATAATCGGGACGCCGCCCGGCTTGCCGATAGAAATATAGTGCAACGGCGCCTTGCCCGACGATGTATCGACCGCCTTGCCCTGCGTCTGTGCGTCCGCACTCCCCCCGGCTATCATCGCACCGGCCGCCGCAAGGATCATGACCAGAATATTCCGCAATGCGCCCTCCATTCTTGTCGTTCAACCGGGAAAGGCTATCCGCAACATCTACCTCTGGCGAGCAGCAAGAAAAGATGGATGCATCGCGCGTTGGCATGCACGCCCCCAACCGCCGGCGGGATCGGCGATGCGACGCGGCGGATCCATGCGCGGACGCGCATCGACACGGCGTACCCGAACGGATGCCCCCTGCCGCGTCCGTGCCGCGGCCGCGTCGAGCGGCTATTTCACCGGCAACCCCGGCGATGTGATCACTCTTCCAGCCTCGGGCGACGATACCGGCTTGCCTGGCGCGGTGGCCGTGACGCAGATCGAATACGGCTGCCTCTCACGGCCCGGCGTTGAACTCCGCTACCAGGTCGAAACGGTCGCCGCGGAACAACTGCCGCACATGGGTCACGACGCGCCCTGCGCGCCACGTCGTGCGATCGAGTTCGAGGCAAGCCGTGCCGGCCCCGATCGCGAGCAGTCCCGCTTCCTTGCGCGTCGGCGTCACCGCGCGAATGACGTGCCGTGCCTGCGTCCACGGGATATGGCCGAGCAGCCAGGTCCCCGGCGCTTCTTTCACAAAGTCGGCGCCCGCCGCCTCCGGGACTTCGGCGAGCGCGATGAACCGCCGCTCGAGCGCAAAGGCTTCGCCCGCCGCCATATGGACGCCCTCGATGCGCAGCGCGGGTCCTGCGAACATGTCGTCGCCCGCCTTCCCGTTCCGGATCGAGGTCAGGTCCCAGCGATAGACCTCGCCGCGCGCGGCGATGAGTTCCGCAAGGTCGGGCACCGTCATCACCGCCGAGTGGACCGGCGGATGCGCGACGAAGGTCCCCGCCTTGCGGCGGCGTTCGACGAGCCCCGACGCCGCGAGTTCGCCCAGCGCCTTGCTCACCGTCGCGCGCGCGCAGCCATAGCGCGCGGCGAGTTCCTGTTCGGTCGGGACGCGATCACCGGGACGCCATTCGCCCGACTGGATCGCGGCCGCGATCTCGTCGCGGATGCGGCGCGCCGGGTTCACGCGAGCAGCCGCGCGACGCAGGCGCGATAGGCGGTGGCGATCGCCTCGGCTTCGACATGGCGCCCTTTTTCGACGCGCTTGATGCCCGCCCGCCAGACATTGTCGATCGCGCCGGCACGCGCAGAAAATATCCAGCGGTCGAGCAAGGTCGCGTCGTCGGTGCCGGCGAAGGCGGGATGATCGAGGTCGAGCGAGACGATATCGGCCGCATGGCCGACGGCGAGCCCGGCCGGTACGCCGAGCGCCTGCGCGCCGCCCCGCACCGCGCGCGTAAACAGGTTCGCGCCGACGAATGGCGAGGCCTCGTCCGCGAGCAACGCCCGTGCGCGCTGCGCCAGTCGCTGCGAATACTCGAGCGCGCGAAGTTCCTGTGCAGCGTCGACAAGGATGTTGCTGTCGGTCCCGATCCCGAAGCGCCCGCCCGCTGCGAGATAGTCGACCGCCGGGAAGATACCATCGCCCAGATTGCCCTCGGTGATCGGGCACAGGCCGGCGACCGCGCCGCTTGCGGCGAGCCGCTGAACCTCGTTCGCATCGAGATGGGTCGAGTGGATCAGGCACCAGCGTTCGTCGACCCCGGCATTGTCCAGCAGCCATTCGACCGGCCGCGCGCCGCTCCATGCGACGCAGTCGGCGACCTCCTTCACCTGTTCGGCGGCATGGATATGCACGGGACCGGCGGGCGACATTTCGAGCAACGCCGCCAGTTCGCCGGACGTCACTGCGCGAAGCGAGTGCGGCGCGATGCCCATATTGGCGTCGCCCTGCAGCTTGGCTCGTGACGCATCGAGCAGCGTTGCAAATTCGTCGACGTCGTTCAGGAAACGCCGCTGACCATGGCTGGGCGGCGCGGCATCGAAATTGCCGTGCGCGTAGAAAACAGGCAGCAGCGTCAGGCCGACCCCGCTCGCCGCGCTCGCCCGGACAATTGCGCCCGCCATCTCCGCCTGATCGGCGTAGGCGGCGCCCGCGGGATCGTGGTGGAGATAGTGGAATTCGCCGACGCGCGTGAACCCGGTTTCGAGCATCTCGGCATAGGCCTGCGCGGTGATCGCGGCGACATCGTCGGGGGTCAGCCGATCGAGGAAGCGGTACATGATTTCGCGCCAGCTCCAGAAATTGTCGTCGGGTCGGCTGCGGCGCTCCGACAGCCCCGCCATGCCGCGCTGGAAACCGTGGCTGTGGACGTTGCAGAGACCGGGCAGGGCAACACGATGACGATCGTCGTCGCGCTCCGCTATGACTTCGGTCTCGATCGAGGCGATCCGGCCGTCCGCGACATGCAATCGCACGTCCCTTTCCCAGCCATCGCCGATCCACGCACGTTCGAACCAGAGAGAAGTCATCATCCGTCCTCAATATTATGTCTAGACATAATGACGCATCCGGACAACAATGTCCACATGGAGCAGCTCTGGACGAACGCCCGACTCGCAACGATGGCCGGCGATGACCTCGGCCTGATCGACCGAGGCGCGGTAGCGGCCGCCGACGGCCGCATCGTCTATGCGGGACCGGCCGAACAGGCGCCCGCGACCGCGCAAAATGTCATCGATTGCGAAGGCCGGCTCATCACGCCCGGCCTGATCGACTGCCACACGCACCTCGTCCACGGCGGCAATCGTGCCAACGAATGGGCGATGCGGCTTGCCGGCGCGAGTTACGAAGAGATCGCCCGCGCGGGCGGCGGCATCGTCTCGACGATGCGCGCGACGCGCGAGGCGAGCGAGGCCGAATTGGTCGCGAGTGCCCTTCCCCGCCTCGATGCCCTGATTGCCGAGGGCGTGACGACGATCGAGATCAAGTCGGGCTATGGCCTGTCGACCGACGACGAACTCAAGATGTTGCGCGCCGCGCGCGCGCTCGCGGACCGGCGCCCGATCCGGGTCGAACCCACCTTTCTCGGCGCACACGCGCTGCCTCCCGAATATAGGGGCGACAGCGACGCCTATATCGACCTTGTCGTGGGCGAGATGATCCCTGCCGCTGCGCCGCTCGCGACCGCGGTCGACGCCTTTTGCGAAGGCATCGGCTTCTCGCTCGCGCAATGCACGCGCGTGATCGAGACGGCGCAGGCGCACGGCCTTGCGGTCAAGCTCCACGCCGAACAATTGTCGGCGCTCCACGGCAGCGCGCTCGCGGCGGAGCGCGGCGCCCTCTCGGCCGACCATCTCGAACATGCGACCGACGACGATGTCCGCGCGATGGCGGAAGCGGGCACGGTCGCGGTGCTCCTCCCCGGTGCTTATTATTTCATGCGCGAGACGAAGCTGCCGCCGATCGATGCGATGCGCCGTCACGGCACGCGCATCGCGCTCGCAACCGACAACAACCCCGGCACCTCGCCGACGACCTCGCTCCTGCTCATGCTCAACATGGGTGCGACGCTGTTCGGCCTGACCGTCGTCGAGGCTCTGCGCGGCGTCACCGTCAACGCCGCCGTGGCGCTCGGCCTCGGCGCCGAGATCGGGACGCTCGAGCCCGGCAAGGCGTGCGACCTTGCGATCTGGGACGTCAGCGACCCCGCCGAACTGGTCTACCGCATCGGCTTCAACCCGCTTCATCAACGTATCAAGGACGGACAATGATCATCGAGCCCGGGCATATCTCGCTCGCCGACTGGCGCGAAATCCATGAGGGCGCGAGCGCCGAACTGAGCGCCGGTGCATGGGACGCGATCGATGCGAGCGCCGCCGCAGTCGCACGCATCGTCGCGAAGGGCGCGCCGGTCTACGGCATCAACACCGGCTTCGGAAAGCTCGCGAGCGTGCGCATCGCCGACGACGATCTGGCGACGCTCCAGCGCAATATCGTGCTCAGCCACGCTGCGGGGACCGGAGCGCCGTCGCCGACCCCCATCGTCCGGTTGATGATGGCGTTGAAACTCGCAAGCTTCGGCATGGGCGCCTCGGGCGTCCGCCGCACGACGGTCGCGATGATCGAGGCGATGCTGGCGAAAGGCCTCACCCCCGTCGTCCCGTCGCAGGGCTCGGTCGGCGCGAGCGGCGATCTCGCGCCGCTCTCGCATATGGCGGCCGCGATGATCGGCGTCGGTGCGATCGAGGTCGGCGGCGAGACGCTGCCCGCCGCCGACGCGCTTGCCGAGGCCGGTCTCGTCCCGCTCGATCTCGGCCCCAAGGAAGGCCTCGCGCTGCTCAACGGCACGCAATTCTCGACCGCGAACGCACTGGCGGGCCTGTTCCGTGCCGAAACCGTCTTCCGCTCCGCGCTTATCACCGGCGCGCTCTCGACCGAGGCTGCCAAAGGCTCCGACGCCCCCTTCGACGCGCGCATCCATGCGCTGCGCGGCCATGCAGGACAACGCGAGGTCGGCGACGCGCTGCGCGGCCTGATGGCGGGATCGGCGATCCGCGCCTCGCATGCCGTCGACGACCCGCGCGTGCAGGATCCCTATTGCCTTCGCTGCCAGCCGCAGGTGATGGGCGCCGCGCTCGACCTGCTCCGCCAGGCCGGAACCACGCTCGGCATCGAGGCGAACGGAGTTTCGGACAATCCGCTGATCTTCGCCGACACCGACGAAGCGCTCTCGGGCGGCAATTTCCACGCCGAACCCGTCGCCTTCGCCGCCGACATGATCGCCATGGCGCTCTGCGAGATCGGCTCGATTTCGGAACGCCGCATCGCGATGCTCGTTGATCCGGCATTGTCTGGCCTACCCGCCTTCCTGACCCCGCGCCCCGGTCTCAATTCGGGCTTCATGATCCCGCAGGTCACCGCCGCCGCACTCGTCAGCGAGAACAAGCAGCGCGCTTATCCCGCCAGCGTCGACTCGATTCCGACCAGCGCCAATCAGGAAGACCATGTCTCGATGGCCGCACATGGCGCCCGCCGCCTGCTCGAAATGGCCGACAATGTCAGCGCGGTGATCGGCATCGAACTGCTCGCGGCATGTCAGGGAATCGATTTTCACGCGCCGCTGAAATCGAGCGACGCGCTGGAGGCGGCGCACCGGCATCTGCGCGCCGCGGTGCCGACGCTCGAGGACGACCGGCATTTCCATCCCGACATGGAGGCCGCGACCGCGCTGGTCCGTTCGGGCAGCCTCGTCGCCGCGCTGCCCGCCAACCTGCCGGGCCTCGCCTGATGGACTGGCGGCGCGTCCAGCGCGGCGACGCGCCGCTCGTCATCGCCTTCCCGCACGGCGGCACCGACCTCGCAGGGCTCGACGAGCAGTTCGTCTCGCCCTGGCACGCGCAGATCGACACCGACTGGTGGA
>JALDYH010000164.1:0-8839 GCA_032154175.1 Sphingopyxis sp. | reverse complement strand
CCCCGGGGAACATAATTTTCGGTTATTTCAGCTCGGCCCTGACCAGCGCGGTTCCATCCACCATCGCCTTCAGCTTGGCCTGGCTATGTTCGCGGCTGTGATATTTCATGCCGCAATCGGGCGCGATCCACAGGCGTTCGGCGTCGACGTAGCGCAGCGCCTCGCGGATACGGCCGGCGACGACCTCGGGCGTTTCCACCTCGGGAATCGACAGGTCGAGCACGCCGTACATGATCGTCTTGGTCGGGAGTTCGGCGAGGATCGCGGGGTCGAGCCCCGGCTGCGCCGCCTCGATCGAGATCACGTCGATCGCCGACGCTTCCAGCTCGGCGAGGAAATCATAGGCCTTTGGCTTCGGCCCCGTCGCCCCCGCGCCGTGATGCACCATCGCATAGCCGAAGCAGATGTGCAGCGCGGTCGTCCCGCCGACGCCGTCGAGCGCGCGGTTGATCGCCTCAATCGCATAGCTGTTCGCCTCGGCGGCGCGCGCCTGCAGATAGGGTTCGTCGAGCTGGACAACATCGACCCCCGCCGCGAACAAATCCTTCACCTCGGCATTGACCGCGTCGGCATAATCCATCGCGAGCGACCGCAGGTCGGGATAATAGCCATTCTCGGCCTGCTGCGTCATCGTGAACGGGCCGGGCAGGGTGAGCTTCACCGGCCGGGTCGAATGACGGCGCAGGAATGCCGCGTCCTGCGCCTCGATCGGCGCGACACGGCGGATCGGGCCCGACACGAGCGGCACCGGATTGGCATTGCCCGTACGGTCGATCGCGGTCCCGTGCCTTTCGGTGTCGATCCCCGACAGCGCGGTCGCGAGGCGGTTCGAATAGCTTTCGCGGCGCATCTCGCCGTCGCCGACGATGTCGATGCCGACCTCTTCCTGATCGCGGATCGCCATCAGCGTTGCGGCTTCCTGCGCGTCGGCGAGCCAAGGGTCGGGGATGCGCCACAGCGTCTCGGCGCGCACGCGCGGGGGCAGGCTGGCTTTCAGCCGTTCGCGATCGATCAGCCAGTCCGGCTGGGGGTAGCTTCCGACGATCGTCGTCGGCAATATGGGGTGGTCGAACAAGGCCATTCCTCTCGATTTTTGGGCTGGCCAAACATTTGCTTAGTATTCTATCTAATTCAAGTCGAAACGACGGTTGGGAGAGCAAAATGATCGATCTGGAAGCGATCCGGACGCTGGCGGATATTCCGGCGGCGCAGGCGCGGGTGCGGGGGCAGGCGACCGCGGTGAAGTTCGGGGATCGCGAGACGAGTTTCAACGCGCTCGATGCGCGTTCGAACAGGGTGGCGCGTGCGCTGATCGCAGCGGGCGTCACGCCCGGCGACCGCATCTCGGCGCTGACGAAGAATCACGACAGCTGGTATCCGCTGTTCTTCGGCACCGCGCGTGCCCGCGCCTGCTTCGCGCCGATCAACTGCCGCCTCGCACCCGCCGAGATCGGCTTCATTCTCGGTGACGCCGGACCCAAGCTGCTCTTCGTCGGCGAGGATTTCTTCGATTGCGCGCTGGCTGCGGTCGCCGATTTGGCCGTGTCGCCGCGGCTGATCGCGCTTTATGGCGAACATCCGGCATTCGAGCCCTTCGACGCCTGGCTCGGCGCGGCATCCGAGGCACCGCTCGCCGACCCGCCGCAGCTCACCGACGATGTGCTTCAGCTTTACACCAGCGGCACGACGGGGCTTCCCAAGGGCGTCGTGCTCACCAACGCCAACTACCGCACCTTCCTCGAAGCCGCGACCGAGGTCGACGGCTTCGCCTATGGCGAGGACGAGACGGTGATGATCGTCATGCCCTTGTTCCACGTCGCGGGCACGAACGTCAGCTTCTCGGGACTGGCGCAGGGTGGACGGCTGGTGCTCGTGAAGGATTTTACCGCCGCCGACGCGGTACGCATGATGCGCGAGGAGGATGTTGCGCACGCTTTCCTTGCCCCCGCGATGATCCAGATGATGCTGCTCCAGCCCGATGCGAATGCAGGCGCCTATCCGCAGCTCAAGTCTATCGCCTATGGCGCATCGCCGATCGCCGAGGATGTATTGCGCCGCGCGCGCGCAACCTTCGGCTGCGACTTCGTGCAATTCTATGGCATGACCGAATCCGCCGGCGGCGGCTCTTACCTGTCGCCGGGCGCACATGACCTGCCGGGCAAGCTGACCTCGTGCGGCAAGCCGTGGCCGGGCGCCGCGATGGCGATCCTTGGCGGCGACGGGACAGAACTCGGCGAGGGCGAGATCGGCGAGATCGCGATTCGCGGCGGCATCGTAATGAAGGAATATTGGAACCGCGCGGCGGCGACCGAAGAGACGCTTGCGGGCGGCTGGCTGCACACCGGCGACGTCGGCTATCGCGACGCCGACGGATTTTATTACGTCCACGACCGGATCAAGGACATGATCGTGTCGGGCGGCGAAAATGTCTATCCGGCCGAGGTCGAGAGCGCGATCATGGGCTGTCCCGGCGTCGCCGACGTCGCGGTGATCGGCGTGCCCGACGACAAATGGGGCGAAGGCGTCAAGGCGCTGGTCGTCCCCGCGGCGGGCGTGACGATTGAGCCTGCCGACATCGTCGCTTGGGCGCGCGACCGGATCGCAACGTACAAGGTCCCCAAAAGTATCGAATTCATAGAAGCGCTGCCGCGCAATCCCTCAGGGAAGGTGCTCCGCCGCGAATTGCGTGCGCCCTATTGGGAGGGCCGTGATCGCGCAGTGGGGTAGGGGGAATCTTATGGCAACGTTTGGTCGGTTAGCTGTCGTTCCTCGCTTCAGGATGATGGCCAGTCGGCGAACCATTATCGCGATGGCCCTCACCGGCTCTGGTCCGAGTCGTTCAAAACTGTCCCATGATGCCGATCGCGGCATAGCCATCGCCCAGATTGCCCTTCAGCTTCAGCTTGGGGAGCAGATCGAACGCCGCCGTGCCATAAATTCGCGTCTGGTCACCGCTGATACGCGCACCCGCGCCGAGCTCAGCGAGCGCCGGAATCGTCACCGTCGCCTCGGCCTTGGCATAGAGCTTCACCTCGCGCTCGTCATTGTCTGAATGGATCAACACCCCGCCGATGGGGCGCAACGTGATCGGTCCGGCGCGGAAGCCATAGCCGGCGCCCAGTTCACCGCCCCAATGTCCCTGCGCCCGCGCAAGATTACCTTCGATCGCGACGCCTTCGGCGCTGGCTGCCGCGGGAAAGGTCAGGACGAAAAGCGCGCCTAGAAGCGCAGCGGATTTGAAAGCTGACAACTTGTTCCCCGTGATTTGATGGATTGGGTGACCCTAAGAATGCGATAACGCGCCCGCAAGCGAACCAGCCCGATTTTGCGGTGGAGCGAGTCGATTGACCGACGGAGTCCTTGGCAGACGGCACTCTCCCCCATCCAGCCGACTTCGGATAGCAAGAGGCGCCTCTCGCAGGCGGGAGGAGAGAAGCAACGTCCGCAACCGGTCGGAAAGCTAACGATCCTCACAAAAAAGAACCCGACCAGAAGGCCGGGTTCAGGAGGAGTTCCCAGTGGTACCGTCGGGAATATCTATTCGGCGGGCAGCGGGGTGCGGCCGGTGATGAAGCCATCGACCTTGGTGCCGTCGGCCCGCACCGGATCATGCGCGACGTCGCTCTCGTCGAATATCTTTGTCCACGCCGCGAATTCGAGGCAGACGCCGTCGGGGTCGAAGAAATAAACCGAGCGAACATAGACGTCGTCGTTCATCTCGGGCGACGACTGGGTCGGCGAATTGTCGTGGTTGAGGATCGGCGTGACTTCGACGCCCTTGTCGACCAGCCGCTGGTAATATTCGTCGAACTTTTCGGCGCGGACGTTGATCGCGATATGGTTCATCGACCCGTGCGCCGAAACGAAGCTGCCGCGCGTTGGCAGCGCGGCGGGGGCCGAAATGCCGGGCACCGCCTCGGGGGCGTTCGGGAACCAGAAAAAGGCGATGCTGTCGCCATTGCCGACGTCGAAGAAGAAATGCTGGCCGCGCCCGCCGGGCAGGTCGAGCGTTTTCAGGAGCGGCATGCCGAGGACGTCGCGGTAGAATTCGACCGTCTTCGCCATATCCTTGCACACCAGCGCGAGGTGATTGACCCCGCAGAATTCGAACTCGCTATTTGCTGCAGCCATGATCCGTCTCCTTATGCGATCAGTTGGAATTGGCGTCGGGGCGGCTTTTCATCCGCTCGTACCAGCGCACGATATTGGTAAAGGCGGGGTCGATCGGCTGACCGACCGACACACCGAAATCGAGGAAAGCGAAGAGCAGCAGGTCGGCGAGCGACAATGTGTCGCCGGCGATAAAATCGCGTTCCGCGATCAGCGGGTCGAGCCATGCGATCCCGTCCTGCGCGATCGCTTTCAGGCCAGCCGCGGCTTCGGGCAGGCAGCGCATCCGCGGCTCGAACAGCGGCAGGCCCTCGGCATAGCGGAAGCCGTTGGTCAGCGGCTCGCAGATCTTGATGTCGACGCGGCGCGTCCACATGCGGGTGTTCGCGCGTTCCTCCGCCGTCGTGCCGATCAGCGGCGTTTCGGGGAAGCGCTCTTCGAGATATTCGCAGATCGCAGTGATTTCGGTGAGCACGCTGCCGTCGTCGAGTTCGAGCGCGGGGGTCTGGCCCGCGGGGTTCACCTCGACATTATAGGGCGCGCGCCGGTTCTCGCCGCCGCGCAGGTCGATCATGACCTCGGGAATCTCGATGCCTTTTTCGGCCATGAACATCGTCACGACGCGCGGGTTGGGGCCGATGGAGTTATAATATTTCATGCCCATCCTCTTCCTTGAGTCTTTTCTAGCATCAAATGCGTAAATCGTCAATTAAGTTGACGAATAATGGAGCCGCGCCCCGGGGCGCGGCCAGCGTATGCGGTAGAGTGTGCCGGTGGTCGACGCGGTGATCCAGGCGTCGCGCCGGTCGGCACCGCCGAAGGCGATATTGGTGATGCCGATATCGGGCAGCGGCACGAATTCCGAGCCGCCGCCGTCGGGGTCGAAGATGGTGATCCCGCCCTCGACCATCGTGCCGACGCAGATGCGGCCGCTTTCCTCGATCGCCATGCTGTCGAGCAGGCGGAAGGCGGGCGGGGTGCCGACGAAGCGGCCGGCGGCCCACGGCGGCGGCGGCGCCAGTTCGCCGGGCGCGACGATGTCCATCGCCCAGACGCGCGCGGTCATCGTCTCGCTGGCGTAAAGCGTCTTGCCGTCGGGCGAGAGGCCGATGCCGTTCGGGCCCATCATGTCGGCACGCTGGCGGCTGATTTTCGAGCCGTCGGCAGCGGCGTGATAGATGGCGCCATGGTCGCGGCCGGTACCCCGAACCTGTCCGTGATCGGTGAACCAGAAGCCGCCGCCATTTTCCCGGCTCCCGTCGAAGACGATATCGTTGGGGCCTTTCAGCCGTTCGCCCTCGAAGCTGTCGTAAAGCGTCGTCACGGCGCCGGTGGCCAGATCGACGCGCTGGATCGACCCGCAGGCGTCGGGGCTGGCAGCGTGGCCGGGGAAGAGCAGGCCGCCCGCCTCGATCCACTGGAAGCCGCCGTTGTTGCAGACATAGGCGGCACCGTCAGGGCCGATCGCGAGACCGTTCGGCCCGCCGCCGAGTTCGGCGACGACCGACAGGCTGCCGTCGGGCAGGGCGCGTGTCAGTGTGCCGCGTGCGATCTCGACGAGCAGCACCGATCCGTCGGCCATCGGCACGGGGCCTTCGGGAAAGCGAAGGCCCGTCGCGATGACTTCGGGGGTGCCGTAGTCGCTCATCACCCGTTCGCGGGGCGCGGGGCGCTGAGGAAGTCGGCGGCGCTGAAGCCTTCGGGCGCGGCGACCTCGACGATCGGGTCCTCGCGCGCATCATATTCCATCCGCAGCGCGCGGGTGATCACCGCATGCATGTCATAGAGGCAGGTGATGTAGGTGAATTCGAAAATCTGTTCGTCGTTCCAGAAGGTCTTGAGCTTGTCGAAGACCTCGAGCGGCACGCGCCCACCGGCCTGCGCGAGGCAGTCGGCATAGGCGAGCACGGTGCGCTCCTGCTCGTTATAGCAATCGGCCACGGTCCAGTGCGCGATGGCGGCGATCTTCTCCTCGCTGACACCGAGGCCGCGGAGCGACTTGCAATGCTGCGAAAAGACGAACTGGCTGCCCTTGACCCAGCCCGCGCGAGTCTGGCCGAGCTCGCGCAGCACCGGATCGATCGTGCGCGCGGGGTTGCGATAGACGGCGAAGCCCTTGACCGCATGTTCGAAGATGTCGGGTGACAGCGCGAACACCGTCCACCAGTCGCCCGGCGTGCCGGTCGCGGTGCCCGGCTCGGCGACGGGATCGCGGTCGCCGAACAGGCGGTTGTAATAGGCGAGGACGGTTTCGTCGGTGACTTCCGAGCGGGGAACCTGGCGCAGGACGGGCATCGACTTACTCCTCAGGCGTTCGCGAACTTGCGGAATTCGGCGACGTGCGCGCTGTCGAAATATTCGTCGAGGCGCGTGATCTTGCCATTCTCGACCTTGCACACGATCGCGCAGGGCAGGCGAACTTCGCCGTCGTCATGGACGCGGCGGCCCTTCAGCACATGCTGCTGGACGAAGCCGCCGGGAAAGGCGGTCAGCCGGCGGTCGGCATATTCGCGGTCCTTGATCCGTGCGACCATGCCGGTCAGCGTCTGCGCGGTCTGTGCGGGGGTGACGATCAGTTCGTCGGTGTTGTGCCAGATCTCGGCGTCGGGCGTGAAGCTGCCCTGCATCGTTTCGATGTCGCCCGCCTCGATCGCGTCGAAAAAGCGCTGCGCCATGTCGCGGATGTCATTCTCTTCGGCCATGTCTCTCTCCTTAAATCTTGGCACCGAACATGCGGCCGCCATTGGCCGCGATCAGCCCGTCGATATTGTCGCCCCGGTAATCGGGATCGGCCGAGGGACCGAAGGACGCCAGCATGTCTTGCGTCACCAGTTCGGCCATCGCCTTCCATTCGGGGTGGGTGAAGATCCAGTAGTCGCCATTTTCGATCGCCTGTACGACGCGCGCGCCGATCTTGTCCGGCGACATGCCGCCCGCGAGCACGCCCTGCATCGCCTGGCTCGTTGCCGCCGCGTTGCCGACCTCGACTTCGACGGGGCGCAGGTCACGCGTGGTTTCGACGATCCGCGTCGCCGACATGCCGGGCATCAGCACCGAGATATCGACGCAGCTTTCGGCGAGTTCGTTGCG
Source organism: Sphingopyxis sp. (assembly GCA_032154175.1). Lineage (GTDB taxonomy): Bacteria > Pseudomonadota > Alphaproteobacteria > Sphingomonadales > Sphingomonadaceae > Sphingopyxis. The sequence goes on along the minus strand of JALDYH010000164.1, from coordinate 1,639 downwards.
CAGCGCCATCGCGATGCCGAGCGTCGCATATTTGGAGCTGATATAGGCGACCGAGATCGGCGGCGGCACGATCGCGACCATCGAGCTGGTAATCACGAGATGGCTGGCTTCGCCCGACGCTTTCATGTCGCCGAGGAAAGTGCGGCAGGCATAGAGATGCGCGTGCGCGTTGACCGCATAGTTCCAGCGCCAGACGTCGGTGTCATATTGCTCGAACGGTCCCGATCCGCCGCCGACCCCGGCGTTGCTGAACAGGATGCGCACCGGGCCGAAGTCGCACGCCTTCGCGCCGGCTTCCGCCCAGCTGTCTTCGCTCGTCACGTCGAGCTGGAGGCCGAGCGCGTCGGCGCCATTGCTGCGCAATTCCGCAGCGGCATTTTCGGCACCCGCCGCGTCGATATCGGCGAGGATCACCGATGCCCCCTTTGCGGCGAGTGCCTGGGCGGTGGCGAGCCCGAGCCCGCTCGCGCCGCCGGTGATGAAAGCCGTCTTGCCCGCGACATCGATCATTCGGCGAAATCCTTTTCGAGATGGCGCGTCATGCGATACTGCGCGATGCCGGCGGCGGCGGCGAAGGGCATCAGCGCCATCAGCGCCCACCTGAGGCTACCGTCGCCATATTCGGGCTTCAGGCTGTCACTGACGATCCCTGCGAACAGCGGGCCGAGCCCGAGGCCGATGATGTTGAACATCAGCATCAGCACTGCGGCGGCGGTCGCGCGACTGCGTGGCGGGGTGAGATTTTGTACCAGTGCGAGGGCAGGGGCGACGTAGGCGGTGCATGCCGCCATCGGGATCAGCATCAGTGCGAGTGAAGCCTGCCAGCTGTCGACGAGCAGCGCGGCGATGAAGGTCGGGATCAGAACGGCGGTCGCGAGTGCCGGGATGGTGCCATAAGCGCGCGCCGACACTTTCGCGCGATGGCTGACCAGCCAGCCGCCGCCCAAGATGCCGACGCCGAAGGTGATCCCCGCCGCGGGACCGAAATATGTCGCCATCGCGTCGAGCGGCATCTTTTGCGTCCGCATCAGGAACGCCGGAATCCAGTTGAGCATGCCATAGCTCACAAAGGCGGCAAGGCCGCTGCCGATCATCACCATGCGCAGCGACGGGCGGCGCCAGAACATCGCAAGGCTCTGGCTGAAGGGCAGGGCCTCATCGGCCGTCTTTTGTGCGTCCATCTGTCCACGCGCGGGTTCACGGACGAGCCAGATCAGGATCGGGGCGACGATGATGCCGACGATCCCGATCAGAAGGAAGGCGTTGCGCCAGCCGATGTTCGCCGCGGCCCAGGCCCCGAAGGTCGCGCCGACGAAGACCCCGAACGGGCCGTTGAGCGTGAAAAGGCCGATCGCCAGCGGGCGCTGTGCGGGCGGATAATAGTCGGCGATCACCGACAGCGAGGGGGCGGTGCCGCCCGCTTCGCCCGCGCCGACGCCGAAACGCATCAGCGCGAGCTGCCAGAAATTCGATGCCATCCCGCATGCGGCGGTGAAACCGCTCCACACGACGCAGGCGATGCCGATCAGCTTCACGCGGTTCCAGCGATCGGCGATCATCGCGACGGGGACGCCCATCGCGGCATAGAAAAGCGCGAAGGCCAGGCCGGTGAGCAGGCCGAATTGCGTGTCGCTGAAAT
>JALDYH010000163.1:0-8932 GCA_032154175.1 Sphingopyxis sp. | reverse complement strand
GGCCGGGACGCAAGTCCCGGCCCTCTTTTTTTGTGCGCAACACAAATATTGTCAAAAATCGGCGGTTTTCAGGTGTTTTTGCGCGCATAGCGCAGCATGGAAAAAACCCGCCAGCTGCCATCCGGCTGCAAAATCGAATCGCTGACGACCAGCGCGCCGCCGCTTTCGAGCGTGTAGGTCGACCGCCCGATCTCGACGTCGGCGCTGCCCCAATTTGTCCACCATTGCGTTCCGGTCACCCCGCCCGCGACGGGCCTTACGCGGCCATGGCTGTCGGTCCATTTGCCGCGCACGCGTCCCCTGGCGTCGTTCGAATAGGTCGCCTCGGCCGAGTAGATCACGGGCGGCGTTCCCGCGATCGACAACCGGTAGGACAGCGCCGCCCCGCCGCCGTCCGGCGCGATGTCGAGCGTTGCGGTCGCCGGCTTGCCGAACGCCTCGCCCGTGCCGACCCAGCTTCCATGCCACGCGGACAGCGACGGCGCTTCGGCGGCGGGCGCAGCCGGCGCAAGCAGCGCCGCAGCCCACCAGACCGGCGTCATGCCGCCAGCTCGGACTGCGAGAACATGAAGGCGTTGCCGTCGGGATCGTAGAAGGTGATGAGCCTCACCAGCCCCGGGATATGCTGGATATCGCCGTCCTGCCGCACGTCCCCGGCATCGAGATGCGCCTTCGCCTCGTCGATATCGGCGACCTCGAACACGTTGGTCGCCCCGCCGCCCTGCACGACGCTCTCGACCTGGCTAAGCCCGATATTCACCCCCGTCATCGGCGTCGCCAGTTCGCACCAGCCGATTTCGTCGGCGCGGTAGAGCAGCCGGCACAGCATCACGCGCTCGTACCAGGCGATCGCCGCGGTCATGTCGCGGACCCCCATCGAACAGGTGAGTTCGGATCCGATCTGAAGCGCCATGTCATTCCTCCCGTTTCGCGGAGCGCCAGGCCAAAGGGAGAATCGCCCGGCCCATATCGCTTGCCTTGATGGTACGGTTTGTATAGTTAGTTGCAAATGCGGTCAACCATAGCCGACCCCCTGCTCGTCCAGCTCGGCAGCCATCGCTGGCTGGTGCCGCTGCTCGCCGATCTCGCGGCACACAAGGGCGCGCGCTTCGTCGAGCTGATCCACCGGCTGGGGGGGTGGCGCGACAGCCTCGCCCGCACGCTCGAAGCAGCCGCCACGATCGGCTGGGTCGGGCGCAATCCCGGCCACGGCCACCCGCTGCGCCCCGAATATATCCTCACCGAAGCGGGCACCGCGGTCGCCGCGCGTGCCGCGACGATCAGCGAGGCGCAGCGCGCGATAGGCCTGTCGCCCGGTGCCGCGACGCGCTGGGGGCTTCCGCTGGTCGTCGGGATCGGTACGGGTCACGACCGCTTCAACGCCCTCTCGCGCCTGCTCGCCCCCGCTAGCCCGCGCGCGCTGTCGCAGGGACTGGCGGCGCTCGGCAAACAGGGGCTGGTGACGCGCGAAATCCTCGACCTGCGCCCACCGGCCAGTCGCTACGACCTGACCGGAAGCGGGCGGTTGCTGGCCACCGCCTGCGCCTAGGGCACACCGGCGAAAGCCCGGGCCCGCTCAGTTCAGCGCCGCCTTCACGAAATCGGCCGCACGCTCGCCGATCATGATGCTCGGCGCATTGGTGTTGCCCGACACCAGCCGCGGCATGATGCTCGCGTCGGCGACCCACAACCCGTCGATACCGTTGAACTTGAGCGTCGGGTCGACCACCGCCCCGGCATCGCTCCCCATGCGGCACGTGCCGACGGGGTGATAGACGGTGTCGGCACGGCTGCGGATCAGCGCGTCAAGCGCGGCATCGTCCTCGATATCGACCGGATGCCGGTCGGCACCGGCATAATCGGACAGCGGCGGCGCGGCGGCGATGCGGTGCATCATCCGCACGCCGGCGCGCAGCGTGGCCATATCGCGCGCGTCGGTGAGGAAACCGGGATCGATCGCCGGCGCGGCGGCGGCGTCGCCCGAAGCAAGCCGCACCGTGCCGCGGCTCTCGGGGCGCAGCACGCAGGCATGGCACGAAAAGCCGTGGCCTTTGACCTTGGTCCGGCCATGATCCTCGAGCATCGCGGGCACGAAATGATACTGGATGTCGGGCGCGGGCAGGTCGGGCCGCGATTTCCAGAAGCCGCCCGCCTCGGCGAAACAGGTCGTCATGATACCGGTCCGCCTGGTCCGGTGCTCGAAGATCGCCTTCACCATCCGCCAGGTCCCGCCCAGACTGTCGCCAAGCGGTTCGGTCGAGCGCGTTTCCCAGCTCGACAGATAGTCGATATGGTCCTGCAGGTTTTCGCCGACGCTGGCGCGGTCGAGGGTCACGTCGATTCCCTTGTCCTGCAGATGCGTGCCCGGCCCGATCCCCGACAGCATCAAAATTTGCGGGCTGCCGAACGCCCCCGCCGACAGGATCACCCCGCCGCGCGCGCGCAGCGTCTCGCGGCTACCGCCACGCCGGATCACTACCCCCGTCGCGCGCCCGTTCTCGACGAGTATCTTTTCCACTAGCGCGCCGGTGCGCACCGCGAAATTGCCATGCTCGCGGAGCGGTTCGACATAGGCGCGCGCCGCCGACCAGCGTTCGCCGCCCTTCTGCGTCACCTGATACAGGCCGAAACCTTCGTTGCTCGGCCCGTTGAAATCGCCGGTGCGCGGCAATTGCAGCGATGCCGCGCTCTCGATGAAACGCCGGCTCGTCACATTGGGCCAGCGCTGGTCCATCACATTCAATGGCCCGCCGCTCCCGTGAAATTCGTCGCCGCCGCGCTCATTGCCCTCGCTGCGTTTGAAGAAGGGCAGCACGTCGGCATAGCTCCAGCCGGTCGCGCCCAGCGACGCCCACTGGTCGTAATCAAAGGCATGGCCGCGAATATAGACCATCGCGTTGATCGCGCTCGACCCGCCAAGCCCGCGCCCGCGCGGCTGATATCCGGTGCGCCCGTCCAACCCCGCCTGCGGCACCGTTTCATATTTATAGTTCGACGCGTTCCGGATGAAGGGCATCATGCCCGGCGTCTTGATCAGCATATTGTCGTTGCGCCCGCCCGCCTCGACCAGGCAGACCGTGCGCGATCCAGCCTCGGCAAGCCGTCCCGCCGCCGCGCTCCCCGCGCTGCCGCCGCCGATGACGATGATGTCGAACTGATCCATGATTGCGACTCTCCCTCGCGCCGCCTGCTGGCGGTCGCCCGGGTGCTTACATGAATGTCATTAGGAGGCGAGGCAAGACCCATTCCCGTCACGCCGGGGCTCGACCCGGGGTGACGCTTTTCACGGTTGCCGAACGGGACCCCCGATCAAGTCCGGGGTGACGAGGTGTTTACTCCGCCGGTTCCTCGACCGGCCGCCCCGCCGCCCAGCGCTCCCTGATCATCGCGCTGGTCTGCCGGCTGCCATCGTGGCTCCAGCCGGGCTCGCGCCACATATAATCGAGTTTATGCTTCCACGGCGCGGCCCAGACATCCTTCGCGATCCCGACCCATTCATGCACCGCAGCCCACAATATGTTGAAACTGCCGAGCTGCTTGACGATCCCGTACCGCACCGGCTCGTCGTCGCGTTCGGCGACGAAGCTGCCGAACATCTTGTCCCAGATGATGAAGACGCCCGCATAATTGGCGTCGAGATAGCGCGGGTTCACCCCGTGATGGACACGGTGGTGCGATGGGGTGTTCATCACCGCCTCGAACCATTTCGGCAGGCGCCTGATCGCTTCGGTATGGATCCAGAACTGGTAGATCAGGTTCAGCCCCGCGCAGAAAAAGACCATCGCGGGCGGAAAGCCGATCAGGAAGAGCGGCAGGCGGAACAGGAAGGTCAGGCTGAAAAAACCCGTCCATGTCTGCCTGAGCGCGGTCGAGAGGTTATAATGCTGCGAACTGTGGTGGATGACATGGCTCGCCCAGAACCAGCGCACGCGATGCGCGCTGCGATGGAAGGCGTAATAGGCGAGGTCGTCGAGGAAGAAGCAGAGGATCCACGCCCACCACCAGCTCCGGAACTCTATCCCGATGTCGAACAGCCGGTACTGATACACGAACACCGACACGCCGATCACCGCCGCGCCGACGAACGCACCCGCGACCTGGCTCACCGTGCCGAGCATCAGCGAGGTCAGCGTATCGCGCGCCTCGTACCGGCTCCTGTCGCGGCGCAGCGAGATGATCATCTCGGCGATCAGCAGCAGGATGAAGGCGGGAACGGCATAGGTGACCGGGTCGGGCAGCTTATCCAACGTTTGCGGTCCCTTCTGACGAAGGGATTGCGGCACCGGCCGCGTTCGGCGAAGCCGCACGCTCGGAAAGAGTACGCATCCGGCTGGCCCACATTCCCGCATCCTTCCCCAAGTGCAGCGTCACCGCGCCGAACGTTTTCTCCGGCGTCGTCAAAATCAGGAAATCCTTGTCGAGACGGCCGATCACGCTGGCATCGACAGGCCGCGCCGCAAAGAAATTGCCGTGCGCGCGCACCAGCATCATCCGCCCTTCGGCATTACGCACGATCGCGGCAAATCCCGCGCGGTCGCGCGCGACCTCGACGCCCTTGAAACCGGCCTCGGCCTCGTCGGCAAGCCGGATCGCCTGCTCGGCGTCGGCGATCCGCGGATCGGCGCCCAGCCCCATCGCTCTGACCAGCCAGGCGACGAACAGCACCGCGATCAGCGATCCGCCAAGCTGGAGCAACTCGGCCTGATTCATTTTTCGCCTGCAAGCGCGTCGAGCATCGGCCGCAGCGCGCCGAGGTCATAGCCGGCGTTCGCCGCCGCCTCGACGATGCCGTCGACATCGTCGCCGGCGCGCGCGCGCGCCAGAGCCCAGAGGTGCGTCGAGCGCGTGCCCGAGCGGCAATAGGCGAGGATCGGCCCCGTCGCATCGCCCAGCAACGTGTCGAGCGCGTCGATCTGCGCATGGCTGAAACCCGCATGGCCGATCGGGATTGCGGCATAGGCCAGTCCCTCGGCCGCCGCGGCGTGCGCGATATCCCCGCCCTGCGGCGCCGAGGGCTCTTCACCGTCGGGACGGTTGTTGATCAGCATCGCAAAGCCCGCGGCCTTGGCCTCGGCCACATCCTCGATGCTGATTTGCGGGGCGACGCTAAAGTCGGCGGACAGGGTTCGAAAATCGCTCATGCCGCCGATCTACTCCCGCCGCGCGCTTGCTGACAAGCATGAAGGTGCATCGTTACTTCCCTTGTCCCGCGCTTCACTTATGGTCGGGGCATGGACGATCATTTCAAATGGGCTTTCGGCTATTGCGCGGCGCGCGGATATGCCCCGCCCGTCGCCACGCCCGCTGCCCCGACCCTGTGGTTCGACGTCGGAAAGCCCGACCAGGCCGGCCGCTTCATCCTCGGGGCGGCATCGGGCAAAGCCGCCGCGGCCGCCTTCGCCTCGGTCGACGCGCCGCACATCTATGTCGACTTCGCCGCACCGCGCGACACGATTCTCCCGCATATCCCGCCGCACTGGCGGCCGCGCGACCCGATGTGGCTGATGGCGGCCGGCACCGGGATGTCCGCGGCGCGGCCTGCGCCCGATTTCGCGATCGAGGTCGATGAAAGCGCCGACCGTTTCGAAGCGGTGGCGCGGCACGTCGACGGAACGCTCGCCGCGCGCGGCGTCCTCGGAATCCACGGCACCACCGCGGTCTACGACCAGATCGTGACCGAGCCGCAATTCGGCCGCCGCGGGCTCGGCTCGGCGATCATGGCCGAGCTCGGCCGCCGCGCCGCCTGCCGCGGCGCTACCGAGCGCCTGCTGGTCGCCACCGCCGATGGCAAGGCGCTTTACGAGCGGCTCGGCTGGACGCTGCGCAGCGACATCGTTTCGGTCATTTCGCCGGACCAGCCGACCGACCGGCTCAAAACTGCCGGATGACGTTCAGGAACGCATCGCCCCACGCCTCCAGCTTCTTGCCTCCGACGCCGGGAATGTCCGCGAGCGCGCTGCGCGTCGCGGGCCGTTCGCTCGCCATCGCGCGCAGCACCGCGTCGTGGAAGATCACATAGGGCGGGACTGCGGCTTCGGCGGCAAGCTCGCGGCGCATGGCGCGCAGCGCGTCGAACAACGGGTCGCCGACCGGGTTCGCAACCGCACCGCCGCGCGTCGCCCTTTGCGTCCGCTTCACCGGCGGCTCGGCCATCAGTACCGCCGTCTCGCCCTTCATCATCGCGCGCGCCGCGGGGCCGAGCATCAGCCCGCCATGCTCGGTCGTATCGAGCGCCTCGCGCGCCACAAGCGAGCGCACGAGCGGTTTGATCAGCCGCGCCTCGTCGCCCGCGACGATCCCGAACACCGACAATTTGTCGTGACCGCGCCCGACGATCCGTTCGTCGCTGCGCCCGCACAGCACCGCCTCGATATGCCCGGCGCCATAGCTTTGCCCGGTGCGGTAGACCGCCGAGAGCAGTTTCTGCGCGAGCACCGTCGCATCGACCTGGCGTCCGGGTTCGAGGCAATTGTCGCAATTGCCGCAGCGTTCGGGCGGACTCTCGCCGAAATGGCGGAGCAGCAGCGCGCGGCGGCACTCGACCGTCTCGACCAGCGCCGCGAGCGCGTTCAATCGCACCCGCTCGCCCGCAACCCGCACCTCGGGCAGTTCGGACAATCGCATTCTTGCGCGCGCGAAATCGTCGGCGCCCCACAGCATCATCGCCTCGGCGGGATCGCCGTCGCGCCCCGCGCGGCCCGTCTCCTGATAATAGCTTTCGATCGATTTCGGGAGGCCCGCATGCGCCACAAACCGCACGTCGGGCTTGTCGATCCCCATGCCGAACGCGACCGTCGCGGTGACGATGCCGTCTTCGGACGCGACGAAGTCATGCTGGACCTGCGCGCGCCGCTCGGGGTCGAGCCCGGCATGATAGGCGGCGACGCTGCGCCCCGTCGCCGCCGCGATCTGCTCGGCGAGGCGCTCGGTGCCGTTCCGCGTCGGGGCATAGACGATCCCCGGCCCCGGATTGGCGGCGATGAAATCGACAAGCTGCTTCGCCGGGCTGATCCGCGGGCGCACCGCATAACGGATGTTCGGCCGGTCGAATCCCGCAAGGATCAACCCGTCGGCCGGGATGCCGAGCTGGACGAGGATGTCCTCACGCGTGTGCTTGTCGGCGGTGGCCGTCAGCGCAAGCCGTGGCACCGCGGGAAAGGCGTCGAGCAGCGGCCGGAGCAACCGGTAATCGGGGCGAAAATCATGCCCCCATTCGCTGACGCAATGCGCCTCGTCGATCGCGAACAGCGCCGGCGTCTGCGCCTCGAGAAGGGTGCGGAACCCCTCGCCCGTCGCGCGCTCGGGCGCGACGTAGAGCAGGTCGAGCTGGCCGTCGCGATACGCCTGCCGCGTCTCGGCCCAGTCGGCATCGACGCTGGTCAGCGACGCGGCGCGAATCCCCGCCGCGCGCGCGCCGCGAAGCTGGTCGTGCATCAGCGCGATCAGCGGCGACACGACGATAACGCAACCGTTCAGCGCGACCGCGGGCAACTGATAGGTCAGCGACTTGCCCGCCCCCGTGGGCATCACCGCGAGCGTGCGCGCCCCCGCCATCACCCGGCCCACGACCTCGCCCTGCCGCCCGCGGAAGGCGTCGAAGCCGAAGGTGGATTTGAGCAGCGGGAGGAGAGCGTCGGCGGACATTGCGATGGCGATAGATAAGATGGCGAAGAGAAGGAAGCCCCGGACTCATCCAGACGGGCAACAAACCGGCTTATGAAATGAAGACGAACCTCAGGCCAAAGTCAGCATCGCCCGCTCGGCCATCCGCGACGCCGTCTCGCGCTCGGCCATCACGACATGGTCCGCGCCGCGCCGGACGAGGTCGCCGACTTCCTCATCCGAATGCGCCCGCGCGACGATGACGAGCTTCGGGTTGATCGCCCGCGCGCGCCGCACGATCGCTCCCGCCTCGACCCCTTCGGGAATCGCGATCAGCAGGGTCGACGCCTCGTCGAGCCCCGCCTGCCGCAAGATGCTTTCCTTGGTCGCATCGCCGACGATGACCGTCGCGCCTGCCTCGCGCGCGGCCGCGGCCATGTCCTTCTGGTCCTCGATCACCGTCAGCCCCTCGCCGCGCCCGCAGATCAGGCTGCCGATATGGCTGCCGACGCGGCCATAGCCGATCAGGACAACGCCCGCGTTGCACGGCGCGGCCGCAACGCCGTCGTCCTCTGCCGCCGCCGCCTCGTCGGGTTCCTCGGCGCGGAGACGCTTCACCGCGAGCGAGAAGAGGATCGGGTTGAACAGGATCGACAGCAGCGATCCCGCGAGGATCAGATCGCGCCCCGTCTCGGGCAATACTTCGAGGCCGACGCCCAGCCCCGCGAGGATGAACGAAAATTCGCCGATCTGCGCAAGGCTGACCGACACCGTCAGCGCGGTCTGCGACGAATGGCCGAACGCGCGGACGAGCGCATAGGCGGCGACCGACTTGCCGACGACGATGATCGCGACCGTCGCGATCACCGGCCCCGGCTGCTCGACCAGCACCTTGGGATCGAACAGCATCCCGACCGACACGAAGAACAGCACCGCAAACGCATCGCGCAGCGGCAACGTCTCTTCGGCGGCGCGGCGGCTGAGCTGCGTCTCGCCGAGGATCATCCCCGCAAAGAAGGCGCCCAATGCGAACGACACGTCGAAAATCACCGCCGCGCCGAATGCGACCCCCAATGCGATCGCGAGCACCGCGAGGCGGAACAGTTCGCGCGATCCCGAATGCGCAACCCAGTGGAGCACCCACGGCAGCACGCGGCGCGCGATCACGAACATGAAGGCGCCGAAACCGATGACTTTCAACAGCACGATCGCGGTCGATTGCAGCAGCCCTGCCGATCCGCCCTCGTCGCCGCGCGACCCGAACATCGCGGGCAGCAGCACGAGCGCGAGCACCATCACCAGATCCTCGACGATCAGCCAGCCGACCGCG
>JALDYH010000162.1:0-8956 GCA_032154175.1 Sphingopyxis sp. | reverse complement strand
GGGCGCCCGATCAACGACAGCTTCGTCATCGCCAAGCCGCATGAAAGCGCGGAGCCGGGCCAGGTGGTGCTTGGCCGGTCGATCCAGGACAAGCGCTTCGATGCGCAGAGCGGAGCCCTTGGCCCGGCGCTTGGCGGTCGCCTGCAATCCTATACGAGGCAGAATGTGATCTATGACCTGATGAACGGTCCGGTCGGCTATGATATCGGCACGGGTATCGACACCGTGGAACCGCCGTATCGCAGCGGTTACAACATCACCGTCGGCAGCGATGCTAATGTGACGGCTTATGGCGTGCTCAAGATCGAAGGCGCGCCGGCATCGCTGGTCGCCGGATCGATTTCGTCGACCGATGACGAAGCCTTCGCCAGCCAGCCCTTCTTTACCAATTCGGTAGGCAGATTTGCTATCATGGGCCTGCGGCCGGGGAAGACCTATCAGGTGCGACTGACCCAACCGGCGGCCAATTATACGATCGAGGTTCCGGCGAAGTCCGAGCCGCTGTACCAACTCGGCGAGATTCTCATCACGTCGCCGGCGGCGAAATGACAGGAGTGAAGGTAATGCGCGCATATGTTGGAATGCCGATTGCGCTGGCGCTGGCGACCTTTGCCACCGCCGCGCAGGCGGAATGCGTGCCGAGCTTCGTGGCAGGCGGCAATTCGGTGACGCTGACGCCGGCGGGGAGTTTCGACGACGGTCGGCTCAACGAGCGTTTCTATGTCCGGCTGCGCAACGATGGCGATAGCGTGTGCGAACTGCGGCTCGCAGTCGGTCGCGACATTGCGGCGTCAGACGCGGATTTTCCCGGCTATGAGCTGTTCGGCCCGAACGGCAGCGTGACGGTCAACAGCACCGACGCCGCGCGCACGAGCGAACGCTCGGCGGTCGACATCGTCATCCCCGTCCGCGGCGAAACCTCGATCCCCTATGACATCCGCATGAAACTGGGCTGGGGCTTTGAATCGGGCATTTATGACCAGGCGCTCGAGTTTTTCCTCACCGCCCGGACGGGGCAAAGCGAGCTGGCAACGCAGCGCACCCAGCTCAGCCTGAACATCCCGGCGGTTGCGCGCATCCGTTTTGCGGGTGCCGGCGGCGCGCGCGGATCGACCAGCGTGGAAATGGGCACCTTGTCGCCGAACGCGGTTTCGACGTCGCCGCCCTTCGCCATTCGCGTCCTCAGCACCGCAGGCTATCAGATGGACCTGGAGTCGCAAAATGCGGGGTCGCTGCGCCGCGTCGACGGACCGGAAGTCATCCCCTATCGTATGATGGTGTCGGGTCGCCCGATGAACCTCAAGGGCGGCGGCGACCGGATTCAGGTCGCCAGCCACACGGGCTCGACCGGCAATGTGCATCCGGTGTCGGTCGTGGTCGATCCCGATCCGACGATGCATGCGGGCAATTATCGCGATCGTATCACGGTGACCGTCACGCCGATGTAAAGCAGTCCGCGTCGCGGCAAAAGCGGCGCGCGTGATGGGCTACTAGATCGTGGTGATGGTCAGGTTGATCGCAAGCGGCGTCGCCAGGGCCGTGTAGCGGACGCTGATCGGCTTCATGCCGAACTTGGCGCCGGTGCGGTTGGCGACCTGGCTCCAGCCGTCGTCGCGCAGATAGGTCAATTCGCCGGCATAATTGAACGCCACCGCCTCATTCGCTTCGAGAGGGCGGTGCGATGCAATGACCTGGAAGCCTTCCTGGGTGTTGCAACTTTCGAAGACCGATCCGCTTGCGAAGCCGTTGCCGTCGGACGTCAGCACCGTCGATGCGTTGATCTCGCAATATTCGGGAACGGTCACCCGGATGTCGAAAGAGGCTTTGCCACCGTCGGCCGCCATGGCCGCGCTGCTGGCGAAAGCCATCGAAACAAGGGCGACCGTGCCGCAGAACCGAACATTCTTCATCGTCATTCACCCTCTTCTGTTGAGGGCTTTCTACGGCATGCGAGTTAAGGAATGTTTGATGCGTGGCCGACGAGCGGCGCCAATTTGTGCCGGTTTCGCTATCGTTCCGCCCGTGAACAGCTTGGCTTATATCTCGATGGTGAACTTGATCTTCGCCGGGTCGACGCCGGCCGCCTTCGCGATTTGCGCCTTTGCCTTGGCAACCAGATCGTTCAGATTTTCCGCCTCGTCGAACCCGAGAAGTTCGGAAACCTCGACCCCGAGCGCGACCGCCAGGGCCTCCACCCGGCCCGCTTTGGGCCGCGCCTTGTCGAGTTCCCACGCCGAGATCGAAGGCTCGCTGACCCCCAGCTGCATGGCGAGTTGTCCCTGCGTCAATTCCTTTGTCGTGCGCAGCCGCTGCAGGCGCACGCCGAAACTTTCCGAGACCGGGGCCGGCTGATCTTCGAGAGCATGCGCATCGGGTCCGACCACGCTTCTGAGCTGCGCGGCGCTGAGTGTCGCGGGGGAAATCGGCATTTCGAACTGGCATCCCGCGAGGCCGCCGCTGGTCCAGATCACCTTGGTCGCGGTTTTGCCGCTGTGCGGAAGGTTGACCTCGATTACCTCGCCGATTTCGAGCGGCGCCGTACTTTCGACCAGCATGCCCGTGGCGGAAATATTGTGGACCAGTGCTTCGATCTCCGCGCCCGTCGCTTTCGACCCGTGGAGCGGAAGCCGCAATTGCCGGCGCGAAGCGCGGCCCTTGCCGGCCGATCGCGGGGAATTGTTCAGATATACAGTCATTGCCATGCGCGCTTCCATCGCGAGCCGTATATTAACATTTTGTTCCGCGGATAGGTTAATAAGACGAGACGCCCCAAAGTTGCGAAGGCGAACGCGCTGCGCATGCGGAATCTGCACAACATCCTCAAACCGCAGACTTTCGGGAAAACCTTGGATATTTACACTATCGCAATGCCTTGTCGGCATAGCAGCCGGAGTGTGGGGATCAGCTGAAGAGTTTGTTTGATGGAAGTGCCATCGCGGATGGATTTCGGCGACCGGGGGAATGACGACGCCGAAGAGAGCCAGCGTGGCTTTTTCGGCCTGCTCGGCTCCCGTATCGCCAAGCAGCGCGGCGACGCCGCGCCAAATCTGCACACCCATGAGGCACTGCTGCTGCTCCAGAATTACGAGGAGAGCGGCCAGGGCTGGTTCTGGTCGACCGACGCCGGGGGGCGGCTGACCTATATCACCGATTCCGTGGCGCGATTGATGGGACGGACGACGGCCAAGCTGCTCGGCACCGCCTTCACCGACCTGTTCCTGCCCGTCGACAGCCATGGCGAACGCCAACGCACCTTGCCTTTCCTGCTGACCAGGCAATCGAGGTTCGACGAACTGCCGCTGCGCAGCGCGTTCGAGGGCGACGATCGCTGGTGGGCGATATCGGGCCGGCCGCAGTTCGATGGCGACGGCAAGTTCGCCGGGTATCGCGGCAGCGGCACCGACGTCACGGAGCAGCGCCGCTCGGCCGAGGATGCATCACGGCTCGCGCTCTATGACTCGCTCACCGGTCTCGCCAACCGGTTCAACATATCGAAGAAGCTCGACGCCACGCTCGCCGCCTTCGCGCAGCAGCAACGATCGTGCGCGATCATGCTTCTCGACCTCGACCGCTTCAAGCAGGTCAACGACACGCTGGGCCATCCGGCGGGCGACGCCTTGCTGAAACAGGTCGCCGAGCGGCTCCTCAAGATCGTGGGCGACAAGGAAATGGTCAGCCGGCTGGGCGGCGACGAATTCCAGATCATCCTTCCCGACATCGAGGATCGCGGACGGCTGGGTGACATGGCGACCGACATCATCGCCAGCCTGTCGCAGCCCTATTCGGTGGAAGGCAGCCGGTGCATCATCGGCGCATCGGTCGGCATTGCGATCGCGCCTTTCGACGGGTTGAGCAGCGACGATCTGGTGCGCAATGCCGACCTTGCGCTCTATGCCGCAAAGGGCAATGGCCGCGGCCGGTTCGCCTTTTATTCGAGCGACCTGCACCAGGCGGCGGAACAGCGCCGCGCGTTGGAAGACGATCTGCGCGATGCGCTGGTACGCGGCGAGATGGCCGTTGGCTATCAGCCCGTCGTCCATTCGAAATCGAACATGGTGACAGGGGTCGAGGCGCTGGCCCGCTGGACGCACCGCGATCGCGGCGAGATATCGCCATCGATATTCATCCCGATTGCCGAAGAAGCCAATCTGATCTGGAAACTCGGCGAATGGGTGCTGCGCAAGGCATGCGAGGACGCGGCGAAGTGGCCGGGCGACATGCGGGTTGCGGTCAATGTCTCGCCGATCCAGTTCGCGAACGCGGAATTGCCCAAGATTGTCGCGCAAGCCCTGGCGGCAACCGGCCTCGCACCCGCCCGACTGGAGCTGGAAATTACCGAAAGCGTGTTTCTGGGCGATTCGGCGGAAACCGCGCTGATGTTCAAGGCGCTGAAGGATCTGGGCGTTCGCCTCGCGCTCGACGATTTCGGGACCGGCTATTCGTCGCTCGGTTCTCTGCAGTCCGCGCCGTTCGACAAGATCAAGATCGACCAGAGTTTTGTTCGCGATGCGACGATTCCGGGATCGCGCAACGGCGCGATCATCGCCGCCATCGTCGCGCTTGCCGAGGCACTCGAGATGGAGACGACCGCCGAGGGCATCGAATCGCTCGATCAGCTCGATCTCGTCCGCAAACTGAACGTCAGCCATGTGCAAGGCTATGTGTATAGCAAGGCGGTGTCGCAGGACGCGTTGCTCGAACATGCCGAGGCGGGGTCGTGGACGATCAAGCCGGCCGGCCCCGCACGCCAGCGCAACGATCGCTTCTCGCTGTTTCGCAAGGTCGGCGCGATCCACGACAACCACCGCTATGCCGTCGTGATCCGCAACCTGTCGAGCACCGGCGCTTTCATCGAGGGTCTGCTGGATGTGCCCGTCGGTACGCGCTTCGTGATCGATTTCGGCGAGGGGCAGCTTGTTACCGCGACCGTCCGGCGCTCGATGAAACATCAGCAGGGCGTCGAATTCGAACAGACGATGGTCAGCGACGGTAATGGTGGCCTCTGCACGCGGCACCGTGTCTCACCCTATCTGATCGCTGCGGCAACGCAGTCGACGTCGGCGCTGGCGTTGCCGTCTTTTACGACAACGAGCGACTGGAAAGCGGCCTGACGCCGGAACCCGGGCAGCACTGACCCGTTTTGTCTTCGACCGCCAATGGACGGAGACGAACATGACCGAGACCAAGATATTTGCCCGGCTGAAGGCCGATCACGACCGGCATCGCGAACTTCTCGACCGGATCGACGCGACACAGGGCGACAGCGACGAGCGCCGTTATCTGTTCGAAACGTTTCGCGTCGAAGTGACCGCGCATGCGGCGTCGGAGGAAATGTCGCTCTATGCGACGATGCTCGCGAACCCGGACCTGCGCGACGAGGCGCAGCACAGCGTTGCCGAGCATAAGGAGATCGAGGATTTCCTGACCGAGCTTTACGAAACGGACTTCTCCTCGACGGGCTGGCTCACCCGGTTTCGCACGATGAAGGAGCGCTATATCCACCATATCGACGAGGAGGAGGAAGAGATGTTCCCGCAGGCCGAAAAGGGACTGTCGGACGCGAAGAAGCGCGAACTCATCAAGATTTTCGAGAAAGAAAAGCCGAAAGAAAAGGCGAAGGCAGCCGACGAAGAACCGTCGAGCGAGCACGCGAAGGCCTGACCGCCCAGCCTCGACTTTTGGTACCTATACGGCCATAGGCGCGCGCCATGACCGACAGATTCGCTTTTTCGATTGCCGCGACCGACGGCGCCGCGCGGACGGGCGTGATCCGTATGCAGCGCGGCGAGATTCGCACCCCCGCCTTCATGCCTGTCGGCACCGCGGCCACGGTGAAGGCGATGCGCCCCGCCGAGGTGCGCGCGACGGGTGCCGACATCATCCTCGGCAACACCTATCATCTGATGCTGCGTCCCACCGCCGAGCGCATGGCGCGGCTGGGCGGACTCCACAATTTCATGGGCTGGGACCGGCCGATCCTGACCGACAGCGGCGGTTATCAGGTGATGAGCCTGTCGGCACTGACCAAGCAGAGCGAGGAGGGGGTCGCGTTCCAGAGCCACCTCGACGGATCGCGCCATATGTTGACTCCTGAACGATCGATGGAAATCCAGCGCCTGCTCGGCAGCGACATCGTGATGGCGTTCGACGAGTGCCCGCCGAACGGTGTCGATGACAAACGCGCGGAGGCCAGCATGGAACGTTCGATGCGCTGGGCGGCGCGTAGCCGGGCCGGCTTCGACGCGGGCGAGGAGCATGCCGCGCGCTCGGCGCTGTTCGGCATCCAGCAGGGCTCGCTCGACGAGAAACTGCGCGCGCGATCGGCAGCGGCGCTGACCGAGATCGGCTTCGACGGCTATGCGATCGGGGGGCTCGCGGTGGGCGAGGGGCAAGCGGCGATGTTCGGTGTGCTTGATTTCGCCCCCGCGCAGCTTCCCGCTGACAAGCCGCGCTATCTGATGGGGGTCGGCAAGCCCGACGATCTGGTCGGCGCGGTCGCGCGCGGGGTCGATATGTTCGACTGTGTGCTGCCGACGCGGTCGGGGCGCAACGGTCAGGCCTTTACGCGGGACGGCCCGGTGAACATCCGCAATGCCAAACACGCCGAGGATCAGGCGCCGCTCGATTCGAGCTGTGCCTGCCCCGTGTGCACGACCTGGTCACGCGCCTATCTGCACCACCTCGTCCGCTCGGGCGAGATGCTCGGCGCGATGTTGATGACGCAGCATAACCTGCATTTCTATCAGGATCTGATGCAGGGCATGCGCGACGCGATCGGCGCCGGGAGTTTCGCTGCATTCCAAAGCGATTTCGACGCGCGCTACCGCAAATAGGTCTGGCGGGAAACCAGCGAAGGGCGGGTGACCGCGATGCGCCGCGACGGGAAATGAATATCATGTCCGGGGTCACGCGCGTCGGAAAAGATTTTTCGCGGAGACGGAAAAGGGCGGTGAAACTCAGTCGAGTTTGCTCAGCAAATCCAGCAGGGACTGGGGAACGGTCTCGTCGACGGTCGATTCATAGGCGCGGCGCAGGGCGCCATTGACGTCCTGTCCCTTGGCGGAAGGTTTTTTATCCGCGTCCTTTCCGGAGGTCTCGCCGCGTGGCGAACCGGTCTTAGACGACATTATCGAAGCATCCGCTGAACATGGGGCCTTTTGCTAACCGCGCATACACCAAACTGCAATGGCGCGTTTGTTCCTTCGTGATGAAACTATTTTGCCCCTAAATCGTTCCCTATCGGCGAAATATATCGGATGATAACGGGGAGGCGTGGCGATTTGTCCCTTTTCCGGACGCGTCCGTCAAAGATATTGCGGCTATCAGGAGATAAAATATGTCATTGGGTCAGTCGGTTGGGCCGCATCTTCCTTATCTGCGGCGCTATGGTCGATCCATTTCCGGGAGCCAGCAAAGCGGCGATGCGCTGGTCGCGCGGTTGCTCGAAACGCTTGTCGAGAACCCTGGCGCGGTCGACACCGGTAATGATTTGCGCGTCCAGCTGTACCGGATGGTCCATGACAATTTCGGTCTGATGGCCGAACAGGCAGTCGCGAACGACGAAGGCGCGCTCACCGATATCGCTATCGCCGATGCGCGCTTGCGCCGCATTCCGTCGCTCGCGCGGCAAGCATTGCTGCTGACGGCGGTCGAGGGTTTCAGCGCCGAGGACACGGGCCGCATCATCGGCCGCGACGCCGAAGCAGTGCGCGGGCTGATCGCCGATGCGACCGACGAGATCGACCGCCAGACGCGCGCGCGCATCCTGATCATCGAAGATGAACCGATCATCGCGATGGACATCGAAATGATCGTCCGCGAACTCGGCCATGATGTCGTCGGTGTCGCGACGACGCACCGCGAGGCGGTCGACGAGGCCCAAAAGCATCAGCCGGGCCTTGTGCTCGCCGACATCCAGCTCGCCGACAACAGCTCGGGAATCGAGGCGGTGCAGGAAATCCTGACCGAAGTGAAGGTGCCCGTCATCTTCATCACCGCCTTCCCCGAACGGCTGCTCACCGGCGATCGTCCCGAGCCGGCCTTCCTGCTCACCAAGCCATACCAGCCCGCGACGCTGCGTGCGGCGATCTCGCAAGTGCTGTTCTTCGACGAATCGACGATTCCGGCCTGACGCCGGACCCGGCTTTATCGCCTCGCCCTTGTCACGCGCTGCCGCGCGGGTGATAGGGCGGGGCGATGACACTATTGGACGCTTCCCGCCGCCAGTCGGCGCTCGACCGGCTTGGCGCGCACGCGCCCTTTCTGGCGCGGCTTGCCGACCTGAACCCCGACGATGTCGCGCGATATCTCGGCGACGGCACCGACGCTGCGCTGGCGCACGTCGCCGCGCCGCCGGTCGGCGACGATATCATGCGTGCGCTCCGTCAGTGGCGCGGGCGGATGGCGCTGTTGCTCGCGCTCGGCGATCTGTCGGGCGAGCATGATGTGGTGACGACGACGCGGTTGCTCTCCGGCTTCGCCGATGCGGCGTGCGATGCCGCGCTCGCCGCCGCCTTCGCCGAACGCGTGCCCGGAGAGGAGCCGCGCGGACTTTCGGTGATCGCGCTCGGCAAGCTGGGCAGCCACGAACTCAACTATTCGTCGGACATCGACCCGATCCTGATCTTCGATCCCGAAATCATGCCGCGGCGCTCGCGCGACGATCCGGGCGAGGCGGCGGTGCGCATCGCGCGGCGAATGACCGAAATCCTGTCGGCGCGGACGGGTGACGGGCACGTGCTGCGCGTCGACCTCCGCCTGCGCCCGCACCCCGAGGTGACGCCGATCGTGCTGCCCGTGGACGCGGCGATCTCCTATTATGAATCGGAGGCGTTGGCCTGGGAGCAGGCAGCCTTCATCCGCAGCCGCGCCTCGGCGGGCGACCGCGCGCTCGGCGAGCAGTTCCTGTCGGCGATCCAGCCCTTCATCTGGCGCCGCAGCCTCGATTTTCGCCAGC
>JALDYH010000018.1:0-43659 GCA_032154175.1 Sphingopyxis sp. | reverse complement strand
CGACGATTTCGGCCTCGGCAATGCCTTCGCCGATGTCGGGCAGACGGAATGAATAACGGGCCATGGCGTCAGTCCTTCAAAATCTTGGTCAGCGCGGTCGCGATGCGCACCGGGCCGGGGAAATAGGCCCATTCGAGGCTATGCGGATAAGGCGTGTCGAAGCCGGTGACGCGTTCGACCGGTGCCTCGAGATGATAGAAGCAGCGTTCCTGCACCAGCGCGGCGAGCTCGGCGCCAAAGCCCGAGGTGCGCGTCGCTTCGTGGATGATCAGGCAGCGGCCGGTCTTCTTCACCGACGTTTCGATCGCTTCGATATCGAGCGGCAGCAGCGTGCGGAGATCAATGATCTCGGCATCAACGCCCATTTCCTCGACGATCGTCTTGGTCACATGGACCATCGTGCCATAGGCCAGAATGGTGAGCGCCTCGCCCGAACGTACCGTCGCGGCCTTGCCGAGTTCGATGCGGTAATGACCTTCGGGGACGGCGCTCGCGTCATGCTTGGACCAAGGCTCGACCGGGCGGTCGTAATAGCCGCTGAACGGGCCGTTGTAGATGCGCTTGGGCTCAAGGAAGACGACGGGGTCGTTATCCTCGATCGCCGCGATCAGCAGGCCCTTGGCATCATAGGGGTTCGACGGGATCACCGTCTTCACGCCGCAAATATGCGTCATGATGCTTTCGGGCGACTGGCTGTGCGTCTGGCCGCCGAAGATACCGCCGCCGAACGGTGTCCGCACGGTCATCGGGCAGATGAAGTCGGCCGCCGAACGATAACGAAGGCGCGCCGCTTCGCTGACGAGCTGGTCGAGGCCTGGATAGATATAGTCGGCGAACTGGATCTCGGGGACCGGGCGCAGGCCATAGGCGCCCATGCCGACCGCGACGCCGATGATTCCGCATTCGTTGATCGGGGTGTCGAAGACGCGCGTCTTGCCATGCTTTTTCTGCAGGCCCGCGGTCGCGCGGAACACGCCACCGAAAAAGCCGACGTCCTCGCCCATCACGACCATGTTTGCGTCGCGTTCTAGCATGACGTCCATGGCGCTGTTGATCGCCTCGATCATGTTCATGGTTTTGGTTTCAGCCATTATTCGGGCTTCCAGTTGGGGCCGAACTTGGCCTCTTGCTCGGCGAGCATCTGATCGCATTGTTCCTTGAGGTGCCAGGGCATCTCTTCGAACACATCCTCGAACATCGTCTCGAACGGCTGGTGCATGCCATGGCCAAGAATGCCAAGTTTCTCCGACTGTTTCTGGGTCGTCTTGACCAGATCGTCGAGTTCCTTCGCCTGCGCCTCGTGGCGTTCGGCATCCCATTCGCCGAGCGTTTCGAGATGCTGGCGAAGCCGTTCGATCGGGTCGCCAAGCGGCCACGCGGTGGCTTCATCGGCGGGGCGATAGGCGCTCGGATCGTCCGAGGTGCTGTGGCCTTCGCTGCGATAGGTGAAATGTTCGATCAGCGTCGGGCCGTTGTTCGTGCGGGCGCGATCGGCAGCCCACTGCGTCGCGGCATAGACCGCGAGCGGGTCGTTGCCGTCGATGCGCAGCCCCGCGATGCCGTAACCCACCGCGCGCGCTGCAAAGGTCGTGCGTTCACCACCGGCAAAGCCCGAGAAGCTCGAGATCGCCCACTGGTTGTTCACGACGTTGAAAATGACCGGCGCGTTATAGACGGTCGCAAAGGTCAGCGCCGAATGGAAGTCGCCCTCGGCCGACGAGCCTTCGCCGCACCATACGGTCGCGATGCGGCTGTCGCCTTTCGACGCCGAGGCCATCGCCCAGCCCACGGCCTGAGGATATTGCGTCGCGAGATTGCCCGAGACGCTGAAGAAGCCATGCTCGGGCGCCGAATACATGATCGGCAGCTGGCGGCCCATCAGGTGATCGCCGCGGTTCGAGTAGATCTGGTTCATCATCTGGATCAACGGATAATCGCGCGTGATCAGGATGCCCTGCTGGCGATAGCTCGGAAAAACCATGTCGGTGCGGTCGAGCGCCATCGTCGACGCGACCGAAGTCGCCTCTTCGCCAGTACACTTCATATAGAAGCTGGTCTTGCCCTGCCGCTGTGCGCGGAACATGCGATCGTCGAACGCCCGGGTGAGCATCATGTTGCGCAGCATCGTCCGCAGCCGTTCGGGCGACAGCTTGGGATCCCACTGGCCCTTCGCCTGCCCGTCGAAATCGAGCACGCGGACGAGTCCATAGCTCAGCTCGCGCATCGCATCGGGCTTGGTCGCTTCGCTCGGGCGCGGGGCCGCTTCAACCGCGGGAACTTCGATATCGCCAAAGTCCGGGGCATCGCCGGGGCGATAGCGCGGTTCGGGGATATGAAGCGACAGCGGCGGCAAATTGCTCGCCGGGCGCTGAGGCGTCTCAGGCATATCTTCTTCCCTTTGAAGGCGCGAATCGGCGCCTAGTTATATTTCAACGTGGCGACATATTATTACGGTCGCCATACGAATGCAACGGCGGCACTCAGACCGCGACAGGCGCGGAAATATGCGCTTGCGGCGCATATTCCTCGACTGCGAAATCCTCGAACCGATAGTCGAAAATACTCGAAGGACGGCGCAGGATTCGCAGTTTCGGATTGCCGTCCGGCACACGCGACAATTGCTGCTCGACCAGTTCGGCGTGATTCAGATACAGATGCACATCGCCGCCGGTCCACACGAGTTCGTGGGCATGAAGGCCCGCTTGTTCGGCGACCATCCGCGTGAGCAGCGCCGCTTCGACCACGTTGAAGGCAAAACCCAGCCCGAGATCGCACGAGCGCTGGAACAGCAGGCACGACAGGCCGCCGTCACTGCGGACGTGAAACTGATACGTCATATGACACGGCGGCAGCGCCATGCGATCGAGGTCGGCAACATTCCAGCCGGTAAAGATGTGCCGCCGCGAGCCCGGATTGTTCTTCAGCGAATCGATCAGCGCCGCAATCTGGTTGTGCCCTTGGCTTGCGCGGCGAAAGAGCCCCTCGCCTGCCGGCTCGTAGCGTGGCCAGTTCACCCATTGATGGCCATAAACCGGGCCGAGGTCGCCCCACTTCGCCGCGAAACCCTCATCCGCGATGATTCGCGCCTCGAAATCCTCTGCGCTGATCTGGTCGCCGGTCTCGCGGCGATATTTGTCGAGCGGCCAGTCGGTCCAGATTTTGACGCCCTGAGAAACGAGTGACCGGATATTGGTGTCGCCGGTCAGGAACCACAGCAATTCGCGCAGACCGGTCTTCCAGTAGACGCGCTTGGTCGTGAGCAACGGAATTGCATCGTCCTTCAGCGAGAATCGCATCGTCTCGCCGAACAGCGAGCGTGTCCCCACACCCGTACGGTCAACCCGCTCGTCACCCTCGACCCAGATGCGGCGCATCAGGTCCAGATATTGAAGTTCATAATGGATGGAATCAGGCAAGACTCGGCTCCCGGCTTTGTCTCCCGGTGCTAGGCCTCACGCTGCAAGGGGACAAGGGAGCAACGGGGGAAGCAACATGGCCGGCGCCACAAAACCTCCGATGCGGGGCAGTCGGGCGTTGGGCATTACACGCGCCGGGCGCATGGGTACGGCCATGACCCTGTTCGAGCCCCTCGGCAAAGCGCCGGACCCGTCGGCGCTGGCCGGCTTTGTGCCGTGCCCGCTGGAGGATGATTTTGCGCGCCTGCTGCTGCGCCCCTTGTTCGATGACGAACGGGAAAGCCTGCTCCTTGCGGCATTCGACGCCTTCGAACGCCTTGTCCGGCTCGAACGCGTCGATGGCGACAGTTCGGGCCGCTGCGTCATTCCGCCACGCGCTTGGCGCATGCTGCTCGACAGCGGCATTGCGACCGTCGTCATGGCGCACAACCATCCCTCCGACACGCCCTGGCCGAGCGATGCCGACATCGGCGCGACGCACGATGCCGCGCTTTTCCTGCGCACCATGGGCATCGATCTGGTCGATCATCTGATTTTCGTTGCGGGCGGTCATTTCAGTTTTCGAACTGCCGAAAAGCTCTAGTTCGAGCAATCATGTTCAATGTGCCGATTGGCGCTTGAAGTTCGCAGATTGCACGTCTAGAGGACCGCCCTGCCTTCGCGGCGACCCCGGTCGGCGCGCAGATCGGTCGGGGAGTAGCTCAGCCTGGTAGAGCACTGTCTTCGGGAGGCAGGGGCCGGAGGTTCGAATCCTCTCTCCCCGACCAATTTCTTGCATATTGCAGATTCTGCACCGTCTCTTCTTGTAAGTCGGCGCACAACATCCTAAATTCAAACTACGCCGCCGTGGTTTTCCCCCTTTCCATCGCGGCGAGTGTCCCGTCAGCTTTGACGCGGACGCGTCCTCCCTGGACCCTGGCCACCTCGTACTTCGGTACGAGGTGGTTTTTTATTCGGCGGCTTGCGGGAATATTTCAGCCTCGGGTCTCGCCTGTCCCGCTTCCGTGACGAGTTCGCAGAACCAGCGCGTGAGCGGCGCGATGCGCTCCGCGTCGGGCAAACGTTCGGGCGTGAGGTAAAGGCTGCGGTCGATTTCGATCTGCACTGCATGGATGGCGTCGCCCGGCTGGCCATGCGTCCGGATGATATGGCCGCCGGCATAGGGCTGGTTGCGCAAAACAGGCTCATTCAGCCTTCGGGCAGATGCGATCGTCAGATCCACCAGCCATTCGCCGGACGTTACCCCGAACCGGTCCCCCACGATGATTCGCGCGCCGTGCCCCGGCTGACCGGATGGAATCGTCGGCATCGAATGCAAATCGATCAATATCGCGTAACCGAATCGCGCCTGTGCCGCCCTTAGTTCAGCGGCCAGGGCGGCGTGATAAGGCCGATGGAATGATTCAAGCCGCCAGTGCAGAGCCGCCTGATCGATCGGGCGCTTCCATAAAGGGCCGCAATCGGCAAGCCGGGTCGGCACCACGCCGAGCCCTGCCCGCTCCTTGCGCCCCGGCGCCGAGAATTGCGCTCGCAGCGGTATGGCGACCTCTGCTGGAGCCATCTGTCCCTCGCCGCGATTACAGTCGGCGACGGCTCGCGCCCATATGGCATGGACAATCGTCGCGCCTGCGTCGACGGCACCGGCCGCGATCAAGTCGCACCAGCTGTCCTCCAGTCGTTCGAGTTGCGCCCTGTCGACTCGTGCGGCATCCAGTATCTCGGGCGGATAGATGCGCCCGGCGTGCGGCACCGACACGATTACGGGCCCGCTCGCCGCGGGCCGGTTGACAGCGATGGCGCCGGGCGGGATGGTACGAAAAGGCATAATAGACGGGTGGCAAAAAAAGCGGGGCAAATCCAGCGCGCCGCGTCAATTTGTTAAATCTCTGACGTTATGCAGGGCTTCGCAGAGGGGGCGGCCGAGCGGAACCGGCCGCGCCAAACGACCAGGGAACAGATTTCGACATGATTCGCATTTTGCTCGCCGAAGATGACGATGTGATGCGCGAGTATCTCGCTCGTGCGCTGACCAGCGCCGGTTATCACGTCACGGCGGTCGATCGCGGTACCGCCGCGGTACCCTATATCGATTCGGGAACCTTCGATCTGTTGCTCTCGGACATCGTCATGCCCGAAATGGACGGGATCGAACTGGCCCAGCACACCGCGAAGGTCGCGCCGCAGACGCAGGTCATGTTCATCACCGGCTTTGCCGCCGTCTCGCTGCGCGCCGAGGAAAATGTGCCGCAAGCCAAGCTGCTGTCGAAGCCCTTTCATCTCAAGGATCTGGTGCGCGAGGTCGACAATCTGTTCGGCCGCGCCGACCGGTCGAACCAACAATAACGACGCGCCTTCGCGCGAAGGGCTTGCCAAGCCGCGCAGAGGCCTTTAGGGGGCGCGTCACCCCAAGGGATGGGCGTGTAGCTCAGTGGTAGAGCACTGTGTTGACATCGCAGGGGTCGCAAGTTCAATCCTTGCCACGCCCACCATTAAAAACGCCGCCGCCCCAACGGGTTGGCGGCGTTTTTGCTATGGGGCTCCGGTTCAGGCCATTCCGCGTGCCAGATCGCCGCGCGAGGCATCGCCGATCTGGCTGCCGCCGTCGCAATCGAGGATCGTGCCCGTGATATAAGCGGCAGCAGGCGAGCACAGGAACACCGCCGATTCGGCGACCTCCTCGACCTTGCCCCATCGCTTCATCGCAATCCGGTCGTAATGCGACTGCCGCGTTTCGGCATCGGGCGCGAGACGTTTCATCCCTTCGGTATCGGCAATTGGCCCGGGCGAGATGCCGTTCACCCGCACCTCGGGGCCCCATTCGAGCGCAAGTACGCGAATTAACTGGTTGATCCCGGCCTTGGCGGCGCAGGCATGCGCCTGTAGGGCCGACGCGTTGATTGCCTGCCCCGCCGTGATCGCGATGAGCGATGCACCGGGTCGATTGAGCAGATCATGGCACCCGCGAAACACATTGAAGGTGCCGTTGAGATCGATGTCGACGACGGTGCGGAACGCATTCGCCGACATGCCCAGCGCGGGTGCAAGGAAATTACCCGCGGCGCCCGAAATCACGATGTCCATCGGGCCCAGCCGGTCCGCCACCTGCTCCATGGCGGCGCGGATGGCCGCATAATCGCGGACATCGCTCGACAAGCCGATCGCATCACGGCCGATTTCCGCAGCCGCGCGCGTGGCCTTTTCCGGATCGCGGCCCGCGACTGCGACCTTTGCCCCCAGTTCTGCGAAACGTCTCGCGATGCCGAGGTTGATCCCGCTCGTACCGCCGGCAACGAAGGCCGTCTTGCCCGCCAGCAGATTATCCCGGAATGTCGTCATGCCTCTTTCTCCCTAGCTTTCGATCTATCGGCGTACAGCAACGATGCGGGGTTGACGGATCGGAACCAGTCGCCTTTTGAAACTGGAACAGACAGCAAGGACGAACCGATGACAAGTAGCGGGCCCACATCGAACAGTTTCATCTCGCAGCGGCTGAAGCTGCATTATGTCGACTGGGGCAATCGCGGCGCGCCGCCGTTGCTGCTCGTCCACGGTGGCCGCGACCATTGCCGTAACTGGGACTGGGTCGCCGAAAAGCTGCGCGACCGCTATCATATCATCGCGCCCGACTTGCGCGGGCACGGCGACAGCGCATGGTCGCCCGACGGTAACTACGCGATGGATGGCTTCGTCTATGACCTCGCCCAGCTGATCCACCAGCTCGACCTCGGCCCCCTCGGCATCGTTGCCCATTCGATGGGCGGCAATATCGCGCTTCGCTATACGGGGCTCTATCCTGAAAACGTCCGCAAGCTCGTCGCGATCGAGGGCCTTGGTCCGTCACCGAAGGTTATCGCCGAGCGTGCGAAGACCCCCTATGCCGAACGCTTTCGCAAATGGATCGACGACAAGCGTCAGGCGGCAGGGCGCACCCCGCGCCGCTATGCGACGCTCGACGATGCACTGGCGCGCATGATGGGCGAGAACAGCTATCTGACCGAGGCGCAAGCCCGCCATCTGACCATCCACGGCATCAGTCGCAACGAGGATGGGACGTGGAGCTGGAAGTTCGACAATTATCTCAACGTCTGGCCCGCCTTCGATATGCCTCGGGACGACATCGCCGCGCTCTGGGGCGCAATCACCTGCCCCACCTTGCTCCTCTATGGTGCGAACAGCTGGGCCTCGAATCCCGAGAAGGACGGACGCCTCGTTCATTTCAACACCGCGAAGGTGATCGAGTTCGAAAATGCCGGCCACTGGCTGCATCACGACCAGTTCGACCGGTTCATGTCCACGCTAGACGAATTCCTCTAAACGGGTCGCCGTTTGCGCACGAAAGTGCGCGATAAGAGGCGGCGCAATGGCCTATACGGGGCAGATTTCGGTACGACAGAAGGCCCTTTCAGGCGGCGGTGCGCTAATCGCAGTCATCGCCGTGGGCTTTGGCCTCGCAAGCGGCCTCGATCTCGAAATCGTTCGCAAGGCCAGCGAAGCGATCACCGCGATTGCCATCTCCGCGCCGCCACGGCCGCGCGTCGATGCCGTGCCGTCTGAAACCCCCAGCGAAAAATCGAGCGGGAAAGCCTCGGCGGCCAACAAACATGCCAAAGCGGCTGCCGTCTTGGCGCTCCCGCCGAGACTGCCACCCGTAGCGCCACCGGTCGCGGCCGCCCCGCGCCCCGGCACTGGAAACAACGCGTCGGCCGGCGCGACGCCCGATCCCGGCCCGGGATCAGGAGCCGGTGGACATGGCGATGGGACCGGCGCCGGTGGCACGGGCAGCGGCATCGGCGGGGGAACAAGGGCGGTGTGGCGCAGCGGTACGATCCGTGACCGCGACTATCCCCGCGAAGCGAGCCGGACAAAGACAGGCGGCGAAGTCGAAACACGCTTCACCATCGAAGCGAACGGCCGCGTAAGCGGATGCCGCATAACCCGGTCGAGCGGCGACGCGTCGCTCGACCGGACGACCTGTGCCCTGATTGAGGATCGCTTCCGCTTCAAGCCCGCAACCAACGCCGCAGGCGAGCCCGTCGCGAGCCAATATGGCTGGCGGCAGACATGGTGGCTCGAACGGCGACGATGAGCAACTTGTCGATTTTCACACATAAGCAGGATGAATTGCGACATTGTCGCGAACGATTCGCAATATACGTTGACTTTGCAATCGACTCTCAATAGCGGCGCCCCGAACCAATCACAAAACAGGGGGTTTACCGTGAAACCATCGACATCCGCCTCGTTCCTCGCACTCTCCTGCGTCGGCAGCCTGATCAGCGCGCCGGCTTTCGCCGCCGATGCCGGCGACGCACAGGATGCGCCCGGCGGCCGCAGCGACATCGTCGTCAGCGGCACGCTGGCCACCGAGGTCGAATCGCCCAAGTCGACCGCCCCCATCGTCGACACGCCGCAGACGGTCACCGTCGTGTCGCAGGAACAGATCCGGCAGCAGAACCTCCTGACGCTGCGCGATGCCCTCACCACCATTCCCGGCATCACCTTTGGCGCCGGCGAGGGCGGCGGCGGTTACGGCGACTCGATCAACCTGCGCGGCTATTCGGCGAACAACGACCTGACGGTCGACGGCGTGCGCGACAGCGCGCAATACAGCCGCACCGACCCCTTCAACCTGCAGCAGATCGAAGTCTATAACGGCGCTAACTCGGTCTTCAACGGATCGGGCAGCGTCGGCGGCACGATCAACCTCGTCAGCAAGATCCCCTTCGCGCGCAATGCGACGACTGTGCAGGCTGCGGTCGGCACCGACAATTACTATCGCGCGGCGGTCGACAGCAACTGGCGCCTCAACGAGCTGATCGCCGTACGGATCAACGCGATGTATCATGAGAACGACGTCCCGGGCCGCGACGTCGAATCATACCAGCGCTGGGGCGTCGCGCCGTCGATCACAATCGGCGTCGACAGCGACACCAGCCTGACGCTTGCCTATATCCATCAGGACGACGACAACACGCCGATCTATGGCGTCCCCTATGTCCTGAGCACCTTGAACGACGGCCCCCTCGCGGGCGTTGACGACAGCGACTATTTCGGCATCGTCAATCTCGACAAGCAGAAGACCAAGGTCGACCGCCTGACCGCGACCTTCCGCCACGCCTTCAGCGACAATGTCTCGATCCGCAATCTGACCCGTTGGCAGCGCGTCCATCAATACAGCCAAACGAGCGCGCCCCAGGGGGTCTTCTGCCTGGCGAGCGGATTCCAGCCGATCGGCGCCGGACCGAACCCGACCTCCGGCAGCGCATGCCCGGCTGGCCAGGACACGCCCGGCTTCTACTATCCTGCCGGGCCGCGCGGGCTGGTTCGCGATCAGGTCAACGACCTGCTCCACAACCAGACCGACCTGACGGTCGTCAGCGGCGCCAAGGGCGGCCTGTTCAACACGCTCGTCGTCGGCGCGTCCTACAGCCAGGAAGATTATTCGATCGAGAATGCGCAGCTGCTACGCAATCCGGGCGGCGCAACTCCCAACCCCGCACAGCCACCGATCAGCCTGTCGAACCCGAACACGGTCTGGACCGGCCCGGTGAACTATATCCGCACCGGCAACAGCTATGGCGATACGCGCAACCTGGCGATCTATGCTTTCGACACGCTCGAAATCTCGCCGATGTTCGAATTGAACGCGGGCGTTCGTTATGAAAGCGTGCGGACTGTCTTCCGCGCCGATACGGTGACGACGCCCGACGCCGGCGCACTCTACACCCGTGGTGCCGATCAGGTGAGCGACGAAAATCTCTTCTCCTATCGCATGGGGGCCGTCTTCCACCCGATCGAAAATGTCAGCCTTTACGCCGCCTATGGCAATGCCAAGACGCCGACCTCGGCCACCGTTCGCGCGGGTTGCGGCCTTCCTGCGGCGGCACCGGGCTCTGCCGACCCCTGCGCCGTCGCGCCGGAAAAGGCCCGCACCTATGAGATCGGAGCCAAGGCCGAGCTGTTCGACAAGAAGCTGCTGTTGACGGCCGCGCTGTTCCGCAACGAACGCACGAATTTCCGTATCCCGTCGAACGATCCGTCGCTGCCGAACTCGCTGCAGATCCTCGACGGCAAATCGCGCGTCGATGGCGTCGCGCTGGGTGTCAGCGGCAATGTGACCCCCGAATGGGCGATTTTCGCCAACTACACCTATCTCGACAGCGAAGTCCGGCAGAGCGTCTCGAACTATTGCCTCGCCAATCCGGGCCCCGTCGCCCCGGTTCCGCCGGCAACCGCCATTACCAACCCTTGCGCCAACAGCGCGCAGATTCCCGACCCGCAACGTGGCGACCGGCTGATCCAGACGCCGAAGCATTCGGGTAGCCTGTTCACCACCTATGCCTTCCCGTTCGGCCTGCAGATCGGTTACGGCCTGACCTATCAGGGCAAATTCGCGACGAACCAGCGCAACCTGCTGCAGCGGACCCAATTCATGGTCGACGACTATCTGATCCACCGTGCCTTCGTGTCCTATGACTTCAAAAATGGTCTGGTGGCGCAGCTGAACGTCAGCAACTTCACGAATGAGGATTATTACACCGGGGTCCGGAACAACGTTGGCGCGGTCACCACGGCGGCGAACGGGACCGTGTCCGGCGGCGCCGTATCGGGCGGCTGGGCGACCCCCGGCGACTCCCGCTCGGCGGTATTCAGCCTCTTCTACAACTTCTGATCGAGGAGGGCGGGTGCAGCGATTGCCGTTCCCGCCCCTTTCAGCCTAGAAGCGGCCAATGATCCGCATCATTCCTGACGTGCTCGACGCCGACGGTGTCACAAAGCTCCGGTCGATCCTCGACGCCGCCGACTGGGTCGACGGCAACGAGACGTCGGGTCCGCAGGCCGCGCTCGCCAAACGCAACCAACAGCTTTCCGAATTTGGCGAGGCGGCTGCCGAGTCGGGGCGCGTCGTGCTCGATGCGCTGGGCCGTAGCCCGCTGTTCATCGCCGCGGCGCTGCCGCTCAAAATCTATCCCCCCTATTTCAACCGCTACGCCGGCGGCGAAAATTTCGGGGACCATATCGACAATGCGATCCGAATGCGCCGCGGCAGCGATTTCCGCATGCGAAGCGACCTCTCCGCGACGCTTTTTCTGGCCGACCCCGACAGCTACGAAGGCGGCGGGCTGGTCGTCGCAGGCTTTACCGAAACGCCCGGCCTCAAGCTACCCGCGGGTCATATGGTCCTTTACCCCTCAACCACCGTCCACCGCGTCGAGCCGGTGACCTCCGGCACGCGCGTCGCGAGCTTCATGTGGATCCAGTCGATGGTGCGCGATCAGGGACAGCGCAATCTGCTGTTCGATCTGGATATGGGAGTGCAAGGCGCGGCCGCAACGCTCGGTCAGGGCGATCCGACGGTTGTTCGCCTGACCGGTGTTTATCACAATCTTCTGCGCCGCTGGGCCGACAGCTAATCCAGCATCTCACGCCACGCGCGCGACAGATATTCGCGGTCGCCAGCAACGACGCAGGCTGCAAGTCCCTCTGCATCGGCGAGCGCGAGCGCATCGTTTGGCCCCGGCACGGTCAGGGCAGTCGCCCAGCCGTCGGCCATGATGCATTGCCGGTGCAGAACCGTTACAGACGAGACGCCGTTGACAATCGGACGCCCCGTCCGGGGATCGAAACTGTGTGAATAATGCTGGCCATCCGCGCTGAAGCCGCGGCGATAATTGCCCGATGTTGCAACCGACAGATCGTGCAGCGCAATGCGCCATGACGGAACAGAACATGTCGGCGGCATCTCTACATCGACCCACCATGGCTGACCGTCCGGGCGGATTCCCTCGCCGCGCAACTCTCCGCCGACTTCTAGCAGGAAGTGCCGCACACCGATGTCGAGCAGCCATTCGGCCGCGAGATCGACTCCATAACCCTTCGCGATACCCGACAGGTCGAGCGCCGCGCCTCCGTCGCGCCGGATGCGCCGCGTCGCCGGATCGAAATCGATCGCCCGACTTGCGATATTGTCGGGCAGATCGGGCACGCGTTCAACGGAGCCGGCGCCGCCGAAGCCCCACGCTTCGGTCAGGCGCCCAAGGCCGGCGTCGAAAGCGCCATTGCTCGCGCGCGCAATTGCGAGCGCAGTTTCAACTACCTGCGCGAATTCGCCCGGCACCTCGTACCATAGGCCAGGTTCAGCGCGGTTGAAGCGCGAGAGGTCGGACCCGGCCTCCCACTGGCTCATCTGGGCGACAACGAGATCGAGCGCCGCCTGAACGCCATGCACGGTCGCTGCGGGCGGGGCTACCGCCTGCAGCGACCAGCTCGTGCCCATGCTTGTTCCCGCGAAGCGTTCGATTGACGCCGCCGCGTCGCGCGCGGCGAAGGCTGCGGGCGTCAGGGCGCGGGGGATCAGGGTGCGATCGGTCAGGGTGCCAGCACTTCCAGCGTCGTGACATAGCTCGCACGGCGCTGCGGCGCGGGCTCGGGTGCGCCTTCCTTGCGCTCGGCCTGCGGCGTCGTGACATTCAGCCAGTACATTCCGGGTTCGGTCCAGCTTATCTCGACCTTGCCGTCCGCGCCGGTCTTGAGGTCCATCTGGCCCAGTTGGTCGCGATAACGGATGCCGCCGGGAATCACGGTGACCGGCAGGCCGGCTGCGGGCCTGCCGTCGAGCAGGAACTGGAAGGTCGCGGCCTCACCCGCGATCAGGTCGTTCGGGTGCGTCACGGGAACGAGTTCGATTCCCTTCCCCGTCGGCTTGAACAGCGTCGTCGTCGGCTCGCCGACGGTCACGAAAATCTCGTTCCGGTTGTTCGACTCGGCGGTTTTCACGTTGGTCGCGCCAGCGGGAATACGCTCGGCGAGGTTCGTGGTCGTCGTCCCGCGCGGAAGGCGTTCGGTCTTGCCGTTCACGTCATAGCTGCCCATCACGCCGTCGACCGCCGACGCAATGCGCCAAGTGCCCTTTTGCGTCAGATGGACATCGAAAGTGCTGCGATAACGCCCGGTCGACTTGTTCTCGATGGTCGCTTCGCTGCCGTCGGGTGCCCAGGCCTTCATCGCGTCGAGGCGCAGCGGCTGATGCTCGAAATAAAAGAGATCGTTCGACACGGCTGCATCGACGGTGACCCATACATCGTCGCCCGACAGCACAGTCGACGACGGCATCATCCACTGACGATGCCCCGAGGCCGGAACGGCGACCAGCGACACAAGCGCGGCGGCGACGGCAAAACCCCAAATGTGCGTTTTCATACCCCTGTCCTTTCAAAATTCAGCGGAAAGCGATCGAAACGGCCCCGAGCTCGGTGGTTCCGGCAGCGCGTCCCCCTGCCCCGGCCTTCGTCGGCCAGGCGAACGGGATGCGCAGAAGTTCACGCCCGCCAACCTCGCGCGCCGCCTCGATCACCAGCGTGTACTGGCCGGGCGAGGCGGCGCCGAGTTGCGCGCGCGAAAAGGAGACCTTGTGCGCGCCGGGCGCGCGTGTTGCACCGGTGATGCCGTTGGCGGGGAAGGTCATCGCGCGACCTGCGGTACGCCACCACTGGCGAACGTCGCGCAGCCATTTCGTGCCCTCGTTCGCCTTCATATCGTAATCGTACCAGACCGCGACGGTCTTTGCTTTCGATCCGGTCTTCTCGACCCAGATCGCGACGTAGGGCTTGTGATATTCGGCTACCTTCAATCGCGGAATGTTGATCGTCACGTCCATCGTGCCCGGATCGGCGGCAAAGGCCGGCGCGCCAAGCACGGCGCCGAGGCCGATCGTGCCGCCGAGGATACGCGCCGGAGTGGAAATCTGCATGACGGGTCTCCCTAGTGAATGAAAATGACGGCAATGGCGGCGGGGATCACGAGCCCCATGCCAACGAGCGGCCAGGTGCTTTTCCGCTTCGCCGAATGAAGCTGAAGCAGGAACAGGCCGGTGATCGCGAAGACGAGGCAGGCGAAAGAGAAAATGTCGATGAACAGGCTCCACTCACCGCCCGAATTGCGACCTTTGTGAAGGTCGTTGAGGTAGGAAATCCAGCCGCGGCTGGTGACTTCGCTCGACGCCTCGCCGGTCGCGAGATCGATCGCAACCCACGCATCGCCGCCGGGCCGCGGCGCGGGCAGATAGACTTCGCCCTCCGACCATTCTGCCTCGCTTGAGGCTTTGACCGGGAAGCTTTGCTCAACCCATTCGGCGACGGGGCGCGGCAGCCGGGCCTTGTCGGTACCGGGGACCGCCGCCTTGAGGTCGGCGAGCAAGGCGGCGGGCATCCGGGCCGATTTCTCGGTGACGACCGGCGCCGCTTCGATGTCGGCGGCATGATTGAGCGTGAAGCCGGTGATCGCGAACAACAGCAAGCCCACCAGGCTGACGGCCGAACTCATCCAGTGCCACATGTGCAACTGTTTCAGCCAAAAGGCTTTCCGGCTCTTCCTGGTCGCCGGCCGCGAAGATGTTGGTGCGTGCATCGAGAGATTCTGGTTGAAGGTGACACAAGGGGCATTATCGAGAACGATTCGCAATTACAATAATGAATCCGGCTTTTGACAGGGCAAGGCGAACATTCCGCCGCCGCCTTTTATGGAACACCGATAGCGGTTCGAACCGAGCCATCGCTTGCTGTTCCGATCGGTGACGAAGTTTCGCCCCACCCCGTCTTGCAACTGCGAGTTACTCGCATTAATGGCGCCGCATCGACTTTGAAATTGCCACGAGGGGGAAAAATTGATGCGCCGTTCCTTATACTTGCTGCTGACTGGAGCCGCAGGGCTTTGCGCCCCGGCGTTGGCCTACGCACAGGATGCGGCACCCACAACATCCGAAGACGGAGCCAGGGATGCGATCGTGGTGACCGGCTATGGCCGGACCGACCAGCCCACGGCAGCGACCGGCCTTCCCCTCTCGCCGATCGAAACGCCGCAGACGATCAGCGTCATCACACGCCAGCAGATCGACGACCAGGCGTTCAACTCGATCAACGACGCGCTCGACTTCACCGTCGGGATTTCCAAGAAGGACGTCGATCGCGGCCGCAGCTCGATTTCGGCGCGCGGTTTCGAGGTTCAGAATTTCCAGCTCGACGGTGCGCCCTTCGTCAACGGCAATGTCGGCTTTGGCGAGACGAGTACCGCGCAATATGAGCGCGTCGACCTCGTGCGCGGCGCTGCGGGCCTGATGCATGGCTCCGGCGATCCGTCAGCGGTCGTAAACCTGATCCGCAAACACGCCACCGAACGCGAATTCGCCGGCGACATCCGCCTCGAAGCCGGGTCGTGGGATCGTTTCTCGGCGACTCTCGACGTTCAGTCGCCGCTCAACAGCGCAGGGACCATACGCGCCCGCGGGGTGGCGCAAGCTTTCAAACAGGACGGCTTCGTCGATCTCGAGGAAAGGAAGGGCCTCCTCCTTTATGGCGTGATCGACGCCGACCTTGGCGAACGCACGACCTTGTCCTTCGGCGCGAGCTATCAGCGCGACGAGCGCGACGGCGTCATGTGGGCGCAGCTTCCCTATTGGTATGACGACGGCACGCGCACCGACTGGCGGCGCTCCAAAACCACCGGCACCGATTGGGGTCATTGGAACACAACCGAAATTTCGGCTTTTGCCACGCTGAAGCACGATATGGGCGGCGGCTGGAACATTCGCGGCGATGTCGGCTATCACAAGGGACTCGAAAATTCGAAGCTGCTTTGGCTCGAAGGGCTGCCCGACCGGGTGACTGGCGCGGGAGTGAGCACCTATGGTTATTGGTTCAAAGCCAACCCCGAGCAATGGCACGGCAGCATCCAGGCCAACGGTCCCTTCACCCTGTTCGGCGGCGAGCATGACCTCGCCGTGGGCGCGATGGCGAGCCGCGTCGACGGCGGCTGGACCAATCGCGACCCCGTTGCGATCGCCCCGATGACCGATTTCAACAGCTTCGACGGCACGCAGATCGCCGAGCCCGAATGGGGCGATCGGTACATATCCGATCATGGCAACACCACGCAGGCGGCCGTTTATGCCACGACCCGCCTCAGTCTGGTTGACGGGCTGAAGCTGATCGCGGGCGGCCGCCTCAGCTACACCAAGCGCAACGAGCACGGCGCGACGCCCGACATCCCGGATTACAGCGTGAGCTCGAAGGGCGTGTTCACGCCCTATGTCGGGCTCATCTACAACTTCACCGATAATGTGTCCGCCTATGCGAGCTATACGAGCATCTTCAAGCCGCAGACCTATTATCGCGACCGCAATGGCGGTTTCCTCGACCCCGTCGATGGAAATAGCTACGAGGTCGGGTTGAAGGCGCTGCTGCTCGACGGCAAGCTGCTCGCGACGGCGTCGGCATACCGCATCGAACAGGATAATCTCGGTGTCCCCGACGGCGGTCTCCTTGTGCCCGGCACGACCAATCCTGCCTATATCGGCGCCAAGGGGGTCGTCGCGAAGGGCTATGAACTCGAAGTCGTCGGCAAGATCACACCGCAATGGGACGTCAGTGCCGGCTGGAGCGATTACAGCGCCAAAGATGCCAGCGGCGCACACGTGCTCAATCATCAGCCGCGCCGCGCGTTCAATTTCGCGACCAAATATGCCTTTACCGGCACGCTCGACGGGCTGAGCCTCGGCGGCGCTGTCAAATGGGAAAGCCGACCGCCGGTAACGGCGGATGACCCTGGCATACCCGGTATCGACGCAACCCCGATCGGTCAGCCCGCTTATGCTATCGCCAACATCATGGCGCGCTATGAACTGACCGAGGCCCTGTCGCTCCAGCTCAATATCGACAATCTCTTCGACAAGCGTTTTTACAGCGGCAACGGCTGGTTCCCCGGGTTCGTCTATGGCGAACCGAGGAACGGGCGAGTGACGCTGAAATACGCATTCTGACGATCATGACCTGATCGCGACGCAGGCGGGCGAGCGAGGTGCAATGACCTCGCCCCGTTCACCCGCCGGCATCGATGCAACCGACGAAGTGGAACCCGGGCTGCGCCAGATCGGGGGCCGTCGATCAGTGCGCTGCCGAGAATTCGCGCAGCATATGCTTGGCGATCTGAAGCTGCAAAATCTGCGTCGTGCCTTCGTAGATGCGATAGATGCGCGCATCGCGAAAGAAGCGCTCGGCGTCATATTCGGCCAGATACCCCGCGCCGCCATAGACCTGAACGCAGGCGTCGACGACGCGCCCGCACATCTCGGACGCGAACACCTTGAATGCCGCGGCCTTGCGCAGGACATTCTCGCCCGCATCGGCACGGCGCGTGACATCCTCCATCATGCATTCGGCGGCATAGATGTCGATCTCGCTCTGCGCGAGCATCTGCTGGATCAGCTGAAAGTTCGCGATCGGTTCGCCAAATGCCTTGCGTTCGGTCGCGTAGCGCACCGCGCTGTCGAGCGCGCGGCGCGCATAAGCTGTGGCGGCAGCGCCAACCGACATACGGCCATTGTCGAGGCTCATCATCGCGAAAGCGAAACCCTTGCCAAGTTCACCGCCGAGCAAAGCCTCGCCGCCGACACGAACGTCATCCATCATAATGTCGGCGATATGACTGCCCGACTGGCCCATTTTCTTGTCCGGGCTACCGATCGATACGCCCGGCGCATCCATGGGCACAACAAAAGCCGAGACATGGGCATTTTTGGCCAGATTCTCCTTGCTTGTCCGCGCCATGATCAGACCGACCCTGGCGAAGGGCGAGTTGGTAATGTAGCGCTTGGTACCATTGAGGACCCAGCCATTGTCGGTCTGCGTCGCGGTCGTTTGCAGACCCGCGGAGTCCGAGCCGGAGCCGGGCTCCGTGAGCCCGAAGCAGGCGATCTCGCCCGCCGCGACGCGCGGCAGCCACTCGGCCTTTTGCGCGTCGGTTCCGCCATTCTTCAGCGCCGAGGCGAACATGCCGATGTTGATCGAGATGATCGAACGGAACGCCGGCATCGCATAGCTCAGGACATGGATGGTGCGGATATACTGGCGGACGTTCATCCCCGCGCCACCATATTCTTCGGGGATCGTCAGTCCGAACAGGCCCATGTCGCGCATTTCTGACAAAATCTCGTCGGGGATTTGATTGCTCTCGACGATGTCCCTCTCGGCAGGGAGAAGGCGTTCGCGCACATAGCGCTGAAGCTGTTCGATGAATTGTTCAAAAACATCCGCATCCATACCGGGATTGCTCATGGTCCGATCCTCAAACGGGGTCATAGGGAAAGACATGCGCCGACACCTCGTCGGCGCGCGCGAAAGCGGGACGGAAGGCGGGGATCAGTTCGTCAGCGATCGCCTCGGCAGTCCAGCCTTCGAGTCTGGTCATCGAGCGCACCGGGCGCGGTTTCGAGAAGAGAAGAATCTCGTTCTTGCGTACGCTGAATATCTGGTTCGTCACATCCCTCGACAGGTCCGACGCGAGATAGGCGACGAGCGGCGCGATCTTTTCGGCCGACATTTCCTGCATCCGGCGAACACGTTCCTGCTGCTCGGGGGTTTCGGCGGGAATCGAGGAAGTCATGCGACTCCACGCAAAGGGCGCGATACAATTCGAGCGCACGCCGACGCGCGCCATGTCGAGCGCGATCGATTGCGACAGCGCGACGACGCCGAGCTTCGCGGCCGAATAATTCGCCTGACCGATGTTGCCGATCAACCCGCTCGTCGAGGTGAAATGGATGAAGCTCCCCGACTGCTGCTCGCGAAACCAGGGCGTTGCAGCCTTCGAAACGTTGAAGACGCCGGTGAGGTTGACCTCGATGACGCTCTTCCAGTCCTCATAGCTCATCTTGTGCCAGATGGTGTCGCGCAGGATGCCGGCGTTGTTCACCACCGCATCGATGCGGCCGAAGCGGGCAACGGCATCCTCGACAATGGAGCTGGCTTCCCTGGGGTCGGCGACGTTGCCGAAGTTCGCAAAAGCCTTGCCGCCCGCCGCGACGATATCGTCCGCCGTCTGTTGCGCGGGAGCGGCATCGCCGCCTTCGCCGGCTTGCGCCACGCCCGGATCGTTGACGATGACAGCCGCGCCGAGCGCAGCGCTATGCAGCGCCAGTTCGCGGCCGATCCCGCGTCCCCCGCCCGTGATCGCGACGACCTTGCCCTCAAGAATTCCGCCCATGCGACTCTCCGCCAAATCCTGTCATAGCGGCGATATGCGTTCCCTCCCAATATTTCAACATTTGGAATTGAGTTTTCATATATATGAAATATGACACTGGTCATGACCGGCCCGGTACGCTCCGTCTCGCAAGCCTTTGCGATCCTCCGCCTGCTCGCAGACGCCGGTTCGCTCACCATGTCGGAAATCGGAAAGCATGTCGGGTCGAGCCCGTCCAGTTGCCTCAACCTGCTAAAGACGCTTGTCGCCGAAGGCGTGATCGAGCGCGACGCACACAAAAAACGGTATCGCCTCGCATCGACCTGGCAGGACGTCGATGTCTTGCGCGACAGTCGGGCGGCGCGATTGGCAGATCGGTGCCAGCCGTTCCTGATCCGCTTCGCGCAATCGAATGAAGCGGCCGTAGGGCTGTGGAAAATCGTGTCGCGCGATCGCATGCAACTCGCCGCGCATGGTGAAAGCGATGCCGGGATGCGCCTCACCCTCGCCGACGACCAGCGCCAACCGCTGGGCAGCGGCGCCGCCGGGCGGGCAACCGCGGCGGCACAGACGGTGAGCAGGGCCGAGCTCGCGCGCCGTTACGCCGCCGTGCGCTGGCAAACCGGGCTTTCATTCGAAACCTATGCGCGGCAGGTGGACGAAGCCGCCGCAAAAGGATTTGCGGTCGATCAGGGCTATACGCACCGGGGGGTTTGTACGGTCGCCACGGCGATTGCGGACATCCCGCCCGGCTTCTGCCTGTCGGCATCGTTCGTCGCCGGATCGCGCAGCGATGTCGAGGTCGAAGCCATGGGCGCCGCTTTGCTGAACTTTGCCGGCGATCTTGCTCGACTCACCGCCTAGCCAGCGCAGCACCGGGTGGCAGGGGCCACCGGGAACCCCGGCCACCCCTGGAGCGAATGGTCCGGAGTGGCTTGAAATGAAGTGGTGGCGGAGGCGGAGGGATTCGAACCCTCGGTACCGGATTTACCAGTACGACGGTTTAGCAAACCGTTGGTTTCAGCCACTCACCCACGCCTCCGCATGGCCTGTCGCGCTAACGATAGTCTGGCCTAGGCGGGTCGCTATAGCCATGCACTTCGCGCCTCGCAACGCCAAAGATTGTCCATTTTTCGCGTCGCAGCAGGCATTTCGTCGCCAAAATGATTCGGTCCGGCGTAAATTCGACTCAGGTCATCGCCCGTTCATTGCCCGGGGGCGAAAGCGAGTCATGATTAATGCAGATTTAGGCGCTCGGGTGCCGTTCGATTTTTGGGGGTCCAATATGCGTAAAACGTTCACCAGCCTTGCCTTGGCAGCAATGGCATCGCTCGGCCTCGCGCTGACGCCGCTTCCGGCGGCCGCGCAGATGCGCGAAGTCGACCCCAACAGCACGACGATCGATTCCGACATCGACAATCCCACCCCGCCTCCGCCGGCGACGGGCACCACCTACAACGAGCCGTCGTACGACAGCGACCTTGCGACGGGCGACCAGCAGACGAGCGAAACGGCGCCGGCAGACGGCACCGCGACCAGCGGCGATGTTTCGGCAACGACGGTCGAGGCGGCACCCGGCGCGACCTACAAAAAGGATGATCTGATCGGCGCCGCCGAGGGTGTGTTCGGCAAGGGTGCGCAGGGTCTCGCCGGGTTGATAGAGGATATTCTGAAGAAGCAGGGCGAGCCCAACGCCTATATCGTCGGACGCGAGGCCGGCGGCGCGCTCGTACTCGGCGTGCGTTACGGCTCGGGGACGCTGCACCACAAGATCGAGGGCGAACTGCCCGCATACTGGACCGGCCCGTCGATCGGCTTTGATGCCGGCGCCAATGCCGGCAACACCTTTGTCCTCGTCTACAACCTGTTCGACAGCGAGGACCTCTACAAGCGTTACCCCGCGGGCGAAGGCGCCGCCTATCTGGTCGGCGGCTTCAATGCGAGCTATCTGCGCCGCGGCGACGTCGTCCTGATCCCGATCCGCGTCGGCGTCGGCGCGCGGCTGGGCGTGAACGCCGGCTATATGAAATTCCGCAAGAAGCAGAACTGGGTCCCCTTCTAAAGAACAACCCGCTTGCCACGGGGGCGATAGCCCGCGCTTCGGCGCGGGCTTTTTCTTGGCTTCCTCCAGCAGATTGCTCAGCGAACATGACGGCCATTCGGGACGGCTAACCGCCCGTGATCGAGAGCAGAGGATAGCGTTCGGCCCAGCGCTTCGACGACAAACGCTCCTGAAAGATCGCTCGTTTTTTGCCCGCGAACGCAGGGGTCGGGCGCAGCCGCAATGCGAACAGATCGTCAAGTCCGCAAGGCGCACAGATCCCTATCCCGTTGCCGTCGAGACGCGCGGCCACGGCGGTTGCCGTCTCGGGCCAGTGCCTCATCGCGTCCGCCGCCGATCCATAGGGCGCGTCGCCGTTACGGCGATGCATTCGAGCCTGATTTTTGACCGACCACCGGAACTTCGGCAGCCGATCTCCAAGACCCCGTTCGATGTCGCGATCGACCTGGCCGTCGGACATCTCCGGGGCGAACCAGATCACATCGACATCGCCAGCCGGAAAGGTCGATGGGCGACCATGCAGGTGATCCCACACGGCATCCCGAATGAAACCCGCGCCAATCCAGCAATCGGGAAGCTCGAGCGCCGCGACGCCCGTCAACGCTGCCATTCGAGCGGAATCGGATGCCAGAAGCGTCTGCAGAGCTTCGAGCTGACCCATGCTCATTCGGAGTCAGTCGCCATCGAAAGCGATCAGCGTTTCGCAGGCAAGGCCCGCACTCTCGAGGCGCTTCGATCCGCCGAGGTCCGGCAGGTCGATGACGAACAGCGCTGCGGCGACCTCGGCCCCGACATTGCGCATCAGCGCCGTCGTTGCGAGGATGGTCCCGCCCGTCGCGAGCAAATCGTCGACCAGCACGACGCGATGCCCCGGCAGAACCGCGCCCTCGTGCAGTTCGAGCCGGTCGACGCCATATTCGAGTTCATAGTCGACACCAATGGTGACGCCGGGCAGCTTGCCCGCCTTGCGCACGGGAACGACGCCCAATCCCATCGCCGTCGCCATTGCAGCACCAAACAGGAAACCCCGCGCCTCGACCGCGACGATGAAGTCGGGCCGGTGCACGGCGGCGCGCGCGCTCAACCGGCGCACGCTTTCGGCAAAGCCGGCGGCATCGCCGATCAGCGTCGTGATATCGCGGAATTGAATGCCCGGCTTCGGAAAGTCCGGAATGGTGCGGACGAGCGACGCGAGGTCGAGGTCCGGCTGAGGCGGGAGGGCGATCATGAAGCTCGCCCTCCCCGGCTCATCAATGCTTCTTGTCGGCCCAGATGTTCCGGTACGACAGATAGGTCAGCACGGTGAAGATCAGCAGGAAGAAGAAGACCGCATAACCCACCTGGATACGCTTGATCAGCTTCGGCTCGGCGGTCCAGACGAGGAATGCCGTCACGTCCTTCGACATCTGGTCGACCGTCGCCTTGGTGCCGTCGGCATAGGTGACCTGATTGGGAGCCAGCGGCGGCGCCATCGCGAGGTTGAGGTTCGCGAAATAGGGATTGTAGTGCAGCCCCGTGCCCGGCTTCAGCTCCGCGGGAAGGTTCTTCGGCGGATTCTGGAATCCCGTCAGCAGTGAATAGACATAGTCCTTGCCGCCTTCGCGTGCCTTGGTGATCAGCGAGAGATCGGGCGGCAGCGCGTTGTTGTTCGCGGCGCGTGCAGCGACTTCGTTCGCATAGGGCGACGGGAAATAGTCCGACGGCAGACCATCGCGCGTCGCCGGCTCACCCGTGTCGGGATTGACCGACGGAACCTGGAACCCCTTGGCGAAAGTCTTGATCTGACCCTCGGTGTAGCCGAAATCCGCGATATCGCGGAACGCGACGAGGTGCAGGCTGTGACAAGCCGAACAGACTTCCTTGTATACCTGCATGCCGCGCTGCAGCTGGGCCTTGTCCCAGTGCGGCAGGACGATGCCGTCGCTGGCCAGCTTCAGATGCCGGGGATGTTTGTGAAACTCGTGCGCGACATTGACTTCATTGCTGAGCGGCGTCGTGAAAATCGCGAGCACCAGCGCGGTAATGAAACCGAGACCGACGAGAAAACCGAGCGGGCGAACCATGGCTGTATCAGCTCCTGTTAAAGTCCGGCGCTCAGGCCGTGGCCGCCGACGGCGTGTCGGCATGCTTGGCGAGAACCGCCTCGGTGATCGAATTCGGCATCGGAAGCGGGCGTTCGATCCGTGACACGATCGGCAGGATCACCAGGAAGTGAGCGAAATAGTAGATCGCGCCCAGCTGGCTGAGGATCACCCACGGCTGTTCCGCGGGCTGCATGCCGCACCAACCCAACAGGAGCACGTCGGCAACGAGAATCCAGAAGAAGATGCGGTACAGCGGACGATAGTTCGACGACTTGATCGGCGAGCTGTCGAGCCAGGGCAGGAAGAACAGCAGCGCGATCGATGCGAACATCGCGATGACGCCCCACAGCTTCGCGTCGATCCACAGGAAGTTGAAGGTGAAGGCCTTCAGGATCGCGTAGAAGGGCAGGAAGTACCATTCGGGAACGATATGCGCCGGGGTCGAAAGCGAGTTCGCCGGGATATAGTTGTCAGCGTGGCCGAGCGCGTTCGGGCTGAAGAAGGTCAGCGCGACGAAGATCAGCAGGAAGACGCCGACGCCGAAGCCGTCCTTCGCGGTGTAATAGGGGTGGAACGGGACGGTGTCCTGTTCGTCCTTCACCTCGATGCCCGTCGGGTTCGACGAACCCGGGATGTGCAGCGCCCAGAT
The DNA here is from genome assembly GCA_032154175.1 of Sphingopyxis sp. Taxonomy (GTDB): domain Bacteria; phylum Pseudomonadota; class Alphaproteobacteria; order Sphingomonadales; family Sphingomonadaceae; genus Sphingopyxis. Next base: position 19,434 of record JALDYH010000018.1, on the reverse strand, counting down.
GTGCAGGATGATGACACCCAGGATCACGAACGGCAGCAGATAGTGCAGCGAGAAGAAGCGGTTGAGCGTGGCGTTGTCGGGAACGAAGCCGCCGAGCAGCCATTCGCGCACCGGTTCGCCGACGATCGGTATCGCCGAGAAGAAGCCGGTGATCACCTGCGCGCCCCAGAAGCTCATCTGGCCCCACGGGAGCACATAACCCATGAAGGCGGTCGCCATCATCAGGAGGAAGATCACGACGCCGAGCAACCACACCATTTCGCGCGGCGCCTTGTACGAACCGTAATAAAGACCGCGGAAGATGTGGAGGTAAACAACGATGAAGAACATGCTCGCGCCGTTCATATGCGCGTAGCGGATGAACCAGCCGGCGTTCACGTCGCGCATGATATGCTCGACCGAATTGAACGCGACGCTTGCATTGGCTGCATAGTGCATCGCCAGAACGATACCGGTGATGATCTGGATCATCAGCGCGGCGCCGGCGAGGACGCCGAAGTTCCAGAAATAGTTGAGGTTGCGCGGAACCGGATAGCCGGGACCGGTGGCGTTATAGACGAGGCGCGGAATCGGCAGCTTCTCGTCCATCCACTTCATCAGCGGATGCGTCGGTTCATAGGGTTTGGCCCAGGGAAAGCTCATCTTATCTCGCTCCTCAGCCGATCGTCACGACGGTGTCGCTGGTGAAATCATAGGGCGGCACAACCAGATTCTTGGGTGCCGGGCCCTTACGGATGCGCGCTGCGGTGTCGTAATGCGAACCGTGGCACGGGCAGAAATAACCGCCGAAATCGCCCTTGTTCTCGCCCTCGGCGGCACCGAGCGGCACGCAGCCGAGATGGGTGCAGACGCCGAGCGTAATCAGCCAGTTTTCCTTGCCTGGCTTGGTGCGCTGGTCGATCGTTTCGGGATCGCGCAGGTCGCCCATCGGCACGGCCTTGGCTTCGGCGATTTCCTTCGCAACGAGGTTGCGCACGAATACCGGCTGCTTGCGCCAGCTGGTCTTGATCGCCTGACCGGGCTGGATGGCCGAGATATCGATTTCAGTCGTCGAAAGCGCGAGCACGTCGGCCGACGGGTTCATCTGGTTGAGCAGCGGCAGCACCACTGCAACCGAACCGACACCAGCGAAACTCACTGCCGCAATATTGATGAAATCCCGGCGGCGTACGCCATCCTCGATACCGGCGTTGAGTTCAGATTCACTGGCCATTCGACTGCCCTTGCATGGGTGAACTAACAAAGTTCTCGAAGTTATGGCCGCCCTGTTGCACGCGCACGAAAGCGCACAACCCGGCGGCCCCTCCGGGAATTGCGGGCCTGATAGCCGCACTGTCCGGGCTTGCCAACAGGCAATTTCCGCTTCGTCGACTGTACCGAGTCACCGGGCGAAGCCCTCTCGATTCGTCACGGCACCGGGGCTATGGGCCATTTATGGAAATCGCCCTGTTTCAGCCGGATATCGCGGGTAATGTCGGCACCACGCTGCGCACCGCCGCCTGTTTCCGCGTGCCCGCGCACATCATCGAGCCTTGCGGCTTCCCCTTCTCCGACAGCGCGCTGAAGCGCGCCGGAATGGACTATGCCGTAAGGGCCAATGTGCGTCGACATGCCGATTGGAACGGCTTTCGACAATGGAACGCGGACGCCGGGGGGCGGATTGTGCTGTTGACCACGGCGGGCGCTACGCCCCTTCCCGCCTTTGCATTCGAGCCCGACGACGTCTTGTTGCTGGGCGCCGAATCTTCCGGCGTGCCGCCCCATGTCCACGATGCAGCTGCGGCGCGGGTCGCAATTCCGATGCAAACCGGCTTTCGCTCCTTGAATGTCGCCGTCGCCGCTGGCATCGCGCTCGCCGAAGCGCTCAGGCAAACGAAAGGCTTTCCGGCATGATCTCGCTCGACCCGCAGCAACAGACGGCTCGCAACTGGTTCGAATCGCTTCGTGACCGGATCTGCGCCGAATTCGAGACGATCGAGACCGAGGCGGGCAGCGACGCGCACTTTGCCTACACGCCGTGGGATCGCGAGGCCGACGGGATGGCTCCCGGCGAAGGCGGCGGCGGCGTTCGCGGCGTGATGACAGGCAAGGTCTTCGAAAAGGTCGGCGTCAACGTGTCGACCGTCGGCGGCCAGTTCGCGCCCGATTTCGCCGCGTCGATCCACGGCGCTGGCGAAGACCCCAGCTTCTTTGCGACGGGAATCAGCCTCGTCGCACATATGGCAAACCCGCATGTTCCCGCCGTGCACATGAACACCCGCTTCCTCGTTACCACGAAGCGCTGGTTCGGCGGCGGTGCCGACCTCAACCCGCCGATCCCATATCAGGAGGACACCGACGCCTTCCATGCGCGGCTCCGCGCCGCCTGCGCGCCCTTCGGTCCCGATGTTTACGAACGCTATGCCAAATGGGCCGAGGATTATTTCTATATCCCGCATCGCGGCGTCCACCGCGGTGTCGGAGGCATTTTCTACGATCATCTCGAATGCGGCGACGATGCCGAGTTCGACCGCAATTTCCAGTTGACGCAGGCGGTGGGCGAAGCCTTTCTCGACATCTTCCCGCAGATCGTGCGCCGCCGGATGGGCCTGCCTTTCACCGAAACGGAGCGCGAAGAACAACTGATCTGGCGCGGGCGCTATGCCGAATTCAACCTTGTCTATGACCGGGGGACGTTGTTCGGGCTCAAGACCGGCGGCAATATCGACGCGATCCTCATGAGCCTGCCGCCGCTCGCCAGGTGGAGCTGACGAAAAAGGGCGCTCCGTTGCCGGAACGCCCCTCTTTCGTACCCCGACGCTACCGATCGATCAGGCGAAAACATCGCTCGATGCGCGCGGCGCGATGGCGCGATAGACGCCGACCGGCATCGAGAAGGAAATCATGATGACGGGCAGGTAGACGAGCGCGGCCATGACGATCATCGTCAGGATCGCGCCGACGACCGAGCCGCCGAGGATCGCACCCAGGATGCCGCCGAAGATCATTCCCGCGATCAGCGCATAGATGAAAACGCCGATCGTGAAGAGCAGATAAAAGCCGACGATCGTCCACTGCGAAGCACCGGTCAGCCGCCATGATTCGCCAAGGCCCGTGACCGGGTTGCGCGTCAGGCGGTCGGCCATCACGGGACCGGCAACGAGGAAACGTCCCTGCACCCACAGCAGGAAGACGATGACGGCGACATAGAGAATGATCATCAGGAAGATCGTCCCGCCGCCCACGGCACCCGATTCGAGCGCACCGGGCGACAATCCGCCCATCCCGCCCAGCGCCGCGCCGAAAATCAGCGTGAGGATGAACATGATGACGAAGATCACGATATAGGCCGCGATCATCACGACCAGCATGCCAAAGGCCAGAGCCGGTCCGGCCTGGAACGCCCAAGGGAAATTGGGCGCTTCGCCGGGGTGCATGCCGCCGCGCCAGATCAGCATCGAGACGCCGTAAAAGATGACGGCGGCGACAAGCGCGAACAGGGCGATCTTGCTGAATGCCCCGAGTATGAGGGAAGGGTCGTTGGGCGCCATCGCCATCGCGGAGAAGGTAGACCCGAGCAACAGAAAGCCCAGCAGTCCGACAACGACCAAAGCGCCGCCGACCCACAACAGCATCTGCTGCCAATTGGCCTTCAGAAACGCAAAGGTTTCCGAGAAGGCCGCCCCGATACTCATTTTTGTCATGTCTCTTCCCCTGCTATAAAACCAGATTCTCCCATTTTTGTCGGTGCGACCCGTTCAATCAATCTGTGGCAACGTCGATCACTGGAACACATCGGATGATGACCGGAGTGCCAGCTGGCGATAGGCGGCCGCCGATACCGCAATCGACACGAGACTACCGATCGCACCGAACACCGCCTCGATAAAGCCGCCGAGCATCCGGCCGAAACCGGGCTCTGTCCCGGCGATCACCGAAACGACGCCGCCGACGATCAGCGCCGCGATGATGATCACGATCGCGACGAGAAACAGGAAAAAGAAGATCGCCCAACCATTACCCCGGGTGAGATCCCAGCTCGTCCGGATCGCTTCGAACGGGTTGTACAGGCTGCGGTCGGCGACGCTGGGTGCGACGAGAGCGAGACGCCCCAGCAAATAGAGGCCGGGGATGATGAGCAGGATGAAGCCAAGGCCCATCGCGAAGCCGCACAGGATCTGGATCGCCAGCATCGTCGGGAAGAACATCAGACCGAAGGTCAGCGCTTCACCGACGCTGGTCCCGGTCCGCGACAGCCAAAGCCGCAGGATACCTGCCGTACCGATGAGCGTGCACAGCGCCACGAGAATCTGTCCCGGGATCGCCTGCCGAAAACTCTCCCGGAACGTCTCCATGACCTGGTTGAAATCTGCGCCCGCTGGCGGCTCGATCGGCACCGGGCCGAACCATGCGACCGCAAGCGCGGGCAGGAACAGAAACACACCGGCGATCGTGCCGACCAGTGCGCTGTGCGATTTCAAAAGCTGCAGAGTGTCATCCCACGCTGCACCCATGTCGAATTTTACCATTGATACCCCGTCATTTTTTCGTTTTCCCGGTCGCGGCGAAGGTGACGATCTTCGGCGCTTCTGTCCAGCCCTGTCGACATGCAGCGCGGAGGGTCTTGCGCAGGACGCCCCGGCGGGCCAGATAGCCGGCGCGATGAGCCCCCTTCCCCCGCCCGAATGGACGACCTGTCCCGGCCTGACCGATTATGACGCGGCGCTCGCCGATATGGAGGCACGCGCCGCCGCGATCCACGCAGGCGAAGCGGATGAACGCATCTGGCTGCTCGAGCATCCGCCGCTTTATACCGCGGGGACGAGCGCCGATCCCGCCGAGTTGCTCGATCCACGCTTCCCCGTTTACGATGCGGGGCGCGGTGGCCGCTATACATATCATGGCCCCGGTCAGCGGGTCGGCTATGTCCAGCTCGACCTGACGCAGCGTGGGCGCGATGTGCGGGCCTATGTCTCGGCGCTCGAGGGTTGGGTGATCGACGCGCTGGCGCTGCTTGGTGTCGCGGCGCGCCGCGCCGACGGCCGCATCGGCATCTGGACCGACGCCCCTGACGGGCGCGAGGCAAAGATCGGCGCGATCGGGGTGCGTGTGAAGCGCTGGGTGACATTGCACGGCTTTTCGCTCAACGTCGCCCCCGACCTCACGCATTTCGGTGGCATCGTCCCGTGCGGCATCGCCGAATTTCCGGTTACGAGCCTTGCCGCGCTCGGGCAGGCTGCATCGTTCGCCGATGTCGACACTGCGCTGGCGCAGACCCTCCCCGCCTTTCTCGACAAGCTTCGGTCGAAAGACTAGGAACGCCGCATGACCCGCACCCTTCTCGCTTCGCTCTTCCTGCTTTCGCTTACCGCCTGCGGCGGCGGCGACACCGGCGGCAAATCGACGACCAAGCTCGACGCGGTCGAGGTACAGCCCGGTTCGGTGAGCGATTCGATGATCATCCTCGACGATGCGGTCAGCGACGGCACCGCGGTCGACAACAGCATTCCGGACGACGGGACCAAGAAGAACGCGACCAAGACCGACGAGGCCGACACTACTGGCGAAAACCCGGACGAGGACGATGCGGAAGACAATCCGGAGGCGGTCGACATGCCCGTCGCAAAAAAGGCGATCACCGCCGACGCCGCCGCGAAAAAAGGCGAATAGGCCCTAGCGCAATCCCAGATTCTTGTGCGTCTGCAACGACAGGCGCCAGCGCGGATCGTCCATCACCAGATCGATGCATGCCTGAACATTGGCGACGGCGTTCGGATCATCGAGCGGCTGCACGAGCAGATGCTTGAAATCGAGCGCCGCGAGCCGCGCGACATCGCTTCCCGGTTGCGGCCAGACAAGCTTTAGTTCGTCACCGCTGACCTGCGCCAGTTCGCTGCCCGCCTTCGGACTGACACAGATCCAGTCGATGCTGCGCGGGATCGGAAAGGTGCCGTTGCTTTCGATTGCGATCGTGAAGCCGCGTGCGTGGAGCGCGTCGATCAGCGCGTCGTCGACCTGAAGCATCGGCTCGCCGCCGGTGAGCACGACATAGCGGTCGCCGCCGCCCTGCCCCCAGCTATCCGCGATGACGTCGGCGAGCGCCGCGGCGGATTTGTATTTGGCGCCGAGCGTCCCGTCGGTGCCCACGAAATCGGTGTCGCAGAACTGACAGATCGCTTTCGCACGGTCCTTCTCTCGCCCCGTCCACAGGTTGCAGCCGGCAAAGCGGCAGAAGACCGCGCGGCGGCCCGCCTGTGCCCCCTCCCCCTGAAGGGTGAGAAAAATCTCTTTGACCGCGTAAGCCATGGCCTCAGACGTAACGCGTCGGGTCGGCAAGTCCCGCGTCGGCGAAGCCCTTGCTCCGCAGGCGGCAACTGTCGCACAGGCCGCAATGCAGACCACCGGGCGCCGGATCGTAGCACGACCAGCTCATCCCCGCGTCCATGCCGAGCCGTGCCGCCTCGGCGGCGATATCGGCCTTGGTCATATGCTGTAGCGGCGCATGGATGTGGAAATCGACGCCCTTGTCGCCATCGCGCGTCGCGAGCCGCGCCAGATCCTCGAAACCCGCGATGAATTCGGGGCGGCAATCGGGATAGCCCGAATAATCGAGCGCATTCACTCCGATAACGATGTCCTGCGCCTGTCGCGCTTCGGCGAGACCCAAGGTCAGCGACAGGAAGATCAGGTTGCGCGCCGGAACATAGGTGACGGGAACGTCGCTGCCTCCCTCGACCTCGGGCACGCCGTCCTTCGGCACGTCGATATCGGCGGTGAGCGCCGAGCCGCCGAAGCGGCGAAGGTCGAGCGGCAAGACGATGTGCTCGGCCGCGCCGACATAATCCGCGATCCGCGCCGCCGATTCCAGTTCGACGCGGTGGCGCTGGTTATAGTCGATCGTCAGCGCGACCACGCGCGCGCCGGCTTCGCGCGCGAGGCCCGCGCAGACCATCGAGTCGAGGCCGCCCGACAGGAGGACGATCACCGTTTTTCCGGAAACTTGCTGCATCGGCGCCAGATAGGCCTGCACCGCGGGGCGTGCAAGTGCCGCGCCGCATCAAAAGAACGGGCCGCGAGGCGGTCGCCGCACGGCCCAGTTCGGCATGAAAGCCGTTAGGGAGAATGGCACACACATATGCCATGGCTCCGGTCTAACGCGTGATGGTTAATATATCGTTCGCTCAGCAGCCGCCGGTACGGCGCGCCTCGATCGCCTGCGAGAAAGGCTTGCCGTCGGCGATACCCTGCGTATCGATCTGGACGAGCCGGTTGGTCTCGCTACGGATGCTCGTCCGGCCATGCCCGGCGCCGGGGCAGGTATAATGGACCGTCACCGAATTCGGCGTGTCTTCGATCACATAGCGCGAACAGGTCCCGCGCGGATGCTGGATCTGGATCATCCGCCGCGCATCGCCGATGCAAATCGTTTGCAGCACGGCGTCCTTGCCGCGCTCGCGAAGCTGCCAGCTACCCTTTTCGAGCCGGTCGAGCATCGCCAGCGAGGGTGCCTGTGCCGGCACCGCCGTCGCGCCCGACAATGCGCACGCAGCAAGAGTCCATCGCAAGAAAGGAGAGAAGATCGCCATTTTCACCTATCCATTGGCTGCCCGTGACCGGGCTGAATGCGACCCCGTTCTCTACAAGCTAGCAACGCACCGGCCGGATTTCAACCGCTGGTCGCCGGATTACACCGCCTCGTCGTCGGCAAGATCTTATCGAGGCGTCGAAATCTCATCGAGCGGGATCGGGAAAACGCGCGAGCAAAAGGCACAATCGACAACGATATTGCCGGCATCGTCCGCCATGTCCGCGCGTTCGGCCTCGGGAAATTGCGCGAGCACCCCGGCGAAATAGCCCGTGCTGCAACGACAGCCGCGCGACACGGCAACCCCGGACTCGACGCGCACTTCGTCTTCATGAAACAGCCGCCACGCGAGCGTTTCGAGCGACGTTGCAGGATCGGTGAGTTCCTCGTCCTTTAACGTCGTTGCGATCGTGCGCGCATGCTCCCATTCGGGATTGTCGTGCCGGACGTGCAGGCGGTCGCGGCCGACTTCGCCCTCGGGCAGATGCTGCAAGAGCAATCCGCCGGCGAGGCAGCCGGCCTCGGCATCGTGGCGCGCGGCGAGCTTGATCAGGCTCGGTATCTGTTCGGACTGCTCGAAATAATGCTCGGCCGCCTCGCCGATCGAGGCGCCTTCGAGCGGGACGATACCCTGATAACGTTCGGCGGTCGTCGCCTGGTCGAAGGTGATCGCGAGGAAGCCCTCGCCGAACAGCGCAAACAGCGTGGGTTCCGGCCCGACCTCGGCCAGCCGTTCGGCATCGAATTTCAGGTAACCGCGCAACTCGCCGCCGCGATAATCGCAGACGAGCAGTTCGATCGGTCCGCCGCCGGTCTGCGCCTGCAGCGTCATCTGCCCATTTTCGTCCTTCAACGTCGAGCCGAGCAGGACGGTCAGCACCAATGCCTCCGCCAGCAGCTTTTCGGCAACCGGCGGGTAATTGTGCGCAGCGACGATTGTCTGGAGCGCCGGACCGAGCCGCACCAGCCGGCCGCGAACATGGCGGTCGGCGATGGTGAACAGCAGGGGCTGGTCGAACCAGGTTTCGATGATGTCACTCACTTGTTCGAACTCACAATTTTTCGAGCGCCCACAGCAGGATCGACTTTTGGGCGTGAACGCGATTTTCGGCTTCGTCCCAGACGCGCGATTGCGGACCGTCGATCACCGCGTCGACAACCTCGTCGCCGCGATGCGCGGGCAGGCAATGCAGGAAGATCGCATCATCCTTCGCACCCGTCATCAGCCGCTCGTCGACCTGATAGGGCGCCATTGCCGCGATCTTGTTGTGTGCATGATCCTGCCCCATCGATACCCAGGTATCGGTGACGACGAGGTCGGCGCCCGCCACGGCCTCGCGCGCATCGCGCACGACGTCGATACGCGACCCCTTTGCACGCGCGGCTTCGACGAAGCCCGGATCGGGATCATAGCCCTGCGGAACCCCCGCGCGGACATGGAAACCGAATAATCCGGCGGCCTCGATCAGCGAGGAGAGGACATTGTTGCCGTCGCCAAGCCACGCGAGTTCGAGCCCCGGGAGCGCCTTGCCGCTTTCGACGATCGTCAGCAGGTCGGCAACGATCTGGCACGGATGCGACAGATCGGTCAGGCCGTTGATCACGGGGACGCTCGCATATTCGGCCAGCTCCTCGACCTTTTCATGGTCGTCGGTGCGGATCATGATCGCGTCGGCATAGCGCGACAGCACGCGCGCGGTATCCGCGATCGTTTCTCCGCGCCCAAGCTGCGTCACTCCCGCGTCCATGATCATCGGCGTGCCGCCGAGCTGGCGGATCGCGATATCGAACGAGGCGCGGGTGCGCGTCGAATTCTTCTCGAACACCATCGCGAGGACATGGTCCGCGAGCGGAGCGTCGACGTCGGCCTTGCCCTTCGGCCACCCGCCGCGCGCGGCCTTGCGATCGATCGCGTCGGCGAGCATCGCGGCGACCGCATCCCCCCCCGCATCGGACAAGTTCAGGAAATGCCGCATCATGCCCTCCGTTCTACAGGAACAGAAAACATCAGGACTCCGGCGGCGTGTAACTCGCCGCGCCCGCTGACAGTTTTTCGATGAATTCGGCGATGTGCGTATCGTCGATGTTGAGCGGCGGCAGCACGCGAACGACATTTTCGCCCGCCGCGACGGTCAGCAGCCCGTGATTGTCGCGCAAGTGCGCAACGAACGCGCGGCTGTCCGAATTGAGCTTGAGCCCGAGCATCAGCCCGACGCCGCGGACGCTGTCGAACAATTGATCGTGGTTCGGGATGAGCTGCTCGAGCGCGCCGCGCAGGCGCTCGCCGGTCGCCTTGACCGACGCGAGGAAACCCTCTTCGAGCACGACGTCGAGCACCGCCTGACCCGCCGCGCACGCGAGCGGGTTGCCGCCATAGGTCGAACCATGCGTGCCGATGACCATGCCGCGCGCGGCCTTTTCGGTGGCGAGGCAGGCGCCCATCGGGAAGCCGCCGCCGATGCCCTTGGCGCTCGCCATGATGTCCGGCGTCACGCCATAATGCTCATAGGCATAAAGATGGCCGGTACGCGCGACGCCGCACTGGACTTCGTCGAACACCAGCATCAGGTCGCGCTTGTCGCAAATATCGCGCAGCGCCTGCAGGAAGGGCTGCGACGCCGGACGGATACCGCCTTCGCCCTGGATCGGCTCGACGAGGAAGCCCGCCGTATTGTCGTCGACGAGGTCGAGCGCGGCGTTGATGTCGTCGAACGGCGCATAGGCGAAGCCCGGCAGCAGCGGGTCGAAACCCTTGCGCAGCTTTTCCTGATTGGTCGCCGAGATCGTGCCGAGCGTGCGGCCGTGGAAGGCGTTGTTGAAGGTGATCAGCGTGTGCTTCTCGGCGTTGCCGGCGCTCGAATGATAGGCGCGCGCGGTCTTGATCGAACATTCGACCGCCTCGGCGCCCGAATTGGTGAGGAAGACCGTGTCGGCAAAAGTGTTCTCGACAAGGCGCGCCGCATAGGCCTCACCCTGCGGACTGCCGTAAAGGTTCGACACGTGCATCAGGGTCGCGGCCTGCTCCTGAATCGCCTTCGTCAGATGCGGGTGACCATGGCCGAGCAGGTTGACCGCAATGCCGCTCGCGAAGTCCAGATAACGCTCGCCTCGCTCGCCGATCAGATACGCGCCTTCGCCGCGAACCGGACGCACTGCGCACCGGGGGTAAACGGGCATCAGCGGCGTAATCGTCATGGCAGGCACCTTTCCAAAAGACGGTAGAACGAGAAAGGCGCGCAATAGGGCTCGCAACCGGACAAATCAATGGCAGCGTAGCCCTTGGCAACGCGCCAGCACGAGGCCCGCGAGGCAACCTATTCCGCCCGATTTCGTTGCTGGGGATGAGCGGGAGAAGGATATTCATGCACGACGCCGGCAGATTTCCCGATGGTCTCGACGAGGATAATCTCCACGGCGGCCGGTTGTTCGCCCGCCACGCCAGCCCCTTGTCGGTCATCCTGCTCGGTTCGCTTCTGATACTCGCCCTGTTCGATGTGGCCGGCGGCCAACCCTCCACGCCGATGCAGCGCGATTTCGGGGCAGCGACCTTGACGGTCGATACGCCGACGACGCTGCGCAACGGCGAATTTTTCGAAACACGGATCGACATCCGCGCGCATGCCGACATCGAAGACGCAGTTCTCGCGGTGACACCGGACCTGTGGCGCGACATGACGATCAACACGACATTGCCGTCGCCCGCGGAAGAGACGTTCGAAAACGGGCTGCTGCGCTGGTCTTACGGGCCGGTGAAACGGGGCGATACGTTGCACGTGAAGATCGACGGTCAGATCAATCCGCCGCTGTTCGCCGGGACGTCGGGCGCTATCCTTCTCTATGACGGCAAGCGGCGCGTCGGGCGATTGCCGCTGTCGATCCGGGTTTTTCCCTGATGGATATCGTACTACGCGCCACCGCAATGTTCGCCGTGCTTTTCGCGCTGCTCCGGTTGCTCGGCAAACGCGAACTGGGGCAGCTGACGCCCTTCGAACTGGTCGTGCTTGTCGTGATGGGCGACCTCATCCAGCAAGGCGTGACGCATAATGATTTCAGTGTGACGGGCGCGACGCTGGCGATTTGCACCTTCGCCTTTTGGGGCGTGGTGCTGAGCTGGCTCAGCTACCTGTTTCCGCGGCTCAAGAACCCGCTCGAAGGGCGGCCCCAGATCGTCATTCGCGACGGCAGGCTTTGCGAAGAGAATCTGCGCCGCGACCGCCTGACCCGCGCCGAGATCGAATCCGAAATGCGCCTGGCGGGCATCGCCCATATCGAGCAGGTTGCCTGGGCTATATTGGAGCCACAGGGCAAGGTCAGCTTCATCAAGCGCGTCGACGACGGCGACAGCCGCCAGAGCGATCAGGACTCCGCGGCAAAATAACCGGCCGCCGCGGCAGCCTCGACCGTCAGCGCCAGCGAGTGCTTGCGGGCGTCATGATCGTACATCGATGACGCGATGATCACCTCGTCGACGCCGGTGCGCTGGACGAAAGCCCCAAGCCCCGCTGCGATATCGTCGGCGGTGCCGACTGCCGAGCATTGCAGCACATGATCGAGGATCGCGCGTGCATTGGGCGGCAGACTGTCCTTGTAGCCCGCAAGCGGCGGCTTCATCTTGCCCGGATTGCCGGTGCGCAGCGCCACGAAGGCCTGCTGCTGCGACGAGGCGAGCAGTTCGGCCTCTTCGCGGCTATCGGCGGCGAAGGCGTTGAAGGCCGCGGCGGCATAGGGCTCGGCAAGCTGCGCCGACGGCTTGAACTGACGGCGATAGATGTCCAGCGCCTCGTCGAGCGCGTCGGGCGCGAAATGGCTGGCGAACGCATAGGGGAGCCCGAGCATCGCCGCGAGCTGCGCGCCGAACAGGCTCGATCCGAGAATCCATAGCGGCACATTCGTCCCTTCGCCGGGCACCGCGCGGATGCCGATCCGGTCGTCGCCGGCGAGGAAGGCCTGCAGCTCGACGACGTCTTGCGGGAACTGCCGCTCGTCGCTCGCGAGATTACGGCGAAGTGCCCGCGCGACTATGCCGTCGGATCCGGGCGCGCGGCCAAGGCCGAGGTCGACGCGGCCAGGGAAGAGGGCCTCGAGCGTGCCGAACTGTTCGGCGATCACCATCGGCGCATGGTTGGGCAACATGATGCCCCCAGCGCCGATCCGGATGCTCGACGTCGCTTGCCCTATATGCACGAGCACGACCGAGGTCGCAGCACTCGCAATCCCCGCCATGCCATGATGCTCGGCGACCCAGTAACGTTCGTAACCGAGTGCTTCGGCGTGTTTGGCAAGATCGGCGGCATTGGCGAGCGACTGGGCGATCGTGCCGGTGTCGGTAACGGGCACGAGGTCGAGGAAAGAGAGTTTCGTCATGAAACCGATATGCGGCCGGGGTGATCGTGGTTCAAGCGCAGCCCTTCGCTGGCAGGGCGAAGAAAAACTATGCCCGCTCGTCCTTGGGCGAGTCCATCAGCACATAGGTGGTGATCGAATGCACCTGCGGCAGCACGCCGAGCACCTCGGTGTGGAAATGCTTGTACGACGCCAGATCCTCGGTTTCGACACGCAGCAGATATTCGATCGTGCCGGTGATATTATGGCATTCGCGTACTTCGGGCGCCTCGGCCATCGCAACCTCGAAACCGGCCTGTGACTTCTTGGTATGCGACGACAGCCCGACAGTGACATAGGCAAGGAACGTCAGCCCGAGCTTTGCCGGATCGATCATCGCGCGATAGCCCTTGATGACCCCGCTGCGTTCGAGTTCCTGTACGCGGCGCAGACAGGCCGAGGGCGAAAGACCGACGCGTTCGGCGAGTTCGAGATTCGAGATTCGCCCGTCGCGCGTCAATTCGCGCAATATCTTGCGGCCAATGGCATCTATCTTGATCATAGATTGCATAATCTATCCGATTGCGGGCGATCTTTGCAATCCATCTCTGTCTGAACGCATTATATTGCACGCATGGAACAAACCACCCTCGCCGCGCTCTCCGCCTTCGCGCTCGTCTCGTCGATCACGCCGGGACCGAACAATATGATGCTGATGGCATCGGGCGCCAATTTCGGCCTGCGCCGCACGGTGCCGCATGCGCTCGGCGTCGGCATCGGCTTCACGCTGATGATCGTCCTCGTCGGCGTCGGATTGATGGGCCTGTTCGACCTGTTTCCGGTGCTCAACATCGTGCTCAAGGTGGTGAGCGTCGCCTATCTGCTCTGGCTTGCATGGAAGATCGCGAACGCCGCGGCGCCCGACACCGAAACCGGCGCGCGCGGCAAGCCGATGACCTTTTTTCAGGCCGTGCTGTTCCAGTGGGTGAACCCCAAAGCCTGGTCGATGGCGCTGACCGCAATCGCGCTTTACGCGCCCGACCGCAATTTCGGCGCGGTGCTGCTCGTCGCGGTCGTCTTCGGGATCATCAACCTGCCCTCGACCAGCCTGTGGGCGGTGATGGGCCAGGTGATGCGCAGCTGGCTGTCGAGCCCGGCGCGGCTCAGGGCGTTCAACTGGACGATGGCGGCGCTGCTCGTCGGATCGCTCGCACTTCTCATCTGACCCGATTGCAAGGTTGCATCCCGCAACCTATGGACGGCGCTCCCCTCTTCTGACCGGAGAACAAGAGCATGCAGAGTCGTCGTCTCGGCAAGAGCGCCATCCATGTGTCCGACATCTGCATGGGGACGATGACCTTCGGCAGCCAGACCGACGAGGCCGAGGCGTTCCGCGTCCTCGACCGCTGTTTCGATACGGGGATCAGTTTCTACGATACGGCCGAGGGCTATCCGGTCCCGCCCGACGTCAAATGGGTCGGCCGCACCGAAGAAATCGTCGGGCGCTGGATGAAGACCAAACCGCGCGACGCGATCATCCTCGCGACCAAAGTGTCGGGGCCGAGCCATGTGTGGTTCAAGTCGCCGTGCCGGAACGGCATGACCGCGCTCGACCGCAAGAACATCATGCAGGCCATCGACGACAGCCTGACGCGGCTGCAGACCGATTATATCGATCTCTACCAGACGCACTGGCCCGACCATGACGCGCCCTACGACGAGATGATGGACGCGCTCGACGAGCTTGTCCGCGCCGGCAAGGTTCGCATCCTCGGCTGTTCGAACGAAACGAGCTGGGGGCTGATGAAGTCGCTCGCGGCGTCGGATCGGCTGGGCGGCGCACGCTATCACACGATCCAGAACAATTTCAGCCTCAACAACCGCCGCTTCGAGGACGAACTGGCACAGGTGTGCCGGCAGGAGGGCGTCAGCCTGATCCCCTATTCGCCGCTTGCCGGCGGCGTGCTCTCGGGCAAATATCAGGGCGGCGCGACCCCCGAGGGGGCGCGTTTCTCGCGCTACCTGAAGATGGAAGGCCGGCAAGCCGCGATGGGTCGCCGCTTCGTCAATGACAGGAGCCTCGCCGCGACCGAACGCTATCTGGCGATCGCCGCCGAAGCCGGCCTGCATCCGGTGACGATGGCAACTGCATGGTCCAAACAGCATGACTTCGTTGCTTCGACGATCGTCGGGGTCAGCGCCGACGATCAGGTCCAGCCGATCCTTGATGCGATGGACCTGGTGTTGCCCGACGATGTGATGAAGGCGCTGCACGAGGTCAGCAAGGACATCCTCTACCCGATGGGCTGACCAGACGGCCATTCGAGGATCAGCGCCTCGCCGACCGGCAGCGCGCGCCACGCCTTCGAAAGCCGGTCGAAATTGGCGAACACGCGCGGCTGCGCGGCGTCGATCCGCGCGCGCTCGTCGGCGCTGAGTAAAGCGCGTGTCCGTTCGGCCTCGCCGAGCGCCATACGCTGCGCGGCGCTGTCGGGGCGCGACTGGCTCCGCCATGAAATATCGAACAGGAAGGCGGCCAGTTCGGACAATTCGCCTTCGCGCCCCTGGCTCCTGATCAGCTTCGCGCCCTTCGCGACCTGTTTGCGCGCCGCGCGCTGGCGTTCCCTGGCGGAGAGGACGCCGCCCGCCTCGACATGGAAGGAACCCGCGTCGCCGCCCGCCGCGATCTGCCCGAACACGCCGGTCCTGAGCCCCAGCGCCGCCTCGACGACGAAATGCACCATGTCGTGCGGCAGGTCGGGATCGAAGCCCGGCGCGGGGTCCATCACCAGCACCGGCGCACCGATACGCTCGATCCGCATGCCGTAACGGCGCTCGCCCGACCGGATGAAATGGACTTTCATGGGCCCGACCTATAGGCTTCGCAGCGTTTCCACCAAAAGGATTTGCGATGACATCTGTCCGCCGTGCGTTTTTCGCCCTCGCCGCCTTCTCCGCCATCGTCGGCACCGCGCATGCCGCGAACCCGGTGATGTTCCGCGATGCCGGCTGCGGTTGCTGCCTCAAATGGCTCGAGCAGGTAAAAGCGTCGTTCGGACAAAAGGCGGTCGTGGTGAACTCGCCCGACATGAACGCGGTGAAGGACAAGCAGGGCGTGCCGCAAACGCTGCGCAGTTGCCACACGGTCCTTGTCGGCGGCTATGTGATCGAGGGGCATGTGCCCGCGAAAGAAATCACGCGCCTGCTCCGCGAAAAGCCCAAGGGCGTGAAGGGGCTCGCGGTCGCCGGCATGCCAACGGGCTCGCCGGGGATGGAGCATGGCAACCACCGCGAAGCCTATAAGGTCATGACCTTTGGCCCCGCCGGCCAGCGCGTCTATGCGAGCTATGCCGCGAGCGGCGGCGCGCAGGCGCACTGACCGCAGGGCGACTCGTCAGGCCAGTTCGGCCTTGAACAGTTCGAGCATCCGCGCCCACGCTTTCTCCGCCGCCGCTTCATTATAGGCGCGGCCGTCGGGCGGGCACCAGCCGTGCATCGCGCCTTCGTACACCTCGACCTCGTGCCACTGTTTGCGCGGTTCGAGTATGGCCTTGAGCAGCATCTTCTCGTTCGGCGTTTCCTTGTCGTCATTGTCGGCGATCGCGAACAGATAACCGGCATTGGTCGTCGGGATCAGCAGATGCGGGCTGTCGGGCTTGTCGGTGCCGACGCCGCCGCCATGGAAGCTGGCAGCGGCGCCGACGCGGTCGGGTTTCAGCGCTGCAGTATAGATCGTCATCGCGCCGCCCATGCAGTAACCGGTCGTGCCGAGCTTGCGCTTGGTGTCGACCTCTTTCTGCGCGTCGAGAAAGGCAAGGTGTGCCCTGGCGTCGGTCTCGACGATCGGCCGCGTCAATTGCTTGAGATAACCGAACAGCTTTTCGCGGATCGCGGGATCGCTCCAGTCGTTCGCGGCATCTACCACCGGCGATTTCTGCCAGCGGTAGAAGGGGTTCACGGTCAGCACGGCGTAACCCTCGGCAGCGAGGCGGTCGGCCATCTGGCGAAAGGCGGGGCGAAGTCCGCGAATATCGGGCCACACGACCACGCCGGGATGCTTGCCGCTCGCGGGCGCGACGAAATAGGCATCGCAGGTGCCGTCGTCGGTCTTGATGGTGACATCGCGGCCTTTCACGGGCTTGCCCGCCAACGCGCGCGCGGGCAGCGTCGCAACGAGCGCACCGGCACCCGCGAGCGCAGCGAAGCTACGGCGCGCAACGGGCATTCCGACGCGGTCGAGATCGGCTTCGGTGTTTTCGGTGCACATATCTCTCTCCTCGAAGCATATTTGGGAAATCCGCAGAAAACTGCGCAACTTCATTCGGAAATCAACTATCGGTCCCGTCATCGGGATCCGAACGGATGGCGAAGCTAATCCAGCCCCGTTTTATAGGACAGCGGTTTTTAAGAGGGCGGCCGCCCCCCTCTTTGCTAGATGCCGAGAGCCGTCACATCCTCGAACGTCAGCGCCACATGATGCACGCCGACCTCGCGCAGCATCGCGCCATGGCCCGCACGGTCGACGATATGCCCGGCCCCGCAGAAACCGACGACGGTCATCCCCGCCGCGATCGCAGCCTGCGCGCCGGTCGGTGAATCCTCGATCGCGAGGCACGCCGCCGGTTCGACGCCGAGCCCCCTGGCAGCGGCAAGATAGATGTCGGGATGCGGCTTGCCGCGGTCCCAGCCGTCGGCGCTGTAGATATGCTCGCCGAAATGATGACCGAGGCCGAACAGGCCGAGCGCCCAGCCGATATATTCGGCGCGGCTCGACGAGGCGATCGCGCGCGGCAAGGCGCCGAGCGTGTCGAGAAACGCCGCGACGCCGGGCACGGCATCGAAACCCTCCATATAGCGCGCCCGCGCCCGCTCGCGATGCGTCTCGCGAAAGTCGGCCGGTAGCGCGCGGCCGTAGCGCGCGACGATCCGCCGTTCGGTCTCCTGCCAGTTATGGCCATAATAGTCGCGCAAGCAGTCGGCATAGGTGGCGGGCATACCGGCCGCGGTCAGGCTCTCCGCGAGCGACTGGTTCGCGCGCACTTCGCTATCGGCAACGACGCCGTCGAAATCGAAGATGATGGCGGCGAGGGTAGTCGAACTCATAATCTTCATATTTCAAACCTAGAGCTTCGAGAATCAGGAGACACCCAATGAAGTTCATCGAGCTCAAATCACGCGGCGGCAATTATCTGGTCATCGCCGAAAATGTCGCGTGGCTCCGCGACTATGAAAATGGCCAGACGCAGGTCGGCATGGTCGGCGGCGCGCCGCTGCTGGTGGCAGGGAAGCTCGAGGAAATCGCAGCATCGATCCTGGCGCAAGCGAATGCGCAGGAATGACGGGCGATACCCTCACTCCACCGTAACCGACTTTGCCAGATTGCGCGGCTGATCGACATCGGTCCCCTTCGCCACCGCCACATGATATGCCAGCAGCTGCACCGGCACCGCATAGACCAGCGGTGCGATCAGCGGGTGGACCTTCGGCATCTCGATCGTCGCCATGCAGCCGTCGCCGGCTTCGGCAAGACCTTCGGCGTCGCTGATCAGCACGACCTTGCCGCCGCGCGCCATGACCTCGTGCATGTTGCTGACGGTCTTTTCGAACAGCGGGCCGCTCGGCGCGAGCACGATCACCGGAACGGCTTCGTCGATCAGCGCGATCGGACCGTGCTTCATCTCGCCCGACGCGTAACCCTCGGCGTGGATGTACGAGATTTCCTTGAGCTTGAGCGCGCCTTCCATTGCGAGCGGATAGTCGGGACCGCGGCCAAGGTAGAGCACGTCGCGCGCGGGGGCGACGAGGTGCGCCATGCCCGCGATCTCCTCGTCATGTGAAAGCGCGGCATTGAGCGCGGCGGGCGCCTCGATCAGATGCCGGACGATCTCGCGTTCGTCGTCGGCGCTGAGCTTGCCCTTCTTGAGCGCGAGATGCGCCGCGAGCGCCGCAAGCACCGCGAGCTGGCAGGTAAAGGCCTTGGTCGATGCGACGCCGATTTCGGGGCCCGCGTGCGTCGGGAGCAGCAGGTCGGCCTCGCGCGCCATGCTGCTCGTCGGCACATTGACGACGACGGCGATCGTCTGGCCGTTCGCCTTGCAATGGCGGAGCGCCGCGAGCGTGTCGGCGGTCTCGCCCGACTGCGAGATGAAGAGCGCGAGCCCGCCGGGCTGCAGCACCGGGTCGCGATAGCGGAACTCGGACGCGACATCGATGTCGACGGGGACGCGCGCGAAGGTTTCGAACCAATATTTCGCGACCATGCCGGCGTAGAAGCTGGTGCCGCACGCGACGATGGTGATGCGGTCGATCTTCGACAGGTCGAAATCCATCTGCGGCAGTGCGACGGTCTGTTCGAGCGGGCGGATGTAGGAGGAGAGCGTCTGCGCAACGACGGTCGGCTGCTCGAAGATTTCCTTCTGCATGAAGTGGCGGTAATTGCCCTTCTCGATCGTTGCGGCAGTGACGCCGCTGGTCGTGATATCGCGCGTGACCGGCTTGTTGTCGGCGTCGAAGATTTCCGCGCCGGCGCGGGTGATGACGACCCGATC
>JALDYH010000161.1:0-9066 GCA_032154175.1 Sphingopyxis sp. | reverse complement strand
ATGGCGCAGCTGCTCGACCCGCATTGCGACATGTTGCTCGTCGGCGATTCGCTCGCGCAGGTGATCTACGGGCTGCCGCACACCGTCGGGGTGACGATGGAGATGATGGCGCTGCACGGTGCCGCCGTCGTGCGCGGCAGCTATCACGCCGCGGTGATCGTCGACATGCCGTTCGGCAGCTATGAAGGCAGCCCGCAACAGGCGTTCGACAATGCCGCGCGCCTGCTCAAGGAAACCGGCGCGGCCGCAGTCAAGGTCGAGGGCGGCAAGGTGCTTGCTCCGACGATCGAATTCCTCACCCAGCGCGGTATTCCGGTGATGGGCCATGTCGGGCTGACCCCGCAGGCGGTGAACATCCTCGGCGGCTATGGCGTGCGCGGCAAGAGCGAGGAAGAAGCGCGCTCGATCGTCGAGGACGCGGTCGCCGTGGCGCAGGCCGGTGCCTTTTCGATCGTGATCGAGGGTGTGCTGGAATCGATCGCGATCGAGATCACCAACAAGGTCGACTGCCCGACGATCGGCATCGGCGCATCGGCGCAATGCGATGGTCAGGTCCTCGTCACCGACGACATGCTCGGCATGTTCGATCGCGTACCCAAGTTCGTGAAGCGCTATCAGGACATGGCGGGCGTCGTCAGCGGCGCGGTGAAGGACTATGCCGACGAAGTCAGGTCCCGTTCATTCCCGACAGAGGATCAGACCTACGCCGGTTGATGCCCGGCGGGCCGGCCAGGCGGCCAAGTGAATCGCTTGGCGTTTCCTGGCGCCATCGCTAAGGAAGCGGCCGGCGCGATGGTGAAAGCCCGGGCCAATATTGAGTTTATGGAGGTTTGATTGGCCCTGAGCCCGACGAATGACGCCGCGCTGTTGCAGGAAGTCGACGAGGCCGTCCGCAAGGACCGGCTCGATACGATCATGCAAAGCTACGGACGCTGGATCATCGGCGGCGTCCTCGCCGCCCTGCTGGCGTTCGGCGGCTATCTCTTCTGGAGCCACCGGCAGGACGCCGCGCGCGGCGAGCAGGCCGAAGAATTGATCGCGGCGTTCGAAAAGCTCGGCACCAACCAGCCGCGCGCCGCGACCGCCGAATTGCAGAAGCTCGCGGCCGAGGGCGACCCCGCCTATCGTGCGGTCGCGCAGATGCAGGAAGCGAATATCAAGGCACAGGCCGGCGACCTGAAAGCCGCCGCCGCGTTGATGGCGAAAGTTGCCGGCGACACGAAGCTCGACCAGGCGCTTCGCGACCTCGCGCTGATCCGCCAGACGGCGTTCGAATATGATACGCTGAAGCCCGACGTCGTGATCGCCCGGATGAAGCCGATGGTCGATGCGAAGGATCCGGCTTCGAGCTGGTTCGCCAGCGCGGCCGAGCTGTCGGCCACGGCGCATTACCAGCTTGGCCAGTTCGATCAGGCGGGCGCGCTTTACGGGCGCATCGCCAAATTGCCCAATGTTTCGAAATCGCTGCAATCGCGATCCGTGCAGATGGCGGGGATGCTCGGGGTCGATGCGGTCGCGGACCGGGCGGACGAAAGCGCCGCAGCGGAAAAGAAGGGCGCGACGCAAGCCGCAGCCGGGGACCAGAAAGGCAGTGCCGCGCCCAAGGCAGCGGCAGCCGACAAGACTGAGGAAGCCAAATAATATGCGGAAAGCGCGTTTCGGAATTTATGCGGCGCTGATCGCGCTGCCGCTCGCCGGCTGCGGCGTCTTGAAAGGCGACGGCGGGCCGAAGACGCCGACGATCGGCGATCGCGTGTCGATCCTGTCGAACGACAACAGCATCAAGGTCGATCCGGCTACCGAATCCATCGCGGTCGTGCTGCCGGAGCCGGCGGTCAACGCCGCCTGGGCGCAATCGGGCGGCAATGCGTCGAAATCGATGGGCCATCCCGCGCTCGCCGCGACGCGCACCAAGCTGTGGGAAGCCAATATCGCAGGCAGCACCAACAAGCAGCGGATCGCGGCTTCGCCCGTGATCGCCGACAATCGCCTGTTCGTCGTCGATACCGACGCGGTCGTCACCGCCTTT
This sequence comes from Sphingopyxis sp., assembly GCA_032154175.1. GTDB lineage: Bacteria > Pseudomonadota > Alphaproteobacteria > Sphingomonadales > Sphingomonadaceae > Sphingopyxis. Next base: position 7,037 of record JALDYH010000161.1, on the reverse strand, counting down.
GCCGCCGACACCGGGGCAAAACTGTGGAGCGCGGCGATCGGCAGCACGGGCAAGGATTTCAAGGATTCGCTGTTCGGCGGCGGTGCGGGAGTCGACGGTAATGTCGTCTATGCGACCAGCGGCGTCGGTGACGTCGCGGCGCTGAATGTGGCCGATGGATCGGTGATATGGAAGGTCAAGCCCGCAGGCCCGCTGCGCGGCGCGCCGACGATCGCCTTTGGCGGCGTCTATGTGATCAGCCAGGACAACCAGATTTTTGCGCTCAACGCCGCCAATGGCGCGGTGCAGTGGCAGGCCACCGCGTCGATGGAGGCCGGCAGCGTGTTCGGCGCAGCGTCGCCCGCGGCGGGGCAGGGAACGATTGTCGCCGGCTTCTCGTCGGGCGAGGTTCAGGCCTATCGCTACGAAAACGGTCGCGACCTGTGGGAAGACGCGCTTGCGCGCACGTCGATGGCGCTGTCGGTGTCGACATTGACCGACGTCGACGCCGACCCGGTCGTCGACCGTGGCCGCGTCTTCGCGCTTGGCCAGGGCGGCCGCATGGCGAGCTACGAGCTTGTCACGGGCCAGCGTAGCTGGGAAATCTCGATCGCCGGCATCTCGACGCCTTATGTCGTCGGCGAATGGGTCTATGCGATGACCGACGACGGCAAGCTGCTGTGCGTCGCGCGCGGGTCGGGCAAGGTTCGCTGGATCCAGCAGCTTTCGCGCTTCCGCGTCGAAACCGAAAAGAAGAAAAAGGATCCGATCCGCTGGACCGGACCGATCCTCGCGGGCGGCCGCCTGATCGCGGTCAACAGCGAAGGGACGCTATCCGAATTCTCGCCGACCGACGGATCGCTGCTCGGGTCGACCGAATTCAAATCGTCGCTGTCGCAGCCCCCGGTGGTCGCGAACAATATTTTGTACATCCTCGCGGATGACGGGCAGATCACGGCCTGGCGCTGACAAGGCGTCCGGGCCGGGGCGGCCCGGTTGGATACAGGGAATAAGCCATGTCGCGATTCGCGACGATTGCCATTGTCGGCCGGCCCAATGTGGGCAAATCGACGCTGTTCAACCGGCTGGTCGGCAAGCGCCTTGCGCTCGTCGACGACCAGCCCGGGGTGACGCGCGACCGGCGCGAGGGCGACGGCCATCTGCTGGGACTTGAGTTCCGCATCGTCGATACGGCGGGTTTCGAGGATTATGACGCGGCGACGCTGCCCGGCCGAATGCGCGTGCAGACCGAAAAGGCGGTGCGCGAAGCCGATGCCGCCTTGTTCATGATCGACGGCCGTGCGGGCGTCACCCCGCTCGACGAGGAAATCGCACGCTGGCTGCGCAGCGAAGACACGCCGATCATTCTCGTGGTCAACAAGGCCGAGGGGAAGCAGGGCGAAAACGGCCTGATGGAGAGCTATTCGCTCGGCTTCGACAATCCGATCGCACTCAGCGCCGAGCATGGCGAGGGCGTCGTCGACCTGTTCGACGCGCTGCGCCCGATCGTCGAGGCTTATGACGCGGCGGAGGCGGCCGCCCTGCCGCCGCCTGTGGAAGGCGAAGACGACGAAGACGCGCCGCTCGGTCCGATGAAGCTCGCGATCGTCGGCCGCCCGAACGCGGGCAAATCGACCCTGATCAACCGCATGATCGGCGAGGATCGCCTGATCACCGGGCCCGAGGCCGGTATCACGCGCGATTCGATCCGCGTCGACTGGCAGTGGGAAAAGGACGGCGAGGTCCACGAGATCCAGCTGTTCGACACCGCGGGGATGCGCAAGCGCGCCAAGGTGGTGGAAAAGCTGGAAAAGCTGTCGGTCGCCGACGCGCTCCACGCGGTCGATTTCGCCGAGGTCGTCGTGCTGCTGCTCGATGCGACCAAGGGGCTCGAAGCGCAGGATTTGCGCATCGCCGACAGGGTGCTGCAGGAAGGCCGCGCGCTGATCGTCGCGCTCAACAAATGGGACGTCGCCGAGGATCCCTCGTCGCTGTTCAACGGTGTGCGCACGGCGCTCGACGATGGCCTGTCACAGGTCAAGGGCGTGCCGGTGCTCAGCATCTCGGGTGCGACGGGAAAGGGCATCGACACGCTGGTGCGCGTCGCGTTCGAACAGCGCGAGATCTGGACCAACCGCGTGTCGACCGCGCGGCTCAACCGCTGGTTCGAAGGCGCGGTGGAAAACAATCCGCCGCCCGCTCCCGGCGGCAAACGGATCAAGCTGCGCTATATCACGCAGGCGCGGACCCGGCCGCCGACCTTCGTCGTTTTCGGCACGCGGACCGACAGCTTGCCCGGAAGCTACACGCGCTATCTGGTCAACGGCATGCGCAAGGAACTGGGGTTCCAGGGCGTTCCGGTGCGCCTCAACTTCCGCAATTCGCGCAACCCCTATGACGAGTGAAGCGTCGGCGCTGGTCGTCGATGCGCGCGGGATGCGCTGCCCCTGGCCGGCGCTACGCCTGGCACGCGCGATGCGCGGTGCGTCCGATGTGCTGCTGATCGCCGACGATCCGCAGGCGGGGCGCGAAGTCGCGGCGCTGGCGGACGAACATGGCTGGGCGGTCGATAGCGACGCCACCCCCGGTGAGGGGGGACGCTGGCGCGTTCGGCGCTGACCCAAAACGGGGCTGCCGACGTCACGGGGCGGCTGACACCGTAACGTCTTTTTTACCGAACTTGGGCATGGATCGGCTGGGACCACGGCCGAATGAGAACACCAAGGGACTAAAGCATTGGACGAAATCCTGGTCGATTGGGATGAGTTTCGCGCGACGCGCACCCAGCTGGGCGCGGCGTTCGTACGGATTCTCGGCTATTTTCGCGAAGACGGCACCAAATCGGTGGCCGCGATCGAAGAGGCCATGCGTGCCCGCGACGCGCGTGGCCTGGTCATGCCCGCGCATACGCTGAAAAGCGAAGCGCGCCAGTTCGGCGGCGAAAAGCTCGGTGCGCTGGCCGAGGATATCGAGGTGTTCGCGCGGCACTGCGTCGAAAGCCAGATCAGCCCGGAAGAATATCTGCCGCGCGTCGTCGGACTGCGCCCGCTGTTCGAGGAAACGCTGACCGCGCTCGAACGCGAAGCCAATCCGCTCGTCCAGCGTCGCCCGTCGGGCTTCGGCCGCGCCATCGGCTATTGAAGCGGGTTACCGGCGCATCGGTTGCAGCGATCCGCGCGCCAGGCTGCGCCAGAGCCACTCGAGCGGACCATAGCGAAAGCGGTCGAGCCACGGCTTCGACCAGAGCAGCATGACGGCCCACATCCCGGTGCAGAAGAGATAGAGCGTCCAGCGGTCGACGTCGCCGAACAGGCCGAGGCCATAGCCGTAGAAGATCGTCGTCATCACGATGCTGGTTCCGAGATAGTTGGAAAAGGCAGCGCGACCCGCCGCCGCGACGCGCGCGACCCACACGCTTGCGGCGGCGCGCTCGATCAACAGCACGAGCAGCGCGGCGTAGGCGATCGTCATCATCAGCCGCCCCGGTCCGGCCCACGCCATGAAGGCATTGACGGCGACGAGATAGTCGAAACCCGAACGCCACTGGAGCCAGCCGACCAGCAGCGTCAGGAGCACGCCGGGCGGCAACCAGCGCCGTGCCATCCGCCGGTAATCGGCCGCCGCCCAGGCGCCGGTCAGGAAACCGTTCCGGAACAGCGCCATGCCGAGCATCATCAGCGGCAGCGTCTCCAGCATCGTCATCAATACGCCGACGAACGGATTGGCCGCGCTGTCGAGCCGTGCGTCGAGGATCGGAAGGTAGGGGCCACGATATAGCGCCAGTTCTTCATCGACCTCGCCGTCGATCCTGGCATATTCGGCACGAACCTCGCGCCCGGCCTCGGCCATCGGGGAGCCGGGGCTGTCCGCCGCGTTTCCGACCGCAAGCTGCGCGCCGAAGAAGAGCGAGGTCACGACGATGCCAAGGGTGAAGAGGCCGAGCGCCCATTTGATCAGGCGGCGCGGCTCCCAGTTTCGAAAGCGGAAAGCGATGCAGCCGACGGCGGCATAAAGGAACAATATGTCGCCCCACCAAATGAAGAAATAGTGGCAAAGCCCGAAGACCGCGAGCCACGCCATGCGGCGATAATGGATCGAGGACGGATCTTGTCCGTTCGCCTCGGCCCGATCGACGATCAGCAGCATGCTCGCGCCGAAGAGGATCGAGAAGAGGCCGCGCATCTTGCCGTCGAAGAGCAGGAAGCCGATCGCCCATGCGGCGATGTCCGGCCCCGTTTCGCCGCCATAGGCCTTGGGCGACACATAGGCCATTTCGGGCATTGCGAAGGCGACGATGTTCATCGCCAATATGCCCATCACCGCGAAGCCGCGCAGCGCGTCGAGGGTGACGAGGCGGTTCGATATGGCTTCGCTGGTCTCGTTCATATGCGCTCCACTGTATTGCTCGTCTATAACGGCTGAGCCGATGGCCCGTCCAGTCCGTTGATGCGCTATTGACATCTATGTCAGTAATGCTATCTGGACAGCATCAAGTGATTCGAACGGGAACGACAATGACCCCCACCATCTTCTCCCACCCCGACCGCCAGCCGCAGAAGTTCCGCCCGTTCAAGGCGTTCCGGCACTTCCGCAACCTGATCAAGGACAAGGAAGACACCGAACAGGTTTTCCACATCTTCGAGAATCTCCCGCGCAAGGGCTTCATGGACGACGCGCGCGCCTTCGTCGAAAGCGATTTCGGCCAGAAGCTGATGGAACGCGAACCCTATCTGCCCGACCTGCTCGACGATCATGGCTGGATCGACGAACTGCCCGAAGGCAGTGTGGGTCACGCCTATGTCACCTTCATGCGCCGCGAGGGCCTGTCGGCTGCCGGTCTTGTCGCCGAGGCCGACAAGATGGGCCGCCCCAAGTTCGACGATCAGGTTCAATGGTATTCGAACCGCCTGCGCGACACGCACGACCTGTTCCACATCCTGACCGGCTATGGCCGCGACGCGCTCGGCGAACAATGCGTGCTCGGCTTCACCTATGGCCAGACGGGCAATTACGGCAATTTCTTCATCGCCTATGCCGGCGGTTACGAAGTGAAGCGCAGCATCAAGAGCGATGCGCCGGTGATGGGCGCGATCCGTCAGGGTCAGCGCCACGGCAAGGCGTCGAAGGCGATTATCGAGCAGGATATCCGCTCGCTGCTCGCCGAACCGCTCGACGCTGCACGCGCGCGGCTGGGGATCGGCGAGCCGACGCTGTATCAGGAAGCGCATCGTGCCTATCGCAGCCGCGGTATCGACCCGTACAACTTCCTCGCGGCGAAGGCTGCGATGGCGTGACCGTTCCCCGGCGAAAGCCGGGGATCAGCTAACCCAGCTTTGCGATCAGCGCCTGCGCGGCCGCCGGGTTGCGGACCTTCGCGCCCGATATGAAGAAGAGATAGACGTCGCGATCCCCGGTCGCCCAATCTTTGGCGCGCTTCGCCCAATGGTCGAGCGCCTTTTCGTCATAGCCGGTTTCTACATCCTCTTGGCTGCGCTGAAGCCGCGCATAAGTGAAGTCGGCGGTCTGTTCGTCGATGCAGGGGAATTCGTCGCTGTCGGCATAGACGACCGCCATGTTGCGTTCGCGCAGCATGTCGACGAACACGGGATCGCGGAAGCTTTCGTCGCGAACCTCGATCGCATGGCGCAGCTTGAGGCCGTCCTGACTGTCGGGCAGCAGGTCGAGGAAACCCGCAAAATCGTCGCGGTCGAACTTCTTCGTCGCCATGAACTGCCAGTGGATCGGGCCGAGCCGGTCGCCGAGCCGTGTCAGCCCCTGCGTCAGGAATTTCTCGATCGATCCGGCGCCTTCTTTCAGCACCTTGCGGTTGGTGGTGAAGCGTGACGCCTTGACGCTGAACTTGAAGCCGTCGGGGACCGATGCGGCCCAATTGGCGAAGGTCTCGGGCTTCTGGCTGCCATAATAGGTGCCGTTGATCTCGATGCCGGTCAGATGCTGGCCAGCATATTCGAGTTCGCGCTTGTGCGCGAGGCCGGCGGGGTAGAAGGGGCCGCGCCACGGTTCGAAGGTCCAGCCCCCGACGCCGACGTGAATGCTCATACGCCTCTCACTCCTCGGTCGATGTCTTCTTCGTCCAGTTCAACACGCGCCGGCGTACTGCCTTCGCAAGCTCATCCATCGTCGCGACCTGTTCGACGCCATAGCGTTCGGCGGTGATATCCACATTGCCCTTGCGCCAAAACCCCTCGGGACTGAGCAGGATCAATTTTCCGCTGCGCGCGTGAAGGCCCATTTCCAGCAAGCTGACCGGGCTTCGCGATCCCGGCGCGAAATACATGACTATGATGTCGGCGGATTCGAGCGCACCGAGTTCCCATTCGACCTGGCGGCGGAATTCGGGCTCCCCGGCGACAGGTTTCCAAGCGGGGTTCCAGTCGGCGCGCCGCGGATTGAGAAAAACGACATCAAGGTCGCCGAGCGATCTCGCCAGTGCTGCCTGCCAATCCTCGGCGCGGCCCATGTCGATGCTGCCGCCGAGGAAGATACGCGGCCGGGCGTGGTCGGCGGGCAGATCCTGTGGTGAAACGATCGTCCGGGGCGCTGCGTCGGCGGGCGTCGCGACCATCAGCAGGGCCAAGGCCAGCACCGCCCGCATCAGGCGAGCGCCGCGTCGGCCCCCATCAGGTTCGGGAAGAAACCTTCATGCGCTTCGCGAAGCTCTGCCAGCGTGACCTGATGGTCGCTGCCCTCGAGTTCGAAGACGATGCGGTCCTTGATCGTGCGGCCGACCGGATCGACCGGCACGTCGGCGCGGCCCGCGGCGTCGAGGAAGTCGGCAAGGCAGGTGTCGCAGACGGTGACGAGATAGAGGCCCTGATCCTCGCCGAAGAAGCTTTCGGCGACGCCGAACGGCTGTTCTTCGCTGATCAGCACACCGATGTTTGACTTGAGAGCCATTTCGGCGAGCGTCACCGCCATGCCGCCGTCCGACACGTCGTGGCACGCTGTGATCCAGCCGGCGTTGATCGCGCCGCGGATGAAATCGCCGGTGCGCTTTTCGGCGCGGAGGTCGACGGGCGGCGGCGGGCCTTCTTCGC
>JALDYH010000160.1:0-9080 GCA_032154175.1 Sphingopyxis sp. | reverse complement strand
TTTCGCGATGCACCGCGCCTTCATGGAAAGCGACGATCCGCTGATCCAGCAGATGGTCAAACCGCTCGCGGACAAGGTCGGACCGAACGTCACCTATATCTTCGAGTTCCTGCTGCTCGTAGGTGCGATGGCAATCGCGACGCGGAACTGGTTTACCGCGCTGATGCTCTATGGCCTCTACACCATCTTCAACGCGATGGCGTTCAGCTGGATCATGCAAAGACCGCGATAGGCGGTGGCTACCAGGCCGGGCCCGCGATCGGCAGGCCTTGCGATTTGAGCTGGTCGAGCACGCCGTCCTTCTCGGCAAGGATGCGCAAGGGAACGACCGCGAGCGTGACGCCGGACTGCACCGTCGCCTCGCGGATCGCGCCGACCCAGGTCTGGCGCAGCTCGGGACCGAACCCGTCGTTCGTCCACGGCCAGCAACGCCCGAGTGCCTCCTCGAGCGGGTTCGCCATCACCGCGGGCACATCGAACCCGGTCCACGCGCGGCCACGCTCGATCACCACATCACCGTCCGCTTCGGTCGCCGCCATCGCGGCCTCAAGACACGGAACATGCGTTTCGGGCGCCGCGGCGAACAGATTGTCGAGCATATCCTCGCCGCGCACTTCGCCGACGGGCTGCGTCGGGATTTTCGACTGCCGCGCCGCCTTGCGCACGACGTCGGAGGCGTCGTCGGCGGTATCCTTGTTGAAGGAAAGGCGCTTCGAAAGCAGGTCGAACGCCGTCATCAGAAAATTCGAGCGCGCATAATCCTGGTCGAACCGCGTTTCGAGCGCGCGCAGCCGCCCCATCTGGCGCGCATCGAGATAATCGGCGGCGATGCGTCCCTTCGGCAATTTGGTAAGCGCGCCGCCCTTGAAGATCAGCCGCAGGATATCGCCCGGCGATACCTTCGCCTTGGTGCCGAGGATGACGCGCTGCGCACGGTCGGTTGCCCCTTCGAGCCGCTCGGGGCGCCACGGGGTGGCTTTCGGGACCCCGGCGATCTCGCCGACGAGGATGACGACGCCGGTCCGCGTCTCGATCGTCCACATCGGCGCACCAGACCGGCGCGCGGTCACGACGATCTCGTCGGTTGCATCGGCTTCGGTGGACGGTCCGGTCGCCGACGCCGGATATGCGGCTATCGCCGCGGCAGCCGCCAGCAGCATCGCCGTCACCCGCCGCATCAGGCTACCCCGTGATACCACCACACCCCGTCGCGGTCCTCGCGCCGGACACGCCCCTCGACCTCAAGCCGCTTCAGATGCGCGAGCGCCTCGCCTGTCGCAAGTCCCTGATTATGCTCGCCGATCGGGCGGTTGAAGAGCAAGGGGAAGCTGTCGACCGCACGCATCGGCGCCTTCGCCGCCGCCTCGGCCAGATTATAGAGCCGCATGCGATGCTCGTCGCGGAGCGCCATCAGGCGGACGTGCAGCCCCTTGAATGGCTCGCCGTGCGCCGGGCAGGTGACGACGTCGGCGGGCACGACGCTGAGCAATTTGTCGATCGACGCGAGCCATTCGCCCAGCGGATCGGCGTCGGGTTCGGTGATGTTGACCGAGACGTTCGAGCTGATCCGCGGCAGCACCTGATCGCCCGATACGAGCACGCCCTCTTTCTCGTTCCACAGGCAGGCATGTTCGGGGCTGTGCCCCGATCCGGTGACGACGCGCCATTGATGTGCGCCCATGTCGAGCCGCTCGCCGTCCGCAATCCGCACATAGGAGCGCGGCAGCGTGAAGATCATGCGCTGGAACATGTTCCAGCCGCGGCTGCGCTGCGTCTCGATCGCGGTCTCGTCCCAGCCCGCGGCGCGCGACTGCGTCAGCACTTCATCGGGGGCGGTGTCGGACGAATCGGCGACGATCGCGCGCGCGGTGAGCATCTCGCCGCGCGTCATCCACAGCTTCACATCCTGCTTCTTCGCGATCCAGCCCGCAAGGCCGATATGATCGGGATGCAGGTGCGTGCCGATGACGCGCGTGATGCGCTGGTCCTTGAGCGCGCCGGCATAAAGCGCCTTCCATGCGTCGGAGCACATCGTCAGGCAGATGCCGGTATCTACCACCGCCACGCCATCATGGTCGTCGAGCAGCCAGCTGTTGATGTGCCCGAGCGACCCGGGCATCGGGATGCGTGCCCAGCTGATACCCGGCGCGATACGGATGGTTTCGCCCGCGCCGGGGGCCGCGTCGCCCCACGGATAGGTCAGGCCCGCATGGCTCGTCGCGGTAAAGCTGTCGTCCTGGGTCAGCGAGGCGTCCGGCGAACCGCTGGCCGCCGGGATATTGTCCTCGTCCACCCCCGCCACGCCTCAGGCTTCGCTGTCGGCTTCGGCTTCTTCGGCGGCACGCGCTTCGGCAGCCGCGGTCCGTTCGGCGCGCAGCTCTTCGAGCAGCGCTTCGCGGTCGCCCTCGAAACGGCTGTCCTCGGGGGCCTTGATGCCGGCCTTCTTCGCCGCCTTGGCGACGAGCGCATCGAGTTCGCGCTGCGAACAGAGGCCGAGCGTCACCGGATCCTTGGGCACGATATTCGCGCTGTTCCAGTGGCTGCGGTCGCGGATCGCGCCGATCGTGTTGCGCGTCGTGCCGATCAGCTTGCCGATCGCGCCGTCCGAAACCTCGGGGTGGTTCTTCAGAATCCACGCGATGCCGTCGGGCTTGTCCTGCCGCTTGCTGACCGGCGTGTAGCGCGGGCCGCGGGTGCGGCGGATCGTGTCTTGCGCTTGCTTGCTCATCTTGAGCTTGTAGTTCGGGTCCTTCTGACCCTTTTCGATTTCTTCCATCGACAGTTCGTGCGCGCGGACGGGATCGCGGCCGGTATATTTGGTCGCGGCGGTCTCGTCGGCGATCGCCTGAACCTCGAGGATGTGGATGCCGCAATATTCGGCGATCTGGACAAAGGTCAGGCCGGTGTTGTCGACCAGCCAGGCGGCGGTCGCGTGCGGCATCAGCGGGGTGGCGTCGGCAGTGGCCATGACGAAAAGTCTCCAAGCGGAAATAATAAGGGCCGCCCCTCGCGGGGCGGCCGTGTGGCGGCTGATGTAGACCTGTTTGGCTTATGGAGCAAGTGCGGCTTACCGGACGTCCGCTTACACGGCGACGGCCGGGGCGCTGCGATCCTAGGGCCCGACTTTTGCGGCGGGGTCGGGCGCCTTCTTTGCGGAATCGACCGCCCCTGCCGGAGCCTGCACATCGATTGTGGTTGCCGACGGATTGGCGACCTGCGCGACGGCCGTCATGATCAGGGGAAGGCTGCCGATCTCCTTTTCGGTAAGCGCCATCGCCTTTTCACGCAGTTCCTTCATCTCGCGGACGTATTCGGGCTGCGTCAACGCCTTATTATAATACATCATACAGTTGACGAAAGCACCCGTGCGATAGAAATCGAGCCCCTGCGACCGCCGGCTAAGCTGCATCAAGGCCGTCTGCAACGTGCTGCCAGCCGCGACGTTGACGGTTTTGGTCGCCAGTTCTGCGACCGTTTGGGAATAAACAGCTTCGGCGACGTCCGGCGATGGCTCTGCACAGATTTCCTCTTTGTCGAATACCAGGATTGTTCTGCGATCGGCACGCGATGTCAGCACCGACATTTTCTGACCACCCGAAGGCCCCATCCGGACCCGGTCTTCGATCAAGGGATTGGTCGGGCGTGAAGAAAAATGACGGCTTCCGCAGCCACTTACGACAGCACCGATACTAACCACGCAAATAATATGGCATAAAAATCGACGATCCATACCACGCCCTCCCCGTGAATATTATGGATTAATCGCCCCTTCTTTACACCAATTCAAAACGCACGGGAATAGCTGTCGGCTTGTCTCATACGCACGCGCGAAGCCGCGCGCGAAACGAAGCGGATCATACCCCCATCGGGACAAACCCCGGCTCGCCCTCGACCCGCGCGATCCAGCGCTGCACCCCCGGATAGTCGGCCAGTACGAACAGCCCGCTGTCCTCGGCGACATGCGTATAGGCATAGAGCGCGATGTCGGCGAGCGAGAGGTCCTGTCCCGCGAGCCAGTCATGCGCCGCCAGATGCTCGTCCATCAATTTCAGCGCCGCCGCGCCCGCCGCCTGCTTCGCCGGCACCTGCGCGCGCTGGAGATCGGTGAAATTCGCCTCGCCGATCCATTTCATCCAGAATCGCAGCGTCGCGACATTCGGTTCGTGATTATATTGTTCGAAGAACATCCAGCGCAGCATGTCGGCGCGCTCGAACCGGTCATAGGGGACGAGATGCGTCCCGTCGGCGAGCCAGAAGCAGGCGGCATTGCTTTCGGGCAAGAACCTGTCGCCGACCTGGAGCACCGGGATGCGGCCATTGGCGTTGACCTTGGCGAGGAAGTCGGGCGTGCGCGTCTCGCCCTTCATGATGTCATATTCGCGCCGCTCGATCGGGCACTCGAGCAGCGCCGCGGTCAGCCGGATCTTGTAGCAATTGCCGCTCGCGGCATATTCGTGAAGGATCGGCCTGTCGCCCATTGCAGCCCCCATATCGATGAATCGCCGCTGGTCCCCCGACACCGCGGCAACGCCTCTATGCGGCGCGCGCGCGATGCCCGCAAGCGGCGGTTAAGGGCCGCAGCGCCACAGACCCGCGAAGACGCGCTGTGCGCCGTCGGCGCGGTCGGCGGTCAGCGTCGCGGGGCGCGGCGGCGACTCGCCCCCGCCCTCGGCCGGCCCGACCAGCGCGACGCGGAACTGCAGCCCCTTGCCGAAGAATTTGGTGCCCTTTGCCATCGCATCGAAGCCGCCATTCGCCGACACGGCTTCGATCGTGTCGCCCACCTTGACGACACCGCGCGACGGATCCGCCGAGGCGACGTCGCCCTGCGCGTGCAGGATCGGCCGCGCGCCCGCGTCGGCGGCAAAGCTGCACGCGAGTTCGCCCTTCAGCCTGGCGCCGCCGACGTCCGTCTCGGTGAGCGCCGCCAGCTCGATCGGCGACCCGTCGCCGCCGCGCGTCGGAATGTCGACCGGCTTGATCGCGGGCACGGCGGGCTCGGCCGCCTTGCCCTCGGGCACGACGTCGCCGTCATAGGATGCGGTCGGCGTTTTTTCGGTTTCGGCGGGCTGCGAACAGGCCGCAAGGGCAAAGGAGAGGGCGGTGGCGGGAAGCAACAAACTACGCATCTTCATCGGGAGAGATCATCCTCTTTTGATTGGCCCCCCGGTTCGCTCAACCGCCGATCCTTGCCGAATGTTCCCTCGGCTCATCCCACGCTGAGCACGATCTTTCCCACATGCTCGCCCGCCTGCATCCGCGCGTGCGCGGCAGCGGCTTCGGCGAGCGGGAATGCCTGATCCATCGCGGGCTTCCACCCGCCCTCGGCCAGCCGCGGCCAGAGCGTGCGATGGATTTCATCCGCCAGCGCCGCCTTGAAATCGGCGCTCCGCGCGCGCAGCGTCGATCCGGTCAGCGTCAGGCGGCGGCGCATCACATCGGCGATGTCGAACTCGACCTTCGCGCCGCGCTGGAACGCGATGGTGACGTGCCGACCGTCCTCGGCAAGGCAGGCGAGGTTGCGCGGCAGATAATCGCCGCCGACCATGTCGAGCACGACATCGACGCCCTTGCCGCCGGTGAAACCCTTCACCGCCTCGACATAATCCGCGGATGAATAATCGACCGCGAGGTCGGCGCCGAGCGCGGTCGCCGCGGCGCACTTCTCCGCGCTACCGCATGTCACGATGATCTTGATGTCGAACAGCTTGCACAGCCCGATCGCGGTCGTACCGATGCCGCTGGTGCCGCCATGGACAAGCACCGTCTCGCCTTCGTTCACCCACGCGCGCTCGAACAGATTGTGCCACACGGTAAAGACCGTCTCGGGCAGCGCTGCCGCTTCGGCCATCGAGAAGCCCCTGGGCACCGGCAGGCAGCTACCGACCGGTGCGACGCAATATTCGGCATAGCCGCCGCCCGCGACGAGCGCGCACACCGCCTGCCCCAGAAGCTCGGGATCGCCCGCCGGGCCCACCGCAACGATCGTTCCCGCGATCTCCAGCCCCGGCAGGTCCGAAGCGCCAGGCGGCGGCGGATAATAACCCATGCGTTGCAGCACATCGGGGCGGTTGACCCCGGCGGCGGCGACGCGGATCAACACCTCGCCCGGCCCCGGCTGCGGCACCTTGCGCGTCGTCGGCTGCAACACTTCGGGGCCGCCCGGCGCACTGATGGCGATGGCGGTCATCTCTACTGGCACGCTGGTCACGCTGCTTCTTCCCCCACTGGTCTTCGTCCCCTACCCCCTGAGCCGCCTTATTGACAGTGCGGCGACACGGGTCAACAGTCGCGCGCCTTTATCAACGACATATCAGGGACCAGCGAGAGAGGACACGCCATGGACGATGACGACCTTCCCCGCCGCCGCGACGACATACTCGCGGCACTGATCAAGCAGCCGCTCGACCCGCTTTCGGTCGACGAACTGGGCGAACGCATCGATACGCTCGAAGCCGAGATCCGGCGCGTCAAGGCGCACCGCAGCGCCGCGACCAGCCACAAGGCAGTCGCCGAGGCGCTGTTCAGGAAGAATTGACGTTGACCGCCGGCCTCGCCCCTACGCGACCTCGGCGTAGCGAAGCAGGTCGATCATCCGGAAATCGTCGCCCTTCTTCGAGGCGTCGACGGTGGGCAGGAACGGCTGCCATTCGGGGTCCTGCGACAGATAGGATCCCTTGTCGCCCTGCAGCAGCCCGAGGAACACCTCGGTGACGATCCGCGCCCCGACCGGCCCCAGCCGCTCGCCATTCTGCATCACCTGCGCCTCGCGCAAGATATAGAACCAGAGCGGCGTCCGGTCGTCGAAGCCGTGCGGCTTGAGGTCGGACAGATCCCCCTTCGACAGTTCGGGCAGCTTCATCGCGCGCGCCACCCGTTGCCCCGACGGGAGCGAGAAGGTCAGGTGGCGGAGCAGGTTGCGCTGCGCGAGCGAGGCCGGGTTGGTCTTCGGATCGGGGTTCGGCACAACCGATCCCGGCAGGCGGAACAGCGATGTCGACAGCGTCGAGTCGATCTTCTTGTTCGGCTTCACATTGCCGTCGCTGAAATCGAAGAAGGTCGGCCAGTCGATGAAGCGCCGCGGCGCGCGGCAGCCGCCCGACAGATCGTCGGGATCGTTCGGGTCCGATGGCGTCGGGGTAAAGATCATCGCAAAAAAGGGATTACCGCCGTTGCCGGTAAAGTTGGCGCGGTACGACGGCCGCACCTGACTGTGCCCGAACCGGTAGGCCGCGACCGAAAATTCGACCGGAATATAGGGCTCGTTGTGCCAGCTGTAATATTTGCGGCCATTGGTCAGCACATCGTCGACCACCGCGTCACCGCACGTCTTGCGCAGGAATTCATGGACGATGATCCACTGATAATGCCAGCGCACGATCCGCTGCGCCTCGGCGAAAATCTCGTCCGATCCGGTCAGCTTGATCTTGGTCTTCACATAGTCGACGACCTCGTTGTGGAACTTCAGGAACGCGACCTGAAGCTGGCCGATGATCAGATTTTCATCGTCGCGCGGATCGGCGATCAGCGCGACATTCTGGCTGTTGCGCGGCAGGTCGAACTTGTTCGCCGTCCCCGTCGCTTCCAGCAGGAATTTGCCGCCCTTGCCACCCTGCGTGTCATAGAGGTGCGGACTGCCGCCCGGTCCCGCGCCATAGACATTGTCGAGCCCGAAGCTCGGGGTGCGGAAATTGGCGATCTGTTCGGGATCGACCTGCCGTTCGAGGCTCGATGTCGGATCGAACGTCATATCGTGATCGAGGAACTGGCCGAGGAAGGTGAACCCCGCGGTCAATGTCGGATTGTCGCTGTTCTTCGCCGACAGCGCCGGGTTGGTGATCAGCTCGGCGGGGCTTTTGGTCAGATTGTCCCTGGCATCCATGATGCCCCCGACCTTGCCGATCTCGATCAGCGCGGCGCGCACATCGGGGGTGTCGGCGGCAAAGGGTGGCAATTCGCCGAACATGCGGCCAAAGCGGCCGGCGTCGGAATATTTGGAGCGCGGCGGAACGATGTCGCGCGGATATACGCCGTGACGAGGCATGGCAGTCTCTCCTGTGGTTTTCGGGATTGTCGGGACGATCCACCCACCAAGAGAGCTGGCATCCGCTGTTTTAGGCGCGAACCTGCGGCAAGGATTGCCCCGATCCGCGGACAGTCCCAAGATTTTAGGTGGCTAATTCGGGATTAACATGCCGGGTCGCGGCGAAATCGCGACGGGATGAGCCTATTCGGCCTCGGTGCTGAGCCCGAGCTCGGGGATGCCGATCGAGCGTCGCCCGCCGAAATCGGCGCGCACGACGATAACGCCCTGCTTTTCCATATATTCGACGAGGCGGCGGATCCGCCCCGGCGAGCGGCTGCCATAGGCGCGGCCGAGAATCTCGTCGTCGGGGCACGGCTCGCCATCCATCGCGGCGCGCGCGATCTGCAGGAAGGGCGCGAACATGTCGTGCGGCAGCCGGTCGGCGACGGCGAGCATCTCGCGCCAGCGCGGCTCGGACGGATCGAACACGCCCCCTTTTGCGAGCGCGAAACGGCGGCGGAAGGCGGCGAGGTCGAGCGGCACCTTCTTCAGCTTCTGCATCCGGCAACGCACCGAAAAATCCTGATACAGATAGGCTTCGGGCTGGAAGGCGCTTTCGGGGTCGGCCAGCATCTCCTCGAGCATCGCGATCACCACCGCGTCGCTCTGCTCGGCTTCCTCGACCGCCTCGAGAATATCGAGCACGGGCGGGGCGTCCAGATCTTCATGCAGCCCTTCGCTCGCCGCGATCCGCTCCAGCACCTCGCTTGCTGCGAGCGGCTCGGGTTCGGGCGCGAAGAAGCGGGGTTGGGCGGGCGCCTCCAGTTCGGTGAACAGCATCGAGCGCATATCCTCGCCCCCCGCCGACGGCAGCGGCATCAGCCCGTGCGTCCCCATGCGCGTCGAGGTCTGCGTTGCGCCGATCCGCACCGACAGCGGCCGCCGCGAGATCGCGGGGCCGAGCCCGAGGAAATGCCCGCGTTCGAGGTCGCGGATCGTCTCGGCCTGCCGCCGCTCCATGCCGAGCAGGTCGGCGGCGCGCGCCATGTCGATG
>JALDYH010000159.1:0-9082 GCA_032154175.1 Sphingopyxis sp. | reverse complement strand
ACACCGCTTCGCACAGCTTGCACGCGATGCAGCGTTCCTCGCCGTTCGGATAACGCCGCAGCGCATGCTCGCCGCGGAAACGCGGCGACAGCGGGTTCTTCTCGAACGGATAGTTGATCGTCGCCTTCGGCTTGAAGAAATATTTCAGCGTGAGGGCGTGCGCCTTCACAAACTCCCACAGCGTGAAGCTTTTGATGAGGTGGGCAATGGTACTCATGAATACCTCGTCAGCATCAGATAGCCGGAGATCAGGAAGATCCAGAGAAGCGAAATCGGCAGGAAGATTTTCCAGCCCAGCCGCATCAGCTGGTCATAGCGGTAGCGCGGGACGGTCGCCTTGACCCAGCTGAAGACGAAGAAGAAGAACAGGATCTTCGCGAACAGCCAGATGATGCCCGGAACCGCATAGAGCGGCGCCCAGTCGACCGGGGGCAGCCAGCCGCCCCAGAAGAGCACCGCGTTGAGCGTGCACATCAAAAGAACGTTGGCATATTCGCCGAGCCAGAACAGCGCGAAGCTCATCGACGAATATTCGGTCTGATAGCCCGCGACGAGTTCCGATTCCGCTTCGGTCAGGTCGAACGGCGCGCGCGCGGTTTCGGCGAGCGACGAGATCAGGAACATCACCGCGAGCGGGAAGAGCAGCAGGTTGAAGCCGAAGGCGTTGACGATGCCGAGCCCGTGGCCCTGCTGCGCCTTGACGATCTCGTTCATGTTGAAGCTGTCGGCGAATAGCACGACGCCGATCAGGATGAAACCGATCGAGACTTCATAAGAGATCATCTGCGCCGAAGCGCGCATCGCGGAAAAGAAGGGATATTTCGAGTTCGACGCCCAGCCCGACAGGATCACGCCGTACACGCCGAGCGACGAGATCGCGAGGATGTAGAGCAATCCGACATTGATATCGGCAAGCACCGCGCCCGAATTGAACGGAATCACCGCCCACGCCATCAGCGCGACGGTGAAGGTGATGATCGGCGCGATCAGGAACAGGCCCCTGTTCGCCGAAGTCGGGATAATCGTTTCCTGCAGGAACACTTTCAGCCCGTCGGCAAAGCTCTGCAGCAAGCCAAAGGGACCGACGACGTTCGGACCGCGGCGCAGCGCGATCGCCGCCCAGATCTTGCGGTCGGCATAGATGATCATCGCAACCGCGAGCATCAGCGGCAACGCGATGAGCAGGATACCGCAAATCGTCGCGACGCCCCACGCCCAATTCGGGTCCATGCCCCAGGAGATGAAGGTCTCGGTCATTTCTTGGCCCCGTCCTGGTTTTTCCAACCATTATGCGGCCCGGGCTTTTCCGATTTGCGCGGATTGAAGCCGCGCCAGACCGAATAGCCCATCCCGACCAGCAACACGCTGGCAATCGCATGCACCGGGGTCATTCCGCGGCCTCCAAAGTGGGATGCATCCGTCCCCAGATAGCCAATGCGACATGCACCAGCACACCGGTTCCGACAGCGTAAATCGCTTCGCGCGTCGCGTCAGCGAGAACCCGCAGCGTGGCAACGCGGACCATGGACTGATCGGAATAGGAAGTATTCAAACCGTTGATCTCAACAACGCCCAACGCGAAATAGGCGAAGAACATCAGCACCGCAGCGGCATAAAAGAATCGCGGTGAGCGTTGTACCCATTCGGGTAGATTCCCGTTCATTCCGCGGCCTCCGCAAAGTCTGCGCCATGGATTAGTTCTTCCGAGCAGCGCTGCATCGTCGGCGACGCGCGGCAGATGGCGTTGGTGAGATAGAAATCCTTGATCGGCGACGGGATCGCGCGCGCCTCGGGCTTCACGGGCAGCTTCGGCACCGTCCAGCCATAGTCGGCGAGCCCTTCGACGCCGAGCGCCGGCACCGCGGCGATCATCGCCGCGCGGCACTGCGCAAAGCTGTCGAAGCCGAGCGAAACGCCAAGCGCGTCGGCAAGCGCGCGGAAAATGCTCCAGTCCTCGCGCGCGTCGCCGGGGGCGAACACGGCCTTTTCGCTGCGCTGGACGCGGCCTTCGGTGTTGACCGTGGTGAAGTCCTTTTCGGTCCATGCCGCGGCGGGCAGGATGACGTCAGCGGCGTGCGCGCCCTTGTCGCCATGATGGCCGACATAGACCTTGAACGTGTCGGGCAGTGCCGCGAAATCGACCTCATCGGCGCCGAGAAAGAAAGCGAGCTTCGGCTTCGCCGCGATGACGTCCTTGATGCCGCCGGGCAGGCCGTAGCCGAGCATCAGCGAACCCATGCGCGCCGCCGAGAAATGCACGACGTTGAAGCCGTTCCAGCCGTCCTTGACCGCATTCACCGACTTGGCGAGTGCGAGGCCCGCGCCGTGAACGCCGGGAACCGACAGCGCGCCGCCGCCGAAGATCAGCATCGGCCGTTCGGCGCCCTTCAGCGCGTCGAGCACATGCGCAGGCAGCTTCGTCACGAGCGAGGCATCGTCACCGAGCCATTCGGTCTTGTAGGTGAGGTCGGTTTCAGGGCCGATAGCAAAGACCTTCGCGCCCTTCTTCCACACCGCCTTGCGGATACGCGTGTTGATCAGCGGCGCTTCCCAGCGGAGGTTCGTGCCGACGAGCAGGATCACGTCGGCGTTTTCGGCCTCGGCAATGCCCGTGTTGAAATTGACCGCCGACAGGCTGGTGACGTCATAGTCGAGCCCGGTCTGGCGTCCTTCGAGCAGGCTGCCGCCGAGCGCATTCACCAGCGATTTCGCCGCGAACATCGTCTCGCAATCGGCAAGGTCGCCCGCGATCGCCGCGACCGACGAACCGGCATTCACCGCCTTGATCGCCGCGAAGGCTTCCGCCCAGCTCGCCGGCTGAAGCGCGCCGTTCACGTGGACATAGGGTTGATCGAGGCGGCGGCGGGTCAGGCCGTCGACATGGTGGCGCGTCTTGTCGTTCGCCCATTCCTCGTTCACGTCGTCGTTGACGCGCGGCAGCACGCGCAGGACTTGGCGCCCGCGCGCATCGATGCGCACATTGGTGCCGACGGCATCCATCATGTCGATGCCCAGCGTCTTGGTCAGCTCCCACGGACGCGCTTCGAACGCATAGGGCTTCGACGTCAGCGCGCCGACCGGACAAAGGTCGACGATATTGCCTGACAATTCGCTGCCCACCGCGCGTTCGAGGTAGGAGGTGATCTGCATATTCTCGCCGCGATAGATCGCGCCAACATCTTCCACGCCCGCGACTTCCTCCGCAAAGCGGACGCAGCGCGTACACTGGATACAGCGGGTCATCACCGTCTTGACGATCGGACCCATATATTTCTCTGTGACCGCGCGCTTGTTCTCGTCATAGCGCGTCGCGCCGCGGCCATAAGCGACCGACTGGTCCTGCAGGTCGCATTCGCCGCCCTGATCGCAGATCGGGCAGTCGAGCGGGTGGTTGATGAGCAGGAACTCCATCACCCCTTCGCGCGCCTTCTTGACCATCGGGCTGTCGGTCTTGATCACCTGCCCCTCGGCGGTCGGCAGCGCGCACGACGCCTGCGGCTTCGGCGGACCCGGCGCGACCTCGACGAGGCACATGCGGCAATTGCCGGCGATCGACAGGCGTTCGTGGTAACAGAAGCGCGGGATTTCCTTCCCCGCCATCTCGCACGCCTGCAGGACGGTCGCGCCCTGCGGCACGTCGAGTTCTACGCCATCTACGGTTACTTTAGGCATCTTCAGTCCTTAGCTGCCACCGTCGGCTGGCTCGCGCCGACCGATAGCCGATAAAGCGTCTCTCCAATCACGCCACGGAAGACCGATTTGGAAAAGGTCAATTTGGATCCTTCAAAGACACAGCCGCCCATCGCCGGCACGATTTGCGTGAAGGCCGCGCCTTCGGATCTGCTCGCCACCATGCTCAGAATGAGCGCGCGCGACGCCTGTGGGTCCTTGCGAACCGTGCAATCGGCAATCTGGCGAAGCGCTATCCGCGAATCCGTGTCGCCATAGGACTCCACGTCGCGGCCCGCCGCATAGTCGATCGCCGGAACCGCGCCGAAATCGACGGCTCCCTCTTTCTGAAAATTCTTCCGATACAGCACGTCGTAGGCGCCGCTGCGAAACAGGGCCTCGCTGAAGCGCATCTCTCCGGTTGAAAGACAGTCATCGATCGACAGGGCATTCGCGCTTTTGTGCGCGGCTTTGGAGCCCGGGAAAGTCTTGAGATATAGCTCAACGCGCAACCGGGAACGGTCAACTGCGCACTCGGCGTAGCGGTACATCGCAATCCGAGCGCGATCTTCCTTGCTGACGCGGGCTCCTTCAGGAATCTGCGCGGGCGAGGGTCCGACATGCGTCCCCGTCCTCTGCGCATGCGCCAGCGGCGCGCCGACAAGCGCGCTCGATATCACAGCAACCGAAACTACCGATCTTTCCATCACTCCGCTGCCTCCAGCGCGCCGCCATTCTCGCGGATGCGGCGTTCGATTTCGGGGCGGAAATGCTTGATCAGGCCCTGGATCGGCCAGGCTGCGGCATCGCCGAGCGCGCAGATGGTATGGCCCTCGACCTGCTTGGTCACGTCGAACAAGGTGTCGATCTCGCTGATGTCGGCGTCGCCGGTGCGCAGCCGCTCCATCACGCGCCACATCCAGCCGGTGCCTTCGCGGCACGGCGTGCACTGGCCGCAGCTTTCATGCTTGTAGAAATAGCTGATGCGGCTGATCGCCTGAACGACGTCGGTCGACTTGTCCATCACGATCGCGGCAGCGGTACCGAGCCCCGATCCCACGGCTTTCAGCCCGTCGAAGTCCATCGGCGCGTCCATGATCTCGGCCGCGGGGACGAGAGGCACCGACGAGCCGCCGGGGATTACCGCGAGCAGATTGTCCCAGCCGCCGCGGATGCCGCCGCAATGCTTGTCGATCAGTTCGCGGAAAGTGATGCCCATCTCTTCCTCGACGACGCACGGGCGCTCGACATGGCCCGAGATCTGGAAAAGCTTGGTGCCCTTGTTATTCTCGCGCCCGAAGCTTGCGAACCACGGTGCGCCGCGGCGCAGGATCGTCGGGACGACCGCGATGCTTTCGACATTGTTGACCGTCGTCGGGCAGCCATAGAGGCCCGCACCCGCCGGGAACGGCGGTTTCAGGCGCGGCTGGCCCTTTTTGCCTTCGAGGCTTTCGATCATCGCGGTTTCTTCGCCGCAGATGTACGCACCGGCACCGCGGTGGACGAAGACGTCGAAGTCGTAGCCCGACTTGGCCGCGTTTTTCCCCAGCAGGCCGGCGTCATACGCCTCCTGCACCGCGGCAAACAGCGTCTCGGCCTCGCGGATGAATTCGCCGCGGATATAGATGTACGCGGCGCGCGCGCGCATCGCGAAGCCCGCTATCAGCGCGCCTTCGATCAGCTTGTGCGGATCGTGGCGGATGATTTCACGGTCCTTGCACGAACCGGGTTCGGATTCGTCGGCGTTGATGACGAGGAAGCTCGGGCGATCGGCGCGCGGCTCCTTCGGCATGAACGACCATTTCAGACCGGTCGGGAAACCCGCGCCGCCGCGGCCGCGCAGGCCCGACGCCTTGATCTCTTCGATGATCGCGTCCTGGCCGCGGCTCATCAAGTCCCTGGTATTGTCCCAATCGCCGCGCGCCTGCGCGGATTTGAGGTTCCACGGCTGGAACCCGTAAAGATTGGTGAAGATGCGATCTTTGTCAGCGAGCATGGCGGGCCTCACTCACCCTTCTTGTTGTTGTCGCGGCGGGCGACGGTCGCGGCGAAGAATATGACAGCGATCCCGATGAAGGCGGAACCCAATGCGATCCAGACCGCCATTACCAATCCTTCCGGTAATCATGGTTGGCCTTGACCATTTCCTTCAGCGTCGTCGGCCCGCCTTCGGGCTCGCTCGTGTGACGCTTGGGATTTTGTGTGCCCGCCTTGGGCGTCTTGCCCGCAGCCAGATCGTCGAGCAGACGGACAGTGCTGTCGTAATCGAGATCTTCGTAATTATCATCGTTGATCTGGACCATCGGCGCGTTGGTACAGGTGCCCATGCACTCGACCTCGGTCAGGGTGAACAAGCCGTCGGGGGTGGTCTTGCCCTTGGTCATGCCGCGATTCTTGCACGCGGCCATGACATCGTCCGACCCGCGCAGCAGGCACGGCGTCGTGCCGCACACCTGTACATGATAGCGGCCGACGGGGACGAGGTTGTACATGGTGTAGAAGGTCGCGACCTCATAGGCGCGGATGAACGGCATATCGAGCGCGGCGGCGACATATTCGATCACCGGCACGGGCAGCCAGCCCTGCGTCTGCGTCTCGGCGCCGACCTGGCGCTGCGCGAGGTCGAGCAGCGGCATCACCGCCGAACGCTGTCGCCCCGCGGGATAGCGCGCGATCACCGCCTTCGCCTTCTCGGCGTTTTCTGCCGTCCACGCAAAGGCGCCCCAGCGCGCGCGGGTTTCGGCTTCGTCGGGAATTTGGGGTGCGTCGGCCATTATCGGTCACACTCTCCGAAAACGACGTCAATGGCGCCGATAATTGCAGTGGTGTCGGCGAGCATGTGGCCTTTCGACATCATGTCCATCGCCTGCAGGTGCGAAAAGGCTGTCGGCCGGATCTTGCAGCGGTACGGCTTGTTGCTGCCGTCGCTGACCAGATAGACGCCGAACTCGCCCTTGGGGCTTTCGGTCGCCACATAGACTTCGCCCGCGGGGACGTGGAAGCCCTCGGTGTAGAGCTTGAAGTGATGGATCAGCGATTCCATCGACTGCTTCATCTCGCCGCGCTTCGGCGGCACAACCTTGCGGTCGAGGCTCGCGATCGGGCCGGTGGGCATGTCGCGCAGGCACTGGAGGATGATGCGCGCCGACTGATAGACTTCCTGCACGCGGACCATGAAGCGGTCGTAACAGTCGCCGCGCGTGCCGACGGGAATGTCGAAGTCCATCTTGGCATAGGCATCATAAGGCTGCGACTTGCGCAGATCCCAGGCGATGCCGCTGCCGCGGATCATCGGACCCGAGAAGCCCCACGCCAGCGCGTCTTCCTTGCTCACCGTCGCGATGTCGACGTTGCGCTGCTTGAAGATGCGGTTATCGATGACGAGGCTCATCGCGTCGCCGAACAGCTTCGGCAGCCGCTTTTCGCACCATTCGCCGATGTCGTAGAGCAGCCGTTCGGGAACATCCTGATGGACGCCGCCCGGGCGGAACCAGGCCGAGTGCATGCGCGCGCCCGAGGCGCGTTCGAAGAAATTGAGGCAATCCTCGCGCAGCTCGAACACCCAGAGGTTCGGGGTCATCGCGCCGACGTCCATGACGTGCGACCCGATGTTGAGCATGTGATTGCAGATGCGCGTCAGCTCGGCGAACAAGGTGCGCAGATATTGCGCGCGATCGGGCACTTCGAGGTCGAGCAATTTCTCGATAGCCAGCACATAGCTGTGCTCCATGCCGAGCGGCGAGCAATAGTCGAGCCGGTCGAAATAGGGCAAAGCCTGCAGATAGGTCTTGTACTCGATCAGCTTCTCGGTGCCGCGGTGGAGCAACCCGACGTGCGGGTCGACGCGCTCGATGATTTCGCCGTCGAGTTCGAGCACGAGGCGCAAAACGCCATGTGCCGCCGGATGCTGCGGGCCGAAGTTGATCGTGTAGTTGGTGACGGCCTGGTCGCCCGCCGTGTCGGCGGTGTCGACCGGGTAGCCTTCGAACAGGTCGCCGCCGTAATGATGCACGTTCGGAGAGTCGGTCATGCGTCACCTCCTGCTTTGGGCTTGCGCGGCGCGCGCGGCTTGGCGGGCGCCTTTTCGGCCTTGGCCGTCGCAGGCGTCTTTGCAGCCTTGGTAGCCGGCTTGGCACCGGCGCCATCGCGGCTGGTCTTCGCGGCCTTGATGTTGGCCTTTGCCCCTGCCCCGGTCTGCTCGGGTTTTTCGGTGGTCTTCGGGGTCGGGGGCGGCGAGGCTTTCGCCTTGTCGTCGGCCGCCTTCACCTGCGCCGCCGTCATCGGCGATGGTGCGCCCTTGCCCGGACCTTCGCCCGTTCCGCCGGCCTTTTCGTCGCCCGGCAGCACATAATCGGCACCTTCCCACGGCGACATGAAGTCGAAATTGCGGAAATCCTGCGCCAGCTTCACCGGCTCGTACACGACGCGCTTGTCCTCTTCGGAATAGCGCAGCTCGGTATAGCCGGTCAGCGGGAAGTCCTTGCGCTGCGGATGACCCTGGAAACCGTAGTCGGTAAGGATGCGGCGCAGGTCCGGGTTGCCCGCGAACAGCACACCGTACATGTCGAACACTTCGCGCTCGAGCCAGCCGGCAACCGGCCATACCGGCACGATGCTCGGCACCGGCGTCGCTTCATCGGTACAGACGCGAACGCGCAGGCGATGATTCCGCGTAACGCTAAGCAGGTGATAGACCACCTCGAAACGCTCGGCACGGTCGGGGTAATCGACCCCGGCAATTTCCATCAGCTGCTGATATTCGAGATTGTCGCGCAGCGCGATCATCACGCCGGCGACAGCTTCGCGGCGTACGGTGATGCTGTCCTCGCCGACGACAAAGGCATGTTCGATCAGGTCTTCGCCGAGCAGCTTCTCGAGCGCAGCACCAATGCCCTCGCGGGGCGCGATCAGGGGAGCGGGACTGGCCATCAGCGTTCGATCGTCCCGGTACGGCGGATCTTCCGCTGCAACTGCATCACGCCGTAAAGCAGCGCTTCGGCGGTCGGCGGGCAGCCGGGGACATAGATGTCCACGGGCACGATGCGGTCGCAGCCGCGCACCACCGAATAGCTGTAGTGATAGTAGCCGCCGCCATTGGCGCAGCTGCCCATCGAAATGACATATTTCGGGTTCGACATCTGGTCGTAAACGCGGCGGAGCGCCGGCGCCATCTTGTTACACAGCGTCCCCGCAACGATCATCACGTCCGACTGGCGCGGGCTGGCGCGCGGCGCGGCGCCAAAGCGCTCCATGTCATAACGCGGCATGTTCACGTGAATCATCTCGACCGCGCAGCAGGCGAGTCCGAAAGTCATCCACCACAGCGAGCCGGTGCGCGCCCAGTTGAACAGATCCTCGGTCGAGGTGACGAGAAAGCCCTTGTCGCCGACTTCGCTGTTGAGGTCGTCGAAGA
>JALDYH010000017.1:0-44477 GCA_032154175.1 Sphingopyxis sp. | reverse complement strand
TCGGCGGCGTGTTCCTCGGTAGCTCAGCGGTAGAGCAATCGACTGTTAATCGATCGGTCGTAGGTTCGAATCCTACCCGGGGAGCCACTTCTTTCCTGAGACGCGAAAGCCTACGCCAAAGCACTCCGGCTTTGCGGCTCGGTGAGCCTTGCCATTAGCAATCGGCGTCGAAACGCGATGCACGCCACGTCGTCAGATAAATAATCATACCTTCCTCCCCAAAGGCAAAATCCATCGGGGATAGCGCAGGAAGGCAATACCGGCGTTGCGCATCACCGATGGAAAGTTCCTGAAAAATCGCCGGCGTTTCGGCAGTATTGAGTAGGCATGTGCCTATCCTGTTGATACTATGGATGCATCGTCCCGGTATCGACGGACAGGAAGCGGCTGATGAAGCAAGAAGCTGACCTGGTAACGAAGCGGCGTGAGCGCCGCCTTTTTCTGTTCCTGACAATAGTGTTATTTCCGGTGATAGCCGTCGGGCTGGTCGCAGCTTACGGCTTTATCGTCTGGATGTGGCAATTGGTGAACGGCCCGCCCGGCGTATGACGGGCGGCGTGCCCTTCTCGCCCGAGCGACGCGCGTTCCTGCACGGCGGACGCGACATCGGCGTCCCCCTGCGCCCGCCATGGGCCATCCCCGAATCCGCCTTCGTGGAAGCCTGCAACGGCTGCGGCGACTGCGTGCCGGCCTGCCCCGAGGATGTTCTGAAGCGCGGAGACGGCGGCCTTCCCGTTTTCGATCCCGCGCTTGGCGAATGCCTGTTCTGCGCGGCCTGCGCCGAAGCCTGCGATGCCGGCGCATTCGGCGCCCCCGACGGGGAACCATGGACCATCCGGGCCCACATCGGGCCCGGCTGCCTCGCCCGGAACGGCGTGACCTGTTTCGGCTGCCGCGACGCCTGCGGCGAGGCAGCGATCCGCTTCACGCCACGGATCGGCGGCGCGCATCCCGAACTCGATGCTTCGCGCTGCACCGGCTGCGGCGCCTGCGTCGGCGTCTGCCCGGTTGCGGCGATCGCGCTGGCGGTTCCGGAGGCGATGCATGGATGACGAGATCCACATCGCAAGCTTCGTCGTCCATCATCGGCCCGCCGCGCTGGAGACGATCGGGCAGCTGGCCGACGAACTGACCGGGCTGGAGATTGCGGCGCGCGAGGAAGGCCGGTGCATCCTGCTCCACGAAGGCGGCGGCACGCGCGAGCTTTTGCAGTGTATGGACGCGGTACAGGCCATTCCGGGCGTGGTCAGCGTCAACCTTGTCTATCATCACGGCGCGCCGCGAAGCGCGCTGGAGGAAGCCCGTCACGAAGAAGCCGAATAGGGGACTGTCATGACAACACGTCGCGATTTCATCCGGGCAAGCGCGGTCGGCGCTGCCGCCTCGGCGACGGGTCTTGCCGTTCCTTCGCGCTTCGCCGTGCCGGTGGCCGACGCCGCGCCGTCGACGGTCAAATGGTCGAAAGCCCCCTGCCGTTTCTGCGGCACCGGATGCGGCGTCTCGGTCGGGGTGCAGGACAATCGCGTGGTCGCGACGCAAGGCGACCCGGAGGCCGAGGTCAATCGCGGGCTCAACTGCGTGAAGGGCTATTTCCTTTCGAAGATCATGTACGGCACCGACCGGCTGACCACGCCGTTGTTGCGCAAGAAGGACGGGCAATATTCGAAAGACGGCGATTTCGTTCCGGTAAGCTGGGACGAGGCGTTCGACGTGATGGCGGCGCAGTTCAAGCGCGTGCTGAAGGCCAAGGGCGGCACCGGGATCGGCATGGCGGGATCGGGCCAGTGGACTGTCTGGGAAGGCTATGCCGCGAACAAGCTGATGAAGGCCGGGTTCCGGTCGAACCATATCGACCCCAATGCCCGGCACTGCATGGCGTCGGCGGTCACCGGCTTCATGCGGACCTTCGGCATGGACGAGCCGATGGGCTGCTACGATGATTTCGAGGCGGCCGACGCTTTCGTGCTCTGGGGCTCGAACATGGCGGAGATGCACCCGATATTGTGGACGCGCGTCACCGACCGGCGATTGTCGAACCCGCATGTGAAGGTCGCGGTGCTGTCGACCTTCGAACATCGCAGCTTCGACCTTGCCGACATTCCGATCATCTTCAAGCCGCAGAGCGACCTCGCGATCCTGAACTATATCGCGAACCACATCATCCAGTCGGGCCGCGTCAACGAGGATTTCGTGCGCAAGCATGTGAGCTTCAAGCGCGGCAACGACGACATCGGTTACGGGCTGCGCCCCGACAATCCGCTCGAGATGAAGGCGAAGAATGCCAAGGACCCGACGGGGAGCACGCCGATCGACTTCGACGCGTTCAAGGCATTCGTCGAGCCCTACACGCTCGACCATGCCGCCGAGCTCAGCGGGGTCGAAAAGGGTTTCCTGAAGCACCTCGCCGAGCTTTACGCCGACCCGAAGGTCAAGGTGATGTCGCTATGGACGATGGGGTTCAACCAGCACACGCGCGGCACCTGGGCCAATAATATGGTCTATAATATCCACCTGCTGACCGGAAAGATCGCGACGCCGGGCAACAGCCCCTTCTCGCTGACCGGCCAGCCCTCGGCATGCGGCACCGCGCGCGAGGTCGGCACCTTCTCGCACCGCCTGCCCGCCGACCTCGTCGTCACCGATCCCGAGCATCGCAAACATGCCGAGGAAATATGGAAAGTGCCGCACGGGCTGATCGTCGACAAGGTCGGCTATCATATCGTCGAACAGAACCGGATGCTGAAGGACGGCAAGCTTAACGCCTATTGGGTGATGGCGAACAACAATATGCAGGCGGCGGCGAACCTCGAGAACGAAGGCTATCCGGGTTACCGCAACCCCGACAATTTCATCGTCGTGTCCGATCCCTATCCCACCGTCACCGCGCAGGCGGCCGACCTGATCCTGCCGACCGCGATGTGGGTCGAAAAGGAGGGCGCTTACGGCAATGCCGAGCGCCGCACGCAATTCTGGCACCAGCTCGTCAAGGCGCCGGGCGAGGCGCGGTCGGACCTGTGGCAGATCATGGAATTTTCGAAACGCTTCATCACCGACGAATGCTGGCCCGCCGACCTGCTCGCAGCGAATCCCGCGTACAAGGGCAAGACCTTGTTCGAGGTGCTCTACCGCAACGGCAAGGTCGACCGCTTCGCACCGGGCGAGGTCGAGGCGGGCTATGCCAATGACGAGGCGGCGGTTTTCGGTTTCTACCCGCAAAAGGGCCTGTTCGAGGAATATGCCGAATTCGGCCGCGGCCACGGCCACGACCTCGCGCCCTTCGACGAATATCACAAGGCGCGCGGCATCCGCTGGCCGGTGGTCAACGGCAAGGAGACGCGCTGGCGCTACAAGGAAGGCAGCGATCCCTATGTGAAGCCCGGCAGCGACTGGCAATTCTATGGCAACAAGGATGGCCGCGCGGTGATCTGGGCGCTGCCCTATGAGCCGCCCGCCGAATCCCCCGACGCCGATTATGATCTCTGGCTCGCGACGGGACGCGTGCTCGAACATTGGCATTCGGGATCGATGACGATGCGGGTGCCCGAACTGTACAAGGCCTTCCCCTCCGCAGTCGTGTTCATGAATCCCGACGACGCCAAAGCGCGCGGCCTGAAGCGCGGCGACGAGGTGAAGGTCATCTCGCGCCGCGGCGAGATGCGCAGCCGCGTCGAAACCCGCGGGCGCAACCGGGTGCCCATGGGGCTCGTCTTCGTGCCGTGGTTCGATGCCGCGCAGCTCATCAACAAGACGACGCT
The DNA here is from genome assembly GCA_032154175.1 of Sphingopyxis sp. Classification (GTDB taxonomy): domain Bacteria; phylum Pseudomonadota; class Alphaproteobacteria; order Sphingomonadales; family Sphingomonadaceae; genus Sphingopyxis. The sequence continues at coordinate 40,722 of JALDYH010000017.1, read as the reverse complement.
CGACGCGACCTGCCCGATATCGAAACAGACCGACTTCAAGAAATGCGCGGTCAAGGTGGTGATGGCATGAAACGGGTCGCGACGCTGCTGGCGCTGATCGTCGCCATCGGTCTTGCCGCATGCGGATCGAAGCATGAGGAGACGCCGCGCAAGGCGCCCGGCGCGCCGGTCGTCGTCACCGATGCGGGGCAGCAGATCGACGCGATGCGCCGCGGCGTTCCGATCGACAGGGAAGCCTCGCCGCTGCCGATGGCCCGCGTCGAGAATTTCGACCGCGTCCGTCCTGTGAACTATGAAATGCAGCCGCCGACGATCCCGCATTCGATCGACAATTACCAGCTCACCGTGAACACCAACCGGTGCATGCTGTGCCACACGCGATCGAACGCCGCGAAGTTCCAGGCGCCGCCGGTCAGCGACGCGCATTATGTGACCCGCGATGGCCGGATACTCGAACAGATTTCGTCGCGCCGCTATTTCTGCGTCCAGTGCCATGTCGTGCAGACCGACGCCCAGCCGCTGGTGGAAAACCGCTTTCGCGGCATCGATGTCGAAGGGGAAACGCAATGAAGGGCGGCAGGCTTCGCGCGATCTGGACCCGTGTCCGGGGCTGGCTCAAACCCTATTGGGACACGCTTCGCCGCCCGAGCGTTCATTACAGCCTCGGCTTTCTGACGCTTGGCGGCTTCATCGCCGGGATCATCTTCTGGGGCGGGTTCAACACCGCGATGGAAGCAACCAACACCGAACAATTCTGCACCGGCTGCCACGAGATGAACGACAATGTGTTCGCCGAACTCAAGACGACGATCCACTACAACAATCGTTCGGGCGTCCGCGCGGTCTGTTCGGATTGCCATGTGCCGCACGAATGGACCGACAAGATCGCGCGCAAGATGCAGGCATCGAAAGAAGTGTGGGGCAAGGTCTTCGGCACGATCAACACGCGCGAAAAGTTCCTCGACAAGCGGCTTGAGCTCGCAAAGCATGAATGGGCGCGGTTGAAGGCGAACGACTCGCTCGAATGCCGCAACTGCCACCAATATGATTCGATGGACCTGACCCGGCAGGCGCCGCGCGCCGCGTGGATACACCAGAATTATCTCGGCACCGGCAAGAACACCTGCATCGATTGTCACAAGGGCGTTGCGCACCATCTGCCCGACATGAAGAGCATCCCGCAGGGATAGATAGACGCGGATCGAGAGGATTTGCGAAAGCGGACGCCCGCTAATCTTGCTGCAGTGCCCGCATGCAGGCTGTCCCAAAGCGGATGCGAGCTCCGTTGCCTATGTCAGCCGTGCCAGATGCTCGACAAGCAGCGGCTGGAGCCGGCGTATTTCTTCCCGGTGCACCGAGGAGAGGTCCGACAATATTCCGGTCGCTTGCGGCGTGAGCCGAAGCAGCGCACGTCGCCGATCCGATGGCGCGGGCTCGCGCCGGACGAGGTGGATTGCTTCCAGCCGGTCGATCAGCTCGGACGCAGTGTGCGGCTTCACGATCAGGCGCTGCGCCACATATCCGACCGTTGCATCGGCAGGATCGGCAGCCCGGATCGCCAGCAGCACCTGATGTTGTTGCGGCGTCAGCCCTGCTTCGCCCGCCCTGGTTTCGCTGAACACCTGGAAGCGTCGCAGCGCGAAACGAAACTCTGCGAGGGCTGCGTAATCGGTGTCGGTCAAGTCTGAAGCCATGCAATCCTCGGGTTGAATTATATCGCTTCACGATATAATTGGCGCTCCCCCAATCCAATGAGGCACTTTGTGAGCCTTCTTTCTGCACGAGCGAACCCCCGTCATCAACTGGCCGACCACAGTGTCGATCGCCGAATGATATTATTGGCCTGCATGGCGCCCGTCGTCGGGACGGGCGGCGCATTCGGCGCGTGGCTTCTTCTTAAAGCCATCGCGATCGCCACGAACGCCTTCTGGTTCGGCCGCCTTTCGGCGCAGGCGGTCGAAATCTCCGATTCCGCCGTGGGTCTGGCGATCCTGGCAATCCCGGTGGCCGGCAGCCTGATCATCGGCGTGATGGCGCGCTTCGGCTCGGAGAAGATCAGGGGTCATGGCATTCCCGAAGCGATCGAAACGATCCTGTTCGGCGAGAGCCGGCTGTCGCTGAAAGTCGCGGTGCTAAAACCGGTATCGGCCGCAATATCGATCGGAAGCGGCGGACCGTTCGGCGCCGAAGGCCCCGTGATCATGACGGGCGGCGCAATCGGTTCGCTCTTTGCCCAATGTTTTCACCTGAGCGCTGCGGAACGAAAGACGTTGCTGGTTGCCGGCGCGGCGGCCGGCATGACCGCCATATTCGGCACGCCGATGGCCGCGATCCTTCTGGCGGTCGAAATCCTCTTGTTCGAATGGAAGCCGCGAAGCTTCGTGCCCGTCGTTGTCAGCGTGCTCGTCGCCGCAGCGTGGAGGCCGGAGTTGATCGGTCACGGGCCGATGTTTCCGGCGACCTGGCCGCTTCCGGCCACAGGCTGGGTCCTCGCCGCATCCGCGGGAATCGGGGTGATCGTCGGGCTGCAAGCCGCGCTCCTCTCGAGCCTCCTCTACCGGATCGAGGACCTGTTCCAACGCCTTCCGGTCCACTGGATGTGGTGGCCGGCGATCGGGGCGGTCGTCGTGGGGGTCGGCGGATTGATCGACTCTCGCGTCCTTGGTGCCGGCTACTCCCATATCCAGACGCTGGTCGATGGCGCGATGGTCTTGCGTGCGGCAATCATGTTGCTAGCTGTGAAAGCGGTCGTCTGGCTCGTTGCCCTGGGCTCCGGAACGTCGGGCGGCGTCCTCGCCCCGCTCCTCATCCTCGGCGGAGCGGCAGGCTATATCGCCGGCATGTGGCTCCCGGGCTCGACGGGTTTCTGGGCGATGATAGGCATGGCGGGGATCATGAGCGGTGCCATGCGCGCGCCGCTCACGGGAGCCGTGTTTGCCGCCGAGCTGACGGGACGTTTCGACGCGCTTCCGGCAGCGATCGCAGCGTCGGGATTGGCCTATGCGATCAGCGTGCTGTGCATGCGGCGTTCGATCCTCACCGAAAAGATCGCCCGTCGCGGAAGGCACATCCTGCAGGAATACACTGTCGACCCGCTCGATTCACAGCAGGCGGGCCAGCTTATGACCCCTAACCCCGCGACCTTGCCCGCGGAAATGACGATCGACGCCGCCTTGCGCTTCTTTACCGAAGAGGCGACCCATCGCAGTTATCCGGTTGTGGATATCGAAGGCCGTCTGGTCGGACTCGCATCGCGATCGGACGCCCTCAGATGGAAAGCGGGGGCATTCGACGCAGAGACCACGCTCACCGAAACGCTTTCGGACGCATCGCAAATCACGGCATATCCCGAAACCCCGTGTGGCGTTATTGCCGACCTCATCGTCGAGACGGGTGTCGCGCGCGTACCGATCGTCGATCAGGCGACGCACAGGGTCGTCGGCATCCTGTCGCGGCAGGACCTGCTCAAGGCGCGAGGGGCGCAGCGGACCTCGGAGACGCGCCGAACGAGATTCGGCCGATAGAGATCATTTTCATCGAGCCATCGACGAGCCACGACCGCAGTTCGGCAAATACTGGACAATTATATCGTACAGCGATATAATTGTCCATGTCGCTGATCGTCGCTACCCGCATCACCGGTCGGCGCCAGCAGGCGAAAGCCCATGGAAACTTTCAATGTCCTGGTGGACGCGCTCGGGCTCATTCTGGGAAGCTTCGTAGCAGCGATCGGATTGAGCGCGGCCGCCTGGACGGTTTTTGTCCGGACAAATCACCCGGAATGGGGGACGCTGGCGATTATGCTCGCACTCATGCTGGCTCTCGCGACACGCCTTGTCCGGGGTGAATTCCTGACGATGGTCGCGATCCTGTTGGCGATCGCGGCACCGCTCATGTGGGTCGAAGGGCGGGCATGGCGATGTCGCAAGTCGAGGGGATCGAGAGGCCCCGGTTTTATCCGTCGCAAGTGTTGATGAAGGATAAGGATCATGGCCGACATATCGTACGAGACTCGCTATCCGGCGATCGTGTCCTCCATCAACGCTCGTCGGCCGAACCGCGAGGATGTGAGGAAAGTCGCCCTTCGAATATATCGCGAAGTTCGCGAAGCAGATGTGAGCCAGTTTCGTCAATTGCGGCGCGCGGTTGCCATCGCGCGCGCGGCCTTGGGAATCGGGGAGCGGCGAGGCTGAAGATGGCCGGTTGCTGACTGGCGGCTTTGGCGAGAAATTGTGAAAAGCTGACGCGCCGCAAGTCCAAATTGCCGCTTCAGGGAGGATTGGTCGGGCACGGTCGCACTGACGATTGTCTATTGCAGACAAGCGCCATCTTCCGGGTCGCTCAACGAGCCCCGGTCCGGGAGAGGTCCCCCCATTCCATCCGTTCGGATTTCGGAATCTGTGTGGTCGGGCAGTGCGTGTGGGTGATATGCTCACCGTCATCATATTCGACGGTAAAGCTGGTGCGGCTGTTGACCGCGATTACGCCCCTGTCCGTGTAGGATTTTCCGTCAGGGTCGATCGCGCGATAGCTTCGCTCGTAGCGGCCGTTGCCCAAATTCCTGAAGCCAAGCGTGTCCGTACCGCCATCGCCGGCGCTCATGCGCTTCTCGTCGATATACACCAGCGTCAGATAGGGATCGGCAACGGCCTCCGCACAGCTCATCTGGATGGCGTAATAGCCCTTCTCTATCGGAGGAAATGCAACCGAAGCTTCGATAGGCGGTCTGGTGCCCGCCTGTCCGGTCGCGGCGCCGGCCAGTTGGGGCCGCTCGGCACGGATGGTCGCTTGCATCCCACGCGAAAGCTGATCGAAGCCGCACTTCTGATATGCCTCTTCGGAGATCATCTCCCGTCCGGCGCCGCCCCGACTAACTTCAATGCTCGTAAACCGGCCATGGCTTCCCGCTTTTATCCCCAGAATATCCTCTTCGCGATCGGCATTCTCCATATTCCAGACGAGTGTGTAGCCGCGATAATAGTCGTAAAAATCGCTTTGAGGCGCCGCGGTTCCGACACGGTGGATAGGATTGACTTCCGAATATGCGCCAGCGCCATCCGGGCCCGGGTCGGCCTGTTTGACATATCCGTAGTTCGCGCCATCGTAGAAGAAGACCAACGAGGCGCGCGCGCAGCTTCCTCCCTCGACACTGCCGTATATGCCCTGCCCGATCGGCAATGTTCCGGCCACAACGGCCGGAGTTCCTGCCGCATTTGCGGCAGATTTTGTCGTCGGCGTTGCTGCATTTGCGCTGTTATTTGCAGGGGATTGCGATCCGCACGCCGCTACGGCGATGGCAGCAAAGCCGAAGATACCGGTTCTCGATATGCGGAAATGACACCAGGACATGGGAGCCGCTCCTTTTTTGTCTGACATTGAATCATGGAACCAGCGGTTTTCAACGGACTCCCTTGTCATCGCCGTGAAAACTCCCCCCATTGCTCGCGAATGGAACGCGGGATTTGAGCAGACGGGCAATGCGTGTGCCGGTTGCCATATTCATCGGTAAAGCTGGTGCGGCTGTTGACTGTCATGACCTCGCTGGAAGGATGCAATTCGCCATCCTCGCCCTCTTCGCGATAGTGCAGGCGATAGCGGTTGCCAGCCAATGCTTCGATACGCTGAACCGTTCGAGCGGGGCCGCCGTACAAAATCCTTCTCTCGTCGTAATAATGGAGGCCGCCTATCAAGGCACCGGGCGCCGCCCCCTGAACTTTGGCGCAACTCATGTCCCAGACATAATAGCCCCTCTCGACAGGCGGAAAGACGACCGTGCCACGCTGGACCGGTGGCGTGACGGCACCGGTTTGCGCGGGTGGTCCGCCGACCATCTGCGGCTGCTCGGCGCGGACGGCTGTCTGCATCGCGCGCGACAACTGCGTGAAGGCGCATTTCTCGTATGTCAGCTCCCCGAATGACCCGAGGCTGAGGTCCGTAAATCGCCCCGGTCCTGTCGCTTTCAGCACCAGAGAAGGAAAGTTTTCGCGATCGCCCTCAACGGTCCAGGCAAGCGTGAAACCACGGAACGCCCGGGCAAGTTCGGGGCCCAGCGGCTTGCGCGGGGGGCCGACGCGCGAAATCCTGGCGGCGCCGTTGGTCCAGTGGCCCGCACTGTCCGCGCCGACGGACCCGATATTTGCCCCGTCATAGAAAAAGACGTCCGATGCGAATCCGCAATCGCCATCAAAGACATAAAGGCCCCGCTCGATTGGCAACGACGCAGTTGTAGCGACCGCCTGTGCGGCCACCGGCCTTTGCGCCTGCGCGGCCGACGCGGCGGAACTCGCCTCGCCAACCAGCAATATCATCGTCGCGACGAAGAAACGCGATAGCGACATCATGCTGGCGACGCCGGATCGCGGCTGTCCGATTTGACGAACGCCGCCGAAGTTTCTGTTCATGCCATCCCCCCTTCATCCAGAGTCCTGATCATATGGAATCGGTGTCGCAGCGAACGCCGGCCGGCTGCCCCCCGCACTTCAGACATCGGGGCATCGCACCAGAACGGAGACGGTGCCGTCGGGCCCCTTCGCGCGGATACGGCCGCTACCCAGTGGCTCCACCTCGAACACCGCCAGTTCCCCGTCGGCTTTCCTCGTCGACCGGGCTTGCAGGATCAGCCGGTTCCCCAGCAGCTTCCAGTCGCCTGTCGCCTCGTTCCCCACGATGAAGGTGCCGTCGTCGCCGAGGATCATCATCGACGCGGCTTCGCAGGATCTATTCTCCCTCGACCAGCTTCCGACCATCGCCTGGCGGAACAGCGGCGCGGTGCCAGAGGGCGGCGGCGGCACTGTCGGTGACGGCGATGGCAGAGCTTCGGCCGGATTTTCGGCGACGTCCGTACCGCCCAGCCCGCCAAACAAGGCGCTGTCGGATGACTCGCCTACCGGCGGACCTTCGCCTCCGGTCTCGCCCGCCATCGCCGGCTGCGCATCCTGATCCGGGCTCGCTTCGGGAGCCGCGGGCGCGGCGACCGGCTCGGGTCGGTCCGAGCTCCCCTCCAGCCAATACCAGCCCCCTCCCAGTAACAAGGCACAGGCGGCCAGAACGAACAGGCTGGACCCGCCGCCCCTGTCCGGTTCGCCCCGCAAGCCTCCCTTATCCTCCACCCCCATCGCGGCGCCTCCCTGTCCGGACCGGCCGACGGACGCCGGCTTTCATCGGAGGCAGGATGCAATGGAAAGGCGCCTCGCTGCACGTGACAAAATCTGTCAGGTGGCGCGGTCAGTTGGTGAAGATGCTGATCGCTCCGCCGCCGCCGCCGTCGGGCGCGATGGTATCGACGACGACGCTCTGCCGGCTGAGCGGACGCCAGCGGCACAGAACGCGTCCGCGCGCGCGTTCCTCGTTACAGAGGATATTGCCGGCTTCGTCGCGAACGCGCAGGCGAAGCGGGGCCGGAAATTGCGTCCGGGCATAGACGATCGCGGGCGCGCCGCCTTCGAAGCGGATGTTGATGGAGGCCGGATCGCCGGGCGACCGCACCACCTTCTGCCGCCCCCCTTCGCGTCCGCGGTCGATGCCCGGAAGCCTCGCCAGCCGGTCGAGCAGATCGTCGCGGCCGTCTCCCGCCTTTTCGGCCGCCTGCCGCGCTTCGGCCAGTCGCGTTTCATAGTCGATCGGCGCGACGCCGCCACCAGGCAGGAAAACCTGCCCTTTCGCCCAGCTCAACATCTCGGCGGACGAGACCAGCGCTTCGGCGCGCTGCTGCGGATCGGGCGCGGAATAGGCCTGTTCGCGCGCGACATCCGCCCTCGCCAGCCACTCGACGGCGCTGGGCGGTGCCTCCTCCGCCCCCGCCAACCCTGTTGCGAGAGCGCCGGCAACGAGCCCGGCGAAGGCCACCGCCGACCGGCGCCATTTCATTTCCTGACGGGATTCGTCAAATGCATCCATAGAGGGATTAGCCTAGTATGAAACGATCCGGGGGGAAAGCGCAGCCCATGCATATCGCGATACTCGAAGACGAAAGCTACTGGATTGATCGCATTCGCCGGACACTCGATTCCGCAGGCTGGCACGGCAGCTTCTTTCGTACGGGCGAGGATCTCCTCGCCGGCCTCGGCCGCGCCGCGTTCGATGCCGTGATACTCGACATGCATATCGCAAACTCCCCGATGACCGGGGCGGACGTGCTGTTGCAGCTTCGCCGCCAGAAATCGCCCGAACCGATCCTGATGCTGACCCAGTTCGCGCGGCAGCACAGCGCCGCCGCCGCACTGGACGAAGGCGCGGACGATTATCTGGCCAAGCCCTTCGACGGCGACGAACTGTGCGCGCGGATTCGCGCGATCCGGCGACGCATCGCGGTGGCCGACGCCGACATGGTCCACGCGGGGCCCTTGCACCTCAGCCGCCAGTTTCGGTGCGCGCACTGGTTCGACCGCCGGATCAACCTCCGGGGACAAGGCTTCGACATTCTGCTGATGCTGGTCGAGGCGGACGGCGACATCGTCACGCAGGACGCATTGTGGGGCCGGGTGTGGGCCAAATGGAGAAACCTCGACACCCAGGCCCAGCCGATCCAGGCAGGGGTATCGCGGCTGCGCAAGGACATAAGGGAAGTCACCGGTTTCGAGGTCGTGGCGACGGTGCCCGGGGTCGGGTACAGGCTGGCGCTCGGGTGATCGAACAACTGTCCCGCTGGTCATGGCGACGCGCATTGCTGCTGTTGGCGCTGCTCGCGATCCTGCCGGGTGCCGCGGGGCTTTTCCTTGTCACCACGCGCGACCAGATGATGCGCAGCGCGGAAAACGAAGTGAACGCCGATGTCGCGGCACTGACGCGGCTGACCGACGTCGACGGGGTCGTCACCGCGATCGAAGTGCTGGAAGACAGGGGCATCCGCGGCGCGTCGGGCGGTTTGGCCTATTTGCTGGTCGACCCTGAAAATGGCGCCGTGCTGGCCGGCAACATGGAGCGCTGGCCCCGGAGTATCCCGCGCACTCCCACCGGAAAACCGGTCGTTGCCACCGGCGAGTCCCCGGTCCTGATCGGTCGGGTGATGCTGCTTGATGGCCATTTCCTGCTCTTCACCGGCCGCCGGATCGAGGGTTTCGCCACGCTTCGCGACCGGACGATCCAGGTCGTCGGAGGCTTTACCGTCATCATCCTGGCGGGCGGGCTGATCTTCGCCTTCCTTTCGATCCGCGCGGCCGAGAAACGGATTTCGGCGATCGAAGCGACGCTTACGGCCTTCAGCCAGGGCCGCCGTTCCGTCCGGATCGACGACCGCCGCCGCGATCCGCTGGGCCGGGTGTCGGCACGCGTCGACGCGCTGCTCGATCTGCTGCGCGAGAAGTTGCGGCACCATGAATTGATCGCCGAACAGATCGCGCATGAATTGCGCGGACCGGTGGCAAAGGCGGCGACGGCGATTCAGGGACGGCCGGACGATCCGCCCCGGGCCCTTCTGCTGGCGCGCGGGACGATCGACGACCTGTTGCAGATGATCGACGGCGTCCTGTTCATTACCGGGATGCGCATTCGCGACCTGAAGGTAGAACGCGTCCCGCTGCACGAGGTCGCCTCCGAGATCGCCGAACTTTTCGGCGAGGTCGCCGCGAGCAAGGAGATCGAACTGGAGCGGAGCCTGCATCCCGCTTTCATCACGGGAGAGCGGGCGCTGATCGAACGGCTCACGGCAAATCTGCTCGATAACGCCCTCAAATATTCACCGCCGGGAAGCGCCGTTCGCCTGCGGGTCCGCGCCGATGCCGATGGCGCACTGCTGGAAATATCCGACAGGGGACAAGGCCTCGCCAACTTCCCCGAAACGCCGGGGATGCTGCTGGCGCGGGGCCAGGCAACGCAAGAGGTCGCGGGGACCGGCCTCGGCCTCGCGCTGGTGCTGCGTATCGCGGAACGCCACGATGCGCAGGTTCACTTCGCCGATCGCGAGGGCGGCGGATTGACGGTCGCGGTTCGTTTCGCCCCCGAATCCGCAGGAACCCCGGGTCCCCCGGCGACATAGGAAAGGGCCGCCCAGTATCGCGGATGGCGCCAGCGGCCCGAGCGATCATCGCGCAGCGCGATCGCCGACCTGCGCAGCGCGTCGGCGAGATCGACCTCGGGATCCGCGCCGACCCGCGAAAAAAAATCGCGCATCTGGACATGGGCGGCGGCATCGTCGAGCGGCCAGTGACTTACCAGCAGGTTGCGCGCACGCGCGAGGAAAAAGGCCCGCGCGAAGCTGCTGAGGGGGTCGGCGTCTCCCGGCATCGCGGTCGCCGTATCGCAGGCGGTCAGCACGACCAGCGGATGATCGAGGCGCAGGCTGCCGATGTCGGTCAGCGACAACAGCCCGTCATTCGCCGTCGCCCCCGTTTCGGGAGCCAGTTGCAGCGCCGGCTCGACAACCGGGCCGGGTACGCGCGTGCTGTGCGTCGCAAAAATGATGACCGCGGCCGACGCAACCTCGGGTGCAGAGGCCAGCCAGCCTTTCGTGGCCGCTTCGCCCTTGCGCACCGTCGCCGCCGCGCCGAATATGCGCGCCAGATCGTCGAGTTGGCGTTCCGCGCCGACGAGCGGCGGCAACGCCGGATCGGCGGAGCCCACGGCGCCGAGGGCCACAACCCCTCCTGCGGCCAGTCCCGGCCCGCTACCGGCGGTGATGCTCGCCACCGATGGCAGGCGCGCGATACGGAAACGGTCGACGATCCAGTCGCCGTTCCAGCGCAGGAGCGATAGCGGCAGATGAGCCAGCGGACCGGACTGGACCACGCGCAGGCTTCGCACTTCGGCGAGCTGCTCGCCGAAAGGACCGAACAGATCCGTTCCCAGCCTGTCGGCGGCGTCGCGGTCGAAGGCGCCCGGCGTCGCCCCGCGCGTATCCATCTGACCGCGCACGATTTCGCCCGAATCGGACTGCAGCGAGGCATTGAGCGAGGCGATCGCGCCGCCGAACTGTTCCATCGACAGGCCGGCCCTGCGCCACCAGATACCGCGTGGTGTGACAAGCCACATATGATTGGCGCGCGCCGTCGGCAGCGTCAGGAACAGCGCTTCATCGCGCTGCAGCCCCTGCCGGAGCGCGGCGGCGTCCAGCGGGACCGGCCGCAGCGCGACTTCATAGTCGGGATAGTCCGTGCGAATCCGGTGGCTCAGCGCATCGAAGCGGAGGCGCGCCTCGGCGAGGCTGGTGGCGGTATAGCGATGATCCTTGCCGTCGGGATTGTCGCGAAGCGCCCGGATCAGATAGCGCTCGTCCTTCACGATCTGCCGCGCGAGCAGGAAACGCTCGCGTTCGAGGCCAGCCAGCCTGTCGTCTCCCGCGCTGATCGTCGCCTGCACAAGGTCACGCGCACGGATCGCGGCGCTGCGGTGCGCGCGCTGCGCGGCGGCGAAGCTGCGCAACGCGGCATCGCCTTCGGTCATCTGCCCGGCATCGAGCATCGCCGCCACAACGTCGATCTCGGTTTCGGCGATATTGCACAAGCCCTTGCCGGGGCCCAGTCCGTCCGCCGAACCGAAGCTGTCGATCGTCTCGCGCGTCAGCGATTGCCCCGCCGCCTCTTCCAGCAGCGTCAGCGCTTCGCGCAGCGTTGCGGGGTCACGCGCCAGGAGCTTCGCGAGCCCGGCGCGCAGGTTCAGCGTCTGACAATGCGCCGCCGGAAGCAGCCTCTCATATCCGGGCAGGATGGCGCGATAGAGAGTGATCGCCTCGGTCCTCTGGTCGCGCTGGGCCAGAATGGACGCCAGCACCGCCTGGATGTCGAGGCGCAGAAGCGCATTCGCGGTGACGAACCCGGCGAGCGCTTGCCGCGCTTCGGCTTCGGCCTCTTCCAATCGGCCGGCCGCCTGCAGCGTTTCGGCCATCGTCAGCCGGGTCTTGGCGACGACCGCGGGATCGGCGCCCGATTCCCGGCTGCTCGCGTCGAGGACCGACAGCGCCTCGCGCAGCAGCGGAATCGCTTCGCCGGGGCGCCCCTCGCTCACCAGAAAATCGGCGTAGGCGACGAGCGTGAAGGGCTGTTCGCGTGCCGGTGCCAGTTCGCGGGCATAGCGCATGTTGCTCAGGAACAATTGCTCGGCCGCCCGCGGGCGCCCCAGCGTCGCAAGCGTCTTGGCAAGACCCAGTTCGGCCTTGCGCGTGTCGCGGCTGTCGGGACCCAGGCGTTCGAGATAGATGGCATAGGATTCGCGCGACAGCGTTTCCGCCTCGTCGAAACGGTTGAGCTGGCGCAGCACGATAGCGCGATTGTGGAGCGTTGTCGCCCGCACGGGATGCGTCGCGGGATAAAGGCGCGACTGGAGCTCGATGACCCGGGCAGAGAGCGCGGCCGATTCCTCGAGCCGGCCCTGATTATCAAGATTGCGCGCCAGATTGTTGAACTGGGCAGCCAGAAGCGGCGCACTCTCCTCGCCGCCCCGTTCGGCTATGGCGATGGCCTTGCGATAGCGATCCTCCGCCTCCTTGTAGCGGCCCATATAGTCCAGCAGCACCCCCTCGTTTCCCAGGCTGACAGCCAGATCGGGGTGGTCGGGGCCGAACAGCTTGCGCGTGATCGCAATATCCCGGGCACGAAGCACGGCCGCCTCTTCATAGCGGCCACGGCGCAAGTATAGCGATGCCAGAAGGCCCGACGCGGACGCGATCGCCTCGCTGTCCGGCCCGTCCGTTGCTTCCGCGGCTGCGAGAAAGGCCATACCTTCGGCTTCGACCAGCACATCGTCCTGCGCGTAAAGGCCGCTATCGAGCAGTTCGTTCCAAAGCTGGTAGCATGACCGGGGCGGCAGGTCGGCACGCGCCCGGCACGCATCGAGTTCCGCCTTGGCGAGCCGGGTCGAGGTGCGAAAGTCGCCCGCTTCATAGGCAGCGGTATAGGCGGCGCTGGGCGCGACCATCACCGCTTCGGCCTCGGCGGCGTTCGCCGGCGCCGTTGAGGCGATGCTCGCGATTCCCAGCAGCCCGGATAGAATGGCGAACGGCAAACCTATGCGAACGCCATTCGGCGCCCCCCGGAATTTCGTCATCATCACCCCGCCCCGTCTGTTCCGGTAAGTCTGGAGTGACAAGGGAGACGCGTCAATCTCGTATCGGCCCGCCCCAGGCGCGGCATCGCTCCATTGATCGGTGGCCTCGTGCCGCTGTTCCGGCTGTGCAAAGCGGTGACCGGCGCGCAAGGCCCGATGACCCGCACCCCTCACCCCCAGTGGCCGATCAGGCTCCCGCGAGGAGCGATCTTGCCGCCGCCAGCCGCGCGGTGGTCGCCCTCTTCTCGCGCTCTTGCGTCACCGCGAAGCTGCGCTGGGCCTTCACCGCCCGATCGACGCGCGCCCGCCCGGGCGATGCCGCCGCGGGTTTCGCCGCAACCGCGACCGGCATCGCACTGGCCCCGAGCAATCCGCCGTGGATAAATCCGTTCATGCCCGATGCCGTGCGCACGAGCATCCATCCGTCACCCCCGTCGCCAAGCGCATCGACCGCCGCCCCGTTTGCGAGCGTTTCGATGATCGTCCCGCCGGTCGAAGGGGCATCGCGAAGGCGAGCGCCGCTGGATGCCCGGATATAGCGCGTTACGGCCGGGGCTTCGGCGATTTCCTCCGGCGCATCGTCGTCGATGCCATAGTAGCGGCTGGCCCAACCGTCCTGCCGGGCCAGCGTCGGATCGACGCCGTCGGCGACCGCGTTGGCCTGTGCGAAGGTCGTGACCGTCTGTCCCTGAATGCCGGAAGCTTTCGCGATCACCCGGTCATCCTCGGCGATCCATTTTTCGATCCTGGCCAGCCGCTTTTCGGCTTCCTTTCTCGAAAGTGCTGCTGTGCCTGCCTCGTTTTCCACCGTCTCGATCTGGGTCCTGCGGCATTGGCCCAATGCCTCAAGCTGTCCCGGAAGCGCGGAATACTGGTTCATTGCCGGGTCGAAATCCGCGTCGATCGCCGCCCGCAGTTCATCCTTGTTGCGCTGGTCCTGCGAAATCGAGCCAAGATAGCCCACAGCGCCGCCCGCCGCCGCACCGGCCAGCACAGTGGGCAGAACGCTCGACTTGTTCTGCTTCCCCGAATTGCCCAGCACGCCGACGAGCGCGCCCAGCCCGGCGCCGATCAGCGCTCCGCCGGCGATCCGGTTCCCCTGAAAATTCTTGATGCGGCTGAACGGCTGGCGCGCTTCGAGGCAATTGTCGGTAAATCGCGTCGATTTGGCCAGAGCCGGTGCGGGTGCCGCCGCGACGAGCGCGCCAAATGTCACGGCGCTTGTCATATGCCGCCAAATCGCCCGGCGGCGAGGACGCGAAAGGATATGGCGTTCAGTTCCGGACGGCATCTTTCAACTCCTCGATCCACCGCTGGTCGCGGGCCGCGTCGCGCGGCTGGCTGCGTTGATTGTCGATATGCTGGCGAATAGCCGGGACGTAGCGGGTCAGACGCTGCAGCCCCGCCCGGTCCAGCTCGGCGCTGATCGCGTCGAAGGCCGTAGCCGTCTGTTCGGCCTTCGCCGAGGCGAGCGCTTCGATCCCGCTGAAATAGAGGGCGTAACTCGCGTCACGCTCGCGCCGGTGTTCGGGAAGCTGTGCGATCAGTGCATCGAAATCGCGGCGTTCCTCGCTCGACAGCGCCGATGGGTCGGACCCGATATTCCCCGTCAGCGTCTCGACCTGATCGATGCGGGCACCGCGCTCGGCGCCATAGGAGGCCGCAAGGAGGCAGGCGAGGATCGCCTTCTGGTAAAGCGCATCCGCCTCGCCTGCGCTGGCGGGCGCCGCCGGCGCTGCGTCGCCTCCCGCGGAGGCGACGGCGGCTTTCGGATCGCCTCCAAGCCCCGGGATCTGGATCGATCCGCCCTCGAGCCACCAATAGCCCCCGCCGACAGCCAGCAGACAGGCGGCAAGGACCGCCACATTCTTGCGATCGATCACGCCGCCCTCCTCAGTTGGCCGCGGCGCGGCGCTTCGCCAGGCCGAGATAGATGCAGCCGGCGCCGAGCAGGAAGATCAGCCATCCGCCGCCCTGCAATGCGATGGACTTTTCAACCGCGCGCTTCAGGGCAGAGAGGTGGGTGTCGTTCCGCATCATCGTCAGCGCCGCTTCCAGGAGTGCGATGGTCTGCTTTTCCCACAGATAGGGGATGAAGGCGGACGCGCAGCTGACGACGCCCAGCGCCGTTCCGAGCGGCTTTACCATGGCATTGCGCATCCAGCCGGCGGCGATCGTCAACAGGGCGAGGAGCGGAACCAGCCAGACGAGCTTGGACAAGGTCATGATATTGTCAAACTTGTCCATCGCCGCGTTGACCTTCCCCACGGCGCGCCGCAGCTGGGCGACCTCGGGCGAGTCGCCAAACTCGCCGGCAACCGTCACCCCCCGGTTATCGAGCTCCTTCGCTATCGTAGCCCGGGCGGTTTCGACCCCGGCCTGGTTGTCGCCAGCAGCCGAGGGCACGTCGAGCAGAGTATGATGCCCGCCTTCCGCCAGATATTTCAGCTCGTTGAGGAAGCGCCCGTTTTCATAGTTGAAGCCCGTCGACATGAAGGTCATGGAAAAGGCCGCGAACAGAATGAGCGCCGCGAGCAACATCTGCGGGGCGAGCTTCAGCCGGCCGATCAGGTCGCCGATCGCATCGTCGCGGGTCGATGCGGCGCGAAACTTGTCGGCGATCTCCTCGCTGATCGCGGACGCGTCGCTGAGGTTGGGCGCCGGCTTCAGGCCCCCTGCGCCGGGCGATTTCGAACCGAGGGCGATATAGATTTCGCGCGCACCGCCATCCTCGATCACGAAATCGACGAGCGTTCCCCGTTGCGGATCGCCGGCGTCGCGCCAATCGGTCCGCGTGAATGAATAGCGGGCGTCATCGTCACCCTGAATAACACCCGCTTCTTCCTGAAAGCCTAAAATTCGACCGCGCACGCTTCCCTCCCGATGCCATTGCCTCGTTCGGGTTCGATGACGCGTTTACAGTGCAACCCCCACGAAAATCGGGATGGCTGACACCATTTGTCAGTTCGGCACGGGAAAAATCTTGATGGCGCGGAGAGCCCCCACATAAAGAGAGCCCGTTTTCTCCGTTGAAAGCTTTGACTCAGGCGACCGGAAGAAGGTTCGTCAGGTCCCGAGCGATGTCCATTTCGCTTCGCCCGCATTGTTTTCGACCACCGCCTCGACAAAGGCCATCGTCCGCAGGCCGTCACGGATACCGGGGAACCAGTTCACCGCGCCGGGCGGCGGCGGGGTCGAGGCGCCCGCACGAAGGGCGCCGCCGAAGCTGCGATAAAGGTTCGCGAACGCTTCGACATAGCCCTCCGGGTGCCCCGCCGGGGTCCGCAGCAGCGCCATCGCCGATGGATCGAGACCGGGGCCGCCGGCGCGGATCACTTCAGCCGGTCGATCGAGCCAGCGCAGCGTCAAACTGTTCGGCTCCATCTGCGACCATTCGAGGCCGCCTTCTTCGCCATATATGCGCAGGCGCAGGCCGTTTTCATCGCCCGCAGCGATCTGGCTGGCCCTCAGCACCCCGCGCGCCCCGCCTTCGAAGCGCAGCAGGGCCGCTACATCGTCGTCGAGGCGGCGGCCCGCAACATGCGTGGTCAATTCGGCGCTCAGCGATTCCACCGCCAACCCGGAGACATGTTCGGCAAGCTGGAAGGCGTGGGTCCCGATGTCGCCGAGACAGCCGCCCAGTCCCGCGCGCGCAGGATCGGTGCGCCATTCGGCCTGCTTGTTGCCGTCGCGGTCGATCGGCCGGCTCAGCCAGCCTTGCGAATATTCGACCTGTACCGACCGGATCTTGCCGAAATCGCCGCGTGCGACGCGCACGCGCGCCTCTTCGACCAGCGGATAGCCGCTATAGGTAAAGGCCAGCCCGTACAGCTTGCCGCTGCGCGCGACGGCCGCGGCGATCGCGTGCGCCTCGGCCAGATTCAGCGCCATCGGCTTTTCGGATAGCACGTGAAAGCCCGCGTCGAGCGCCGTGATCGCCATCGGCGCGTGCAAATGATTCGGGGTGACGATCGCGAGCACTTCCATCCGCTCGTCCACGGGCAGTGCCGCTTCCGCCGCAAGCAATTTGTCGAAGGTCGCATAGGCGCGGCGCGAATCGAGTCCCAGCGCCCCGGCGCTCCGCCCGTTGCGCCCGGCATCGCTGCTGAATGCACCGCATACCAATTCATATTCACTATCGAGCGCGGCGGCCATACGGTGCACAGCACCGATGAAGGCGCCTTCGCCGCCGCCGACCATTCCATAGCGAATTTTCGACCGACCGTTCATCGCATACCCTCTGCCAGAATTCATAAAATTGTTTGCATTATTCGAATTCGAACGGTTACATGATACGACCGGCTGTTGCCAGACGGGAGAGGATAATGAAATTTCTGTTCGCCCTGCCGCTGGCGGGGGCAATATTGATTGCGCTGATGCTCGCACCTTCACCGGAGGTGGTTGCAGCACCGGCCCAGGGTCCCGGCGCACAGGCATTCGCGGCGTGCCGCGCCTGCCATACGCTCGAGGCCGGCGGCAAAAGCGTGATGGGCCCCAATCTGCATGGCCTGTTCGGGCGGCAAGCCGGCTCCGTCGCCGGGTTCAACTACAGCCCGGCGCTCAAGACCTCCAAAATCCGCTGGGACGACAAGTCGCTGGACGAATATCTCGCCGCACCGACCAGGAAGGTCCCCGGCACGCGCATGGTCGTCAAAGTGGCCGATCCGGCCCGCCGCGCGGCGCTGATCGCCTGGCTCAAGACCGAAACCAAGTGACCGGAAAGGTATCCGCATGAAGGGTCCGGCTGTTTTCCTCGCGCAGTTCATGAGTGACGACGCCCCGTTCGATACCTTGCCCTCGGCGGCGCGATGGATGGCGGATGCCGGCTATGTCGGTATCCAGATTCCGACCTGGGACAGCCGCTGCATCGATCTCGCGCAAGCCGCCGAGAGCCAGGATTATTGCGACGAGCTTGCCGGGACCTGCCGTGAGGCGGGGGTCGAGATCACCGAGCTGTCGACGCATCTGCAGGGCCAGCTCGTCGCGGTGCATCCCGCCTATGATATCCAGTTCGATGCCTTTGCGCCCGACGCGCTGAAGGGCAATCCGGCCGAGCGGCAGAAATGGGCGGTCGAGCAGCTCGGCCTCGCCGCCAAAGCGAGCCGGCGGCTCGGCCTTAATGCCCATGCGACCTTTTCGGGCGCGCTCGCCTGGCCCTATCTCTATCCGTGGCCGCAGCGCCCCGCGGGGCTGGTCGAAGAAGCCTTCGCCGAACTCGCGAAGCGCTGGCGGCCGATCCTCGACGTCTTCGACGAACAGGGGGTCGACCTCGCCTATGAGATTCATCCGGGCGAGGATCTGCACGACGGCGTGACCTTCGAACGCTTCCTCGCCGGGGTGGACAATCATCCGCGCGCCGGCATCCTCTACGACCCCAGCCATTATGTGCTGCAGGCGCTCGACTATCTGCAGTTCATCGACATTTATCACGAACGCATCCGCATGTTCCACGTCAAGGACGCGGAGCTGAACCCGACCGGGCGCTCGGGGGTCTATGGCGGGTTTCAGGACTGGGTCGACCGCCCCGGCCGTTTCCGCTCGCTGGGCGACGGCCAGGTGGATTTCGGCGGCATTTTCTCGAGGCTGACGCAATATGGCTATGCCGGCTGGGCGGTTCTCGAATGGGAATGCTGCCTGAAGCACCCCGAGGACGGCGCGCGCGAGGGCGCGCCCTTCATCGCCGCGCACATGATCCGCAAGGCCGACAAGGCGTTCGACGACTTCGCCGGAGGCAGCGATCCGGCGCTCAATCGCGCGATGCTGGGACTGACCTGACCGCGCGGCAGACGACGGACCAAAAGATAATAATCAAGGGGACGCAGGGATGACGACATTGCACAAGGGCCGATTGTTCTGGCTGGGCGTGCTCGCGCTGTTCACCGCCGCGGCAAGCCTCGCGATCCGCGGCGCGATCGCGAGCGGGCTCAAGGCCGAATGGATCGACCCGATCGCCCCGTTGCAGGCGGGAGAACTGGTTGCGGCCGCACTGGGTGCGGCGTTTCTGAGTTTCTCGATCACGCTGTTCGTCGCGAGCGCGCTGCTCGACCAGATCGGGATGAAGCGGTGTCTCGCCGGCGCAGGGCTGTGCTTCATCCTCGGGCCGTTGATGATCGTCACCGCGGGCCATGTCGCGACCGGCATGAACATCTATTGGCTCGTATGGGCAGGAATGCTGCTCAGCGGCATCGGCTGGGGGCTGACCGAGGCGGCGATCAATCCGCTGACCGCACAGCTCTACCCTGACGACACGACGCACCGGCTCAACGTATTGCACGCGTGGTTCCCCGGCGGCATCATCGTCGGCGGGCTCATCGGCTTCTTCCTCTCGGCGACCTTGCCCTGGCAGGGCATCATGGCGCTGGTCATGATCCCCGCCGCCGCGACCGTGATCATCGCAGCGACCACGACCTTCCCGCCGCCGCTGCGTGAGCAAAGCGGCGTCGGCTTCGGCGAAATGATGGGCGAGGTGTTCCGTCGCCCGAGCTTTTTTATCTGGTTCGGCGCGATGTTCCTGACCGCGGCGTCCGAACTCGCCCCCGGCCAGTGGATCGATGTCGCACTGTCGAACCGCGTCGGCATGCGCGGCATCCTGCTGCTCGTCTATGTCAACGCGCTGATGTTCGTGTTTCGCCATTTCGCGGGCCGCCTCGCCAACCGCATCTCGAACCCCGGACTGCTGTGGGTGTCGAGCCTGCTCGCCGCGATCGGCCTGTTCATGCTGGGCGAGGCGCAGTCGCCGGCTACCGCGGTCGTCGCGGCGACGGTCTGGGGTCTCGGCGTCTGCGTGATGTGGCCGACGATGCTCGCCTCGGTCGCCGAACGCTATCCGCGCGGCGGGTCGTGGGCGATGGGACTCGTCGGATCGGCGGGCGCGCTCGCCAGTTTCTTCGTACTGCCGCAGCTCGGCGCAATGTTCGACCGGGCGAAGATCGAGTTCGCGGGCGGCCCCGAGGCGTTCGCGCGGTTGACCGGCGCGGCGAAGCTGGCGGTCGAGGACGCCGCGGCGTCGCTGTCCTTCCAGCGGCTGGCGATCCTGCCGGTGGTGCTGCTCGCGGTGTTCGGCTTCATCTGGATGCGCGAGCGCGGCAAGTCGCGCGCGGCGCTCGCGGGTGAGACGGCATGAACCTGTCGCGCCGAACGATACTGGCGGGCGGCGCCGTCGCGGCGTTGGCCGGGGCGACAGCGGCAAGCGGCGCGACACCGTCGAACGCAGCGCGCTTCTCGCTGAAATATGCGCCGCACGACGGCAGTTTCAAAAGCCGCGGCGACCGGATCGAACAGATCGCGTTCGCCGCCGATCAGGGCTTCACCGCGTGGGAGGATAATGAGGCGGCCAGCCGTTCGGTCGCCGACCAGACCGCGATGGCGCGCGCGCTGCAGCAGCGCGGCATGACAATGGGCGTGTTCGTCGCGAGCATGCCGCGATGGTCCGAGTTCCGCCCGCTGCTCGGCGGCAACGACGATGGCGATCGCGAGCGCTTCCTTGCCGATATCCGCGCTTCGGTCGATGTCGCCAAGCGGTTGAACTCAAAGCATATGACGATCGTCACCGGCTTCATGGACCGCAAGCTGCCGGTCGATATCCAGACCGCGCGCGTGATCGACGTGCTGCGCCGCGCAGCAGAGATTTACGAACCGCACGGGCTGGTCATGGTGATGGAGCCGCTCAATACGCTGGTGAACCATCCCGGCGTCTTCATGTCGACCGTGCCGCAAGGCTATGCGGTCGCGCGCGCGGTCGACAGCCTCGCGATCAAGGTGCTGGCGGACCTGTACCACGAGCAGATCCAGGCCGGGAACCTCATCAACACGCTGGACGCCTGCTGGGACGAGATCGCCTACATCCAGTTCGGCGACAATCCCGGGCGCAACGAGCCGGGGAGCGGCGAAATCAATTATCGCAACATCGTGCGCTGGCTCCGCGACCGGAATTTCACCGGTGCGATCGGCATGGAACACGGCAATTCGGTCGAGGGCCGCGCGGGCGAGGAGCGGTTGGTCGCTGCCTATCGCGCGATCGACGCGGCATGAAGGAGAGACACGTGAAACATATCGCATGGGCCGCGGCAATCGCGGTCGCCGCGGCGACGGGCGGCCCCGCCGCCGCGCAGGAAAAGCCCGGGTTCAACGACACGCCGATGCTGCCAGACGGCAAATGGCGCGTGCATGATTCCGAACGCCCCCACCCGACGGTCGTGACGCCCGGCGCCGTTCCCGGTGCTCCGCCGTCGGACGCGGTCGTGCTGTTCGACGGCAAATCGCTCGACGCCTGGCGGGCGGAGGCAAGGCGGTGGACCGTCGGCGACGGCGCTATGACATCGATCCCGCCATTGGGCGGCCGGGGCGAAAATGCGCTGATCAGCAAGGCGAGCTTCGGCGACGTCCAGCTCCATCTCGAATTCCGTTCGCCCAACCCGCCGATCCATAGCTCGCAGGATCGCGGCAACAGCGGCATCTGGTTCATGCAGCGCTACGAGATCCAGATCCTCGACGGCTATCAGAACCCGACCTATGCCGACGGCACAGTGGGCGCGATCTATGGCTGGAAGCCGCCGCTCGCGAACGCGTCGCGCAAACCGGGCGAGTGGCAGAGCTATGACATCGTCTTCGAACGGCCGCATTTCGGCCCGGACGGGAAGTTGCTGCGCCCGGCCTATATCACCGCCTTCCTCAACGGCGTGCTCGTGCAGAACCGTCAGCCGTGGCTGGGCGGCACGGTCTGGCGCAAGGTCGCCCGGTACGAGGCGCATGGCGATGCGGCGCCGATCCAGCTTCAGGACCATGGCTCGCCCGTCTCGTTCCGCAACATCTGGGTACGCCCGCTGCCCGAAGCCGCCGCGAGTTACGACTTCGATGGAACCGTGAAATGATCATCGACCGCAGGGACGCGCTCGCCGGCATGGCCGCCATGTTCGGCGCAAGCCTGTTCGCCCCGATCGCGCGCGCAGCGGGTACGCAGGCGGCGACGATCAGCAGCGGCCCGCCCTCGTCGCCGGTGTTCAATGCGCAGCAGCGCGCGCTGATGACGGCGCTCAGCGAACGGGTGATGCCGACGACCGACACCCCCGGCGCAATCGCCGCCGGCGTCCCCGACTTCATCGAGAAGCTGCTCGCAGACTGGGCATCGCCGGGGGACCGGAAGCCTGTCCTCGCCGGCCTCGACGCGATCGAGGCGCGCAGCCGCTCCGACTACAAGGTCGCTGGCGACAAGGCGACACCCGCGCAGCAGGATGCGCTGCTGACGCTGGCAATGGACGGCAAATTACCCGGCGGCGCCGATTTCTTCGACAAGTTCCGCCAGCTCGTGCTCACCGGATATTTCACGTCGGAAGTCGGCATCATGCAGGAGCGCGAATATCTGCCCGTGCCCGGCCATTACGACGGTGCCTATCCTTATTCCGAGGTCAACAAGGTGTTCTCGTCATGATGATCAGCAGGCGACAATGGTTAGCGGGTGGTGCCGCGCTCGGGGCGACGCTGGCAACCGGCCCCGCGCTTGCACGCACCCTCAAGCCGAAACCCGTCGGTATCCAGCTCTACACGGTGCGCGAGCTCTTCGCGAAGGACCCGATGGGAACGCTCGAGCAGGTCGCGGCGATCGGCTATCGCGAAGTCGAATATGGCGGCGGCGGTTATGACAAGATGGATCATGAAGCGCTCCGCAAGACGATGGACCGGCTGGGGCTGACATCGCCCTCGGTCCACGTCGCCTATGAGGCGCTCGGCAGCGATTTCGACGGCGCGGTCGCGATGACCAGGGCGCTGGGCGCCGACACGCTGATCGTCCCCTATATGGGCGACGCGCACCGCAACGCCGAAAGCTGGAAGGCGGCGGTCGCCGATTTCAACCGCTATGCCGAGCGGCTCAGGAAGGCCGGGCTGGGCTTTGCCTATCACAATCATGATTTCGAATTCACCGTGAAGCCCGGCGGCACCAGCCTGTTCGACACGCTGATCGCCGACGCCGACCCCGCGCTGGTCCAGATCGAACTCGACCTGTTCTGGGCGGTCGCTGCGGGCGAGGATCCGAAGGCGATCATCCGGCGCCTGGCCGGGCGCATCTATGCCTATCATGTCAAGGATCGCACCGCCGACGGCAGGATGACGAGCGTCGGCAAGGGCGTGATCGATTTCGCCGACATCTTCACGCTCAACACCGTCGCCGGCGTCAGGCATTTCTATGTCGAGAACGACCAGTCGCCCGCGCCCTATCTGCCCGACATCACCGCCAGCTTCGCCGCGCTGAGCCGCCTCCGCGCCTAACCCGTTATTCGAGGATAAATATATGGCCGACCAATTCGATGCGATCGTCATCGGCTCCGGAGTGAGCGGCGGATGGGCCGCGAAGGAATTGACCGAAAAGGGTCTCAAGGTCCTGATGCTCGACCGCGGGGTGATGGTCGAGCATGGCGAGGATTATGATTTCGACGGCAAACCCGCCTATGAAATTCCGGCGCGCGATACGATGCCCAAGGCGCTCGTCGACAGCGACTATTTCATCGCCAAGCACGGCTATGTTTCGCCATCGAACCGGAAATTCTACAACAATGACCGGCTCAATCCCTATGCCTATGGCGAAGGCGAGAAATTCTACTGGATCCGCCCTGCCGCGGTCGGCGGCAAGTCGCTGATCTGGGGACGCTGGAGTTTTCGCTGGAGCCCTGAGGATTTCGAGGCGAACAAGCGCGAGAATGTCGGGATCGACTGGCCGATCCGCTATGACGATCTCGTGCCCTGGTACGATTATGTCGAAAAATATATCGGCGTGTCGGGGTCGCGTGAAAATCTGCCGCAGCTTCCCGACAGCGCCTTCCAGCCGCCGATGCAGATGAACGTCGCCGAGAAATGGGTGAAGGAACGGCTCGAGGCGACCTCGCCGGGCCGCAAGCTGATCAACACGCGCCTCTCGAACATGACCGAGGACAAGGAGGATCAGGGCCGCAGCAAATGCCAGTTCCGCAACCAGTGCGGGCGCGGCTGTTCGTTCGGGGCCTATTTCTCGACGCAGGCGGTCACCCTGCCCGCGGCGCGCGCCACCGGACGGCTGACGCTGCGCTCCGACGCGGTGGTCTCCAATCTCGAATATGATCCGAAGACGAAGAAGGTCACCGGCGTGCGCGTGATCGATACGAAGACGAAGCAGGCGGAGGTGATCCCTGCGCGCCTCGTCTTCCTCTGCGCCTCGGCGATGGCCTCGACCCAGATATTGATGAACTCGCGCATTCCGGGAACGGCCAGGAGCCATTTCGATTCGAGCGGCACGCTCGGCCGCTATGTGATGGACCATATCTTCCGCGTGAACATCTCGGGCGAGATACCGGGCATGACCGACTATATCGAATATGGCCGCCGTCCGGGCGGCGTCTATATCCCGCGCTTCCGCAATGTCGGCGGCGAGGAAGGGATCGGCTTCAAGCGCGGCTATGGCTATCAGGGCAGCGCGCGGCGCGATCCGCTACCGCCCAAAGGCTTCGGCGCGGCGATGAAGCATGGCATGCGCGGCTATGGCCCGTGGAAGTTCGGCATGGGCGCATTCGGCGAATGCCTGCCCTATGCGGATAATCGCGTCAGCCTGCACGCCGACAAGGTCGATCGCTTCGGTATCCCGCTGATGCGCTTCGATGTCACCTTCCGCGACAACGAGATCCGCATGATGGACGATGCGCGCAGCGAAGGCGAAGCGATGTTGCGCAAGGCGGGGCTGCAGAACGTCACCAGCGAACGCCGCGAACATGTGCCCGGCGACGCCATTCACGAAATGGGCGGCGCGCGCATGGGCGCCGATCCGCGCCAGTCGGTACTCAACAAATGGGGCCAGGCGCATGACGCGGCCAATCTGTTCGTCACCGACGGCGCCCAGATGGCATCGATCTCGTGCGTCAACCCGTCGCTCACCTTCATGGCGCTGACGGCCCGCGCCGCCGACTACGCCGTAAAGCAGCTCGCGGCGGGCGTCATTTAGGGTGGAAGACCGGCAGCTCTTCGGACGTGCCTATTCGCGTGCAAATTTGTCGCTACCAATCATTATGGTGGCGATCTCTCCATCCGGCGCGAAGGTGAACCCGACCGGAGTCTGACCGAATATACTCATCTGGCCGGGGCTATCCCACTGCGCCTTGAACATATCGTTGCGGTCATGGTTGAGCACCGCCGTTGCCTGCGGACGTGCGAGCCTGAGTTTGCCGTTGGCCAGCGTAATCGCAATCTGACCGAGCAGATCACTCGAATAGGTACCGGCATAGCGATCGAGCGGCAGCCGCGTTGGCGCAATGGTCGCTAAAGCCGGTGTCGCCGCCGCCTTTTCACGCGCGATCCGGACCGCTTCGTCGGCCTCCCGCTTCATGACGGCGCTATGATTGACCACAGGACCGCCCAGGAAGGCATCCAGCACGCGCAGCTCAACGGCTGTAGCCAGCTTTGTGCGCAAGCTGTTGGTCAGCACAACCACGCCGAGCTTTCTTTCGGGTAGCATCGCGACCATGCTCTGCATCCCGTCGATCGCTCCGGAATGTCGGACAAGCTTTTGTCCGCGATATTCCTGCACGCCCCAGCCAAGGCCGTATTCATTGAACTTGAAGGTTGCGCCCGCTCCTCCGCCCGTGACGATCTGGCCGCTATGCATTTCCGCCAGCGTCGCGGGCGCGATCAGTTGTGCACCCTCGAAACGGCCACCGCCCAGTTGCAGGCGCACCCACTGCGCCATGTCGCGCGCGCTGGAATTGATCACGCCGGCGCCGCCGACATTGTTGATCATGCGATATTCGACCGGTATCACCTTGCCGTCGAGCAGCGCATGGGGGGTCGCGACATTGGCCAGCCCCTTGAGGGCAGTGATGCTGGCGCTGGTGCGGCGCATGCCAAGCGGTTCGAAGATGCGACCGGCGATGAAGCGGTCAAAGCTGACACCGGTCACAGCCGGGACGATTTCGCCCGCGACGATAAACATCTCGTTCTGATATTGGTACTGGTTGCGGAAACCGAGCGTTTCGGTCTGAAAGCGCAACCGCCGGATGATTTCCTGACGGTCGAAGCCCGATCCGTACCAGAGTCCGCCATTGGTGACGACACCGGTGCGGTGCGACAGCAGGTCACGCACGGTCACATGGCGGGTGACATAGGGATCGTGAAGCTCGAACGACGGCATGTAATCATGCACCGAACCGTCCCACTCGATCTTCTTCTCGTCGACCAGCATACCGAGCGCCGCGGCAGTGAAAGCCTTGGTTGCGGATCCGATCGCAAAGACGGTATCGGCGTCGACCTTGCCGGGCTTGCCGTTCTCGCGCGCACCGAACCCTCTGGAATATATAATTTGGTCGTCCTTAACGATCGCGATGGACAGACCCGGCACCTGCCACGCCTGCCGGGCGCCCTCGATATATTCGTCAAGTCCTGCGAGAGCTTCTGCTGTCGTGGGCGATGTGACGGGCGGCGGAGCCGGCGCCTCCGCCACGGCGGGCGCGAAGGCCGGGCCGGCGAGCAGGGCAAGGCTTGCCCCGGACAGGACGAGATGTCTCAATCGCGTATTCAAGATCACGATATATGCCCTTCCCCAGAAATTTCTAATTTGAAAATATTTTCCTTTACGGACATAATTGCCCTGCATGGAAATTGTCAACGACCTACCATCCTTCATTGCGGGACCAGAACCGGCGCACCGAAGAGCGTTTGGATTTTCCGGGAGTTGACAAGATCAGGTTTGGTACGAGCTATCTAGACTGTCTGCCCTGAAAACAGGACCGGTTCGCGACCTGGAAGCGTGAGTACAGATCGATCGGTTTCGCACCAGAGATGCCCGGTCGCCCCGCACAACAGTCTTGCAAAATCGTCGTCGGATACGATCAGGATCGGGATAGTCGTGCCATAAAGATCATCGGCAACCAGGGCGCCGATCGTGAGGATCGGGTCGGCGCGCGTGGTGATCACGCCGGCCGGCGCGCGCTTGGCGCGGGCGAGTTCGACCAGCGCGCTCGACGAAGAGGAGGATCCCCGGCTGCCGGGCATCGCCAGCAGCCGATCGGCGAGTATGGCGCCTCGCTGCGGGTGGGAGGCGTCGACGATACGGCCGGTCTGCAGATCGACTCCGCCCCAAAGGCTCAGCGGATCGGTGAGCTTCAGCAACGTTCCGCTCGCCATCCCCTCGATCAATGCGTGCCCCCGGATCAGCATGGCGCCGCCACCTCCCCCATCTCGGCCGACCGGATGCAACGCTCGAGGGTCATCAGCGCGACGCGGCGCCCGAGATTGCCGGGGCCATAATGGGCGTATTTTCCGGAGGTCGTCAGGATCAGCCCCGAGGTCTTGCGAACAACCGGCGCCAGATAGGTGCAGGTGTCGACGACGATATTGACGCCGAAGGCGCGCAAGGCGTCGAACGCCGGATCGTCCGCAACCTGGGCCGCGACCTCGCGCGACGTGGATACATAGACTTCGGTTGCCGCCGACCGGCGACGCCCGTCGACCGCCCGGTTGAGCAAGGCGAATTCATGGATCGAATAATGCGGCGTGCCGAGGCAGACGGCTGCGACCGCCTCGCCCTCGGCCGCCCGGCACAGCGACGCGATCGCCGCTCCGGCCTCCGCCGGCGACACGGTTTCGACCGGCACCCCTGCCGTGGGCATGTCCGCTGCCTCGGGCGTCACGCCCTCGGCATGGAACAGCGCGAGCGCGCCCGACGAGGCCCCCGTCGCGCCGAGCGCCTTCAGCTCATCCTCGCTCGCATCGATCGGCAAGCCGCGCAGATAGGGAACGATGCCCGGCGCGCGCCGGCCGACAACATAGCCGATCGCGGCAAAATAAAGGTCGCGCGGCAAGGCTGCGGCCTCGATCGACGGAAGCTCGAATACGACCGCGGGCCGGCGCGCTTCGTCGCGATGAAGGCCCGCAAGCGGTACGCGCCCGGTCAGCGCGGCACAGAGGTCGGTGAAATCGCCATAGCGGTCGGTGCGCGCGCCGAGCACCGAATTGATGAAGACGATCGCATTGGATTCGGCCCAGGCGACGTGCTCGCCGCGCCGTGGACGCGCCATGCGCTGATAGGGTGCGCAGGTCAGCGTCGGCAGGCAACCGAGCTGTTCGTGCAGACGGGTCAGCGTCTCCTGCTGCGCGATGATCTCCGGCGGTCCGCAATGCCAGCCGGGATGCGTGACATCGACCGCCGCGACGTTGAGCGTGGTCGGGACGCGCACCTTGCCGCCCAGCTCGACGAAGCGCCGCGCGAAGTCGATGCTCGACGGCCCGTGATAGAGGCATCCGTCGATATGCGCGGACACGATCGGGATGAAGCGCTCGGCGCCGCAGGCGGTGCCGTAACGCACGAGAAGCGTCATGGCGCGTTCGGCGGCGGCGCCATATTCGCCGGCCAGCAGCGCACGATCGACGGGTTCGAGCTTCACGGCGCGCAAGCCGCCGCAACGAGTTCGGCCGCCGCCAGATCCTCGATCGCGGTCCCCACCGATTTGAACAGCATAATCGCCTCGCGGTCGTCGCCGCGTCCGGGATGTGCGCCCGAACAAAGCGCCGCGAGGTCGGCCTCGATCGCATCCGCCGCGATGGCGCCGGCGGCGATCGCCTGAAGCAGATCGCCCGCCTCTTCCAGCGCACCTTCGCGCGTATCGACGAAAATGCGGGCCCGGGCAAAACTTTCGACATCAGCTTCGCACATATCGGGCCGGAAGGCGCCGATCAGGTCGATATGCATGCCGGGGCGGAGCGCCGCCCCGGCAATCAGCGGTTCGGTCGCAAGCGTCGCGGCGGACACGATATCGGCTTCCACCAGCCCCGCCTCGACCGTCGCTATCGCGGCAGCGGGATATCCCTGTTCGCGCGCCGCGCAGGCCACCGCCTCGGCCTTCGCCGCGTCGCGCCCCCATATCAGGACCCGCTTCAGCGCAAAGGCCGAGGCATAGGCCTCGATGATCGGTGCATTGAGCGCACCTGTGCCGATGACGAGCAGAGTGGCGGAATCGGGCCGGGCGAGCCGCGATGCAGCAAGGACCGACGCGGCAGCGGTCCGGCGGCGGGTAAGCGCGGCACCGTCGATCGCCGCGACCGGCCGGCCCGACGCGCGGTCGGTCAGGACATAGGTCGACTGGATCGAGGGACGCGTGCGCGGATCGACGGTAACGATCTTCGTGCCGATCCGCCCGCCTCCCTTCCACGCCGGCATGACGAGCAGCGACGCGCCGTCCATGTCGGCGGCGAGTCGCGGGGGCGCCTGATATTCGCCCGAAGCGAAAGCGCGCTGCAACGCCGCGATCAGCGCGGGCATCGGCGTTGCCCGCGCGACCGCTTCGGCATCGCACCAGGGGATCACCGCGGCCACCCCGGTCATGCGCCCGGCGTTCGCAGCTTCAATATCTCGCGCGTCTCGGCGGGCGTCGCGACCTCATAGCCGCCGATCGCGTTGACGAGCGTGTACGCGCGCTCGACGAGCTGGCCGTTGGTCGCCCAGACGCCGCGCGACATGTAGAGATTATCCTCCAGTCCGACGCGGATATTGCCGCCGAGCAGCAATGTGTGCGCAAGCATCGGCATCTGCTCGCGCCCGATGCCGAACGCCCCCCAGATCGTGCCGGGGGCCATCAGGCTCTTCTGGTACAGGATCGTCTCGACCCCGTGCGGCGCCGCCCATTGCACGCCCAGCACCATCTGCATCATCGGCGGGCCGTCGATCAGCCCCTCCTCGACCAGCTTGTTGCCGAACAAGATATCGCCGGGACCGAACACTTCGAGTTCGGGCTTTACTCCCGCCGCCTGGAACCGTTTCGCCATCGCGCGCAGCGTGTGGGTCGGGCTGAAATAGATATATTCGGTCGGCCCTTCGACCTGATTGTTCGTGACGATGTCGAGCGTCGCGATCTCGGGCAGCAATTCCTCGACATGCGCGACGCGCTCGTCGACCCCGACGACGTCGCTGCCCGGCAGCATATGCCCTTCCTTCTCGGGATCGGGCAGGAAGTAGGCGCCCATGCCGCATGTGAGGTTCAGCACGATGTCGGTGCCCGTCTGGCGCACGCGATCGACGACTTCGCGAAAATGCGCGCGGTCGCGGTTGCCCTCGCCCGTTTCGGGATCGCGGACATGGATATGGACGATGCTCGCCCCCGCCGACGCGGCTTCGATGCAGGCGTCGGCAATCTGTTTCGGCGTGACCGGCATCGACGGATGCTTCTTGTTATACGGCGCGCCGCCGGTCACCGCGCAGGTCAGGATCGTCTTGTTGCTCATCGTCATTCTTCCCATTCCATATTGCCGCTGACGGCGATGATCTCGCCGGTGATCTTCCTGCCGGCATCCGAGGTGATGAATTCGACCATGTCGGCGAACTCGCTGAGCTCGACCTTGCAGCGCAGCGACACATATTTGAGATAGTCGTTCTCGATGTCCTCGAAGCTGCGGCCCGTCGCGTCGACGTTGCGCTGGACGATGAAGCGAAAGCGGTCGTTGTTGATGATCCCGGGCAGGATCGCGTTGACGCGGATGCCCGAAGGGCCAAGCTCGCGCGCGCTGTTCTTCGTCAGCCCCTCGACCCCGGCTTTCGACGCGATATAGGGGGCGCGAAAGGGAATGCCGGTGCGCGTCGAACAGGTCGAGAAATTGACGATCGACCCGCCGCCGTTCGCCTTCAGCATCGGGACCGCGCGCTTCATCGTATAGAACATGCCCGACAGGTTGACCGCGATCGTCTTGTCCCACTCGTCCTCGTCGACATCCTCGATCGGCGCGCGCGGGCCCGCCATGCCGACGACGTTCACCAGGACCGACAGGTCGCCGACGTTCGCGCGGACATCGTCGAACAGCGCGTCGACCTCGGCGCGTACGCCGACGTCGGTGACGCTGCCGCTCATCCCCGGATTCGCCGCGAGCGTCGCGGCGACGGCATCACCGCGCACATCGCAGATATGCACCTTCGCGCCCTTTTGCAGAAAACGCTCGGCGATCGCGCGGCCGACGCTGTCGCCCGCCCCGGTAACCAGCACTCGTTCCATTAAAGCCTCCCTTGGGTTCAGTTTGTTTCGGCCGGCAGCATCAGCTGCCCGGCGATGGCGCGTTCGCGATCGGACAAGGGCGTCGCCTTGCGCGCGCCCAGATCGAAGCGGACGGTGACGCCCTCCAATATCGTGCAGGGTTTCGCATCGGGACGCCGCGACAGGATCGTCCGGTGCCGGATCGACGTACGCCCGACCGACAATATGCCGCTCGAAAGGACGAGCAGGTCGCCCGCGATCAGTTCGTGAAGATAGCGGATCTCGTGCGAGACGTCGGCCCAGCCGGCGTTGCGGCCATCGACCTGCCCCGCTGTCGGACCGAAATAGCCGAGCAAATGATAAACCGCATTGTCGAGCAGCGGCACCTGATGCTGCACCGACATGTGACCCATCGCGTCGCAATGCCACGGGAAGACGACTCCGCGGAAGGTTTCGACTGGCGCGCTTGCTACTGATTCTACGGTGATTTCCGGTTCCATAACGCGCCTTTCCGCTGCCGACGGCACCGGACTAATCGCCTGTGCTTGACTTGTCTACACAGATTATACACAATGTGTTCATTGGGTATTCGCACTCTCGTCACAATCCATAAAACGTGCAAAAGGGGACAATATGCGTAGCAAGCTGAAGACTGGATCGGGCCTTGGCGTTCTCGCCGCACTGCTGTGGGTGGCCCCCGCCGCCGCACAGACGGCCGATGACGCCGACGGAGACGGCGGTGCGAACGAAATCGTGGTGACCGCGCAAAAGCGCGAGGAACGGCTTCAGGATGTACCGATCTCGATCACCTCGCTCGGCGGCAAGGACCTCGACGCGCAGGCGAGCGGCGGCGTCTCGGAGGCGCTGCGCTCGGTCGCCGGCATCTCGATCACCAACTCGCCGCAGGGCGGCGGAACGCAGCTCACGATCCGCGGCGTCGCCGCGAACGGCGCGACGCTGGCAGGGTCGAGCACCTCGGCTTTCTATATCGATTCGGTTCCCTTCGGCCTCGTCAAATCGGCGATCCTGCCGGACACCAATGCCTATGACATGTCGCGCATCGAGGTGCTGCGCGGGCCGCAAGGCACGCTTTATGGCGCGAACGCGCTGAACGGCGTCGTGCGTGTCCTCACCAACGACGCCAATCTCGACCGCTTCGAATTCAAGGCGCGCGCCGGCGTCGCCGCGACCGAAGGCGGCGACCAGAGCTATCGCGGCGACATGGCGGTCAACATCCCGCTCGTCGAGGGCAAGCTCGGTCTCCGCGTCGTGGGCGGCTTCGAAAGCGCCGGTGGCTGGGTCGACCAGCCCGCCCGCGGCGTCAAGAATGCCAACGACAGCCGGTCGCGCAACGTGCGTATCAAGCTCAACGGCCAGCCGACCGACGACTTCAGCTTCGGCCTGTCGGCGTGGATTTCGCGTATCGATCAGGACGCGCCCGCCTATGCCAACGACGACGGAAACCAGCTCACCACCGTGCCGCTGCCGCAGAAGCTTAACTACGACGCGTTCAGCGCCAGGCTGGGATACGACTTCGGCGCGTTCGAGGTGTCGAGCGCGACGAGCTACCTCAAATTCACCAACCTCAGCGAGCGCGATTACACCAACCTTGCCCCGAACCAGACGCTCCACACCGAGATCGGCTCGAAGATCTTCACCGAGGAACTGCTGATCAATTCGACGGGCGGCGGCGACTGGCGCTGGTCGGTGGGCGGTTTCTACCGCGACGCGTCGGACCTTCTGAACCAGACGTTGTTCGTGCTCCCCGCGCCGATCAATTTCAAGGACAAGTCGCGCTCGTTCGCGGCGTTCGGCGAAGTCACGCGCAGCTTCATGGACGGCACGCTCGAGCTCACCGGCGGGCTTCGCTATTTCAAGGACCGCGTGACCCAGATCGAGCTGACCCCGACCACCGGCAACCCGGCGCAGCCGCTCGCGCGCCGCACCGACACCTTCGACGCGGTGACCCCGCGCGCAGTGATCACCTGGCTGCCGAGCCGCAAGTTCACGGCCTATGCCTCCTACTCGCAGGGTTTCCGCAGCGGCTTCAACCAGAGCCCGACGATCATCCGCACCGCGCCCGGCATCCCGCCGGTCAAGGCCGACCGCCTGTCGAACTATGAAGTCGGCGCCAAGGGCAGCCTGCTGGACGGCGGGCTGACCTTCGATGCCGCGCTCTACTATATCGACTGGAAGGATATTCAGCAGAACCTGAACGTCGATATCGACGGCGTCGTGTTTGCCGCGTCGGTCAACGGGCCGAAGGCGAGCGGGTTCGGCGCCGATCTCGCGCTGACCGCGCACCCGGTCGAAGGGCTCGACATCGGCGGCACCTTCAGCTGGAACGGCCTCGACCTGTCGGGTCCGATCGTCACGCAGACCGCGGCGGGGCCCGTCACGCTTTACCAGAAGGGCGACCGGCTCGCTTTCTCGCCCGAATATACGGCGAGCGGCTTCCTCGATTATCGCTTCCCGGTGGGGCAAGCGGGATTGAAAGGCGTACTCTCGGGGTCGCTGACCTATCGCTCGAAGATCCCGGCGCGCCTGCTCGCCGCGGGCGCGGCGCGCTATTTCATCAGCGACGAACCCTTGCTCGCGCGCGGCAGCATCGGGCTCGAATCGCCCGACAACTGGACCGCGTCGCTCTATGTCGAGAATATCGGCAACTGGAACGGCATCACCCAGCCGCCGACGGACATCAGCCAGGAATATCGCATGCGTCCGCGCACCGTGGGCCTGCAGTTCGAATTCCGTTATTGAGACCCTGTGGGGCCGGAGCGATCCGGCCCCGTTTTCAAAAGGTTTGCCCGTGCCCTCCCCCGATAGCGATCTCCCCTCCCCTGCAGCCGCCGCGATCGAAGCGCAGGTGCGCGATTATTTCGCGCGCCTCTATCGACCCGGAGCCGGGCAGTTCCATGGCATCGTCCATGTCGCGCCGAACCCGGCAAGCGGGGTGATCGCCTTTTCGGGCCCGATGATGCGCGCCGGCGGCGGCTTCCCCGTCACCCGCATCGGCCTTCTCGCGCCCGACGGTAGCGTGACCCTGCTCGGCAGCGACGATGCGAACGACAGCCAGCCGAAATGGTCGCCCGACGGCGCCCGGCTCGCCTTCCTGTCCGACCGCCATCATGGCGCGGGCAATTTCCAGCTGATGATCGCATCGGCCGACACGCCCGACATCGCCGCCGCACCCGCGCCGGTCGCCGGGCAAGCGGTAGAGAGCTTCGTCTGGGCCGCGGACAGCCGCCGCATCCTCGTCCAGACCGCCGACGCCGGTGCCGATGCCGCCGGATCGGCAGCGACGGCACGGATCGGGAGCGGCAGCAGCGAACGCCCCTCGTGGATGCCGACCGTCGAAACCGGCGGCCACGACGGCCTGTGGCGTCACGCGCATATCCTCGACATCGAAAGCGGCGCGCTCGTGCGCGTCGGCGCCGACGGCCAGAATGTCTGGGAAGCCGACTGGTGCGGCCCCGACGCGGTCGTCGCGGTCACCTCGGCCAGCCCGACCGAAGGCGGCTGGTACCAGACCGAAATCGCGATCGCCCCCGTAGCGGGCGGCGCCTTCGAACGCTTCGCCGCGCCCGAAGTCGAAATCGCGGGCGTCACCGCCTCGCCCGATGGCAAGACGATCGCGACGATCGAGGGACGTTTCCACCGTACCGTCCAGCTCGGTTCGCTCGTCCTCTACGACCGCGCGACCGGCGCGGCGCGCGAACCCGATATCGGCGCGCAGGTGTCGGCGCTCGTCTGGCGCGACGCGAACCGCCTCTTCTTCGCCGGCTTCGCCGCACCCGGATCAATCGCGGGGACGCTCGATATCGCGAACGACACAACCACGGTCGAATGGCGTGCCCCCGGCACCGCGGGCCGCAAAGTGCCCTATGCGGTTCCAGAAGGACATGATGCCGTCCTCGTCCCCGGCCATGCCTTCGACCGTTACCCTTATCTCGCGCGCTCGGACGCGGCGGGCGAGCGAATGCTGCTCGACCTGACCCCGCCCGATCTGGCGCCGATCCAGGCGCGGATGAGACCCGCCGAGGTCGTGCGCTGGCAGGGCCGCGACGGGCTCGAAATCCTCGGCTATCTCGCGATGCCCGAAGGGATCGAGCGCCCGCCGCTCGTCGCCTTCATCCACGGTGGCCCCTCGCACCTGTTCCGCGACAGCTGGACCTTCGACAACCCGCTCGCGGCGCTGCTCGTCAGTTCGGGCTATGCGGTGCTCTTTCCCAATCCGCGCGGCAGTTCGGGGCGCGGGCTCGATTTCGCAAGCCGCGTGATCGACGACATGGCGGGCGAGGATACGCACGACATATTGGCGGGGATCGACCATGTCGTCGCCAATCATCCGGTCGACGGCAGCCGGCTGTTCGTCACCGGCGGCAGCTACGGCGGCTTCATGACCACCTGGCTCGTCGGCCAGACCGGACGCTTCCGGGCCGCATGCGCGATCGCGCCGCTGACCGACATGCGAAGCCAGTATTTCACCGCGCATCATCCCAAATTCCTCGCGCTCTATTCGGGCGGCGATCCTTATGACGTCGGTGGCACCTTCGACCAGCGGAGCCCGCTCGCGCACGCGAACAAGGTGACGACCCCGACGCTGCTGATCGCGGGCGAGATGGACAAGACGACACCGCCCGCACAGGCGGTGCAGTTCCACCACGCGCTCGTCCTCGGCGATGTGCCGACCGAGCTGGTGCTTTATCCCGAAGAAGGCCATGCCGCGGCGCGCTACGAAGCGCAGATCGATCAGGGGACGCGCGTGCTGCGCTGGTTCGCACAGTGGGAAGGCCGCAATGGCGGTCGCTAGTCCGCCCCCCGCCGCAGCGGGCGGCGGCGCGGCGCATCTCTATACCCCGGCGCGCCGCTGGACCTTCCTCGCCATCCTGTTTCTGGTCGGCGCGTCGAGTTCGATCGACCGCGTCGTCATTTCGGTGCTGCTCGAACCGATCAAGCACGAGTTTCAGGTTTCCGACACCCAGCTCGGCCTGCTGAGCGGCCTGTCCTTCGCGCTGCTCTATTCGGCCTTCGGTCTGCCGATCGCGCGCTTTGCCGATCGCGGGAACCGCAAGAAGCTGATCGCGGTCGCGATCTCGGTGTGGAGCCTCATGACGGTGCTGTGCGCCGCGGCGGCCAGTTTCTGGCAGCTCCTGCTCGCTCGCATCGGCGTCGGGGTCGGCGAAGCCGGCGCGACCCCGCCCGCCCAGTCACTGATCGTCGATTATTTCCCGACCGCGCAGCGCGCCCGCGCGATCGGCATCTTTGCGACATCGGGAACCGTCGGTTATCTGATCGGCCTGTCG
This sequence comes from Sphingopyxis sp., assembly GCA_032154175.1. Classification (GTDB taxonomy): domain Bacteria; phylum Pseudomonadota; class Alphaproteobacteria; order Sphingomonadales; family Sphingomonadaceae; genus Sphingopyxis. The sequence continues at coordinate 4,472 of JALDYH010000017.1, read as the reverse complement.
GCGGGATCGCAGCTCGTCGCCGCCTATGGCTGGCGCGCAACGCTTGTCGCTTTCGGCCTGCCGGGGCTGCTGATCGCTGCGCTCGTTTACTGGGTGCTCGACGAACCCCGCACGCGGGTCGATGCCGCGGTCCCGCGCGGTAGCACCGAGGATTTCAGGACATCGGTCAAGCGCCTCGCCGGAAAGCGGTCGTTCGTGCTGATGCTCGCGGGCTTCACCCTCTATCATTTCGCGGCCTATGGCTCGCTCGTCTTCGTGCCCTCCTATCTCGTGCGCGTGATCGAAAGTCCGATCGAGCAGGCGGGGCTCTATTATGGCGCGACGTCCGCGCTCGCGGTGCTGATCGGCAGCCTCGCCGGCGGCGCGATCCAGGATGCGCTGTCGCGGCGCGATCCGCGCTGGATCGTGCGTTTTCCCGCGATCGCCTTCGGCCTCGCGGCGCTGCCCAATTGCGCGATGTTCCTGATCGACGACCTGCCGACCTTTCTGGTCGTCAGCACAATCGGCGGCATCCTGCTCTACGCCGCGCTGCCCGCCGCCTTCGCCGCGATCCACGCGGTGTGCGGCAGCGCGCGGCGCGCGACGGCGATCGCGGTCGTCCTCTTCTTCGGCAATTTGCTCGGCTTCGGACTCGGGCCGGTGATCACCGGCGCGCTCAGCGACCATTTCAGCGCGATCCACGGCCCCGAAGGACTCCGCTATGCGCTGATCGTCGTGATGGCGCTGACCATACCGACCGCGCTCTTCTTCTACCGCGCGAGCGGCAGAGTTGCAGAGGATCTGGAGGATTGAGGCGGTACCGGTCGCGATCAACGGCGTGACGCGGAAACACCGCGCATAATCTCCTTCGTCACCCCGGACTTGATCCGGGGTCCATCCGCGCTGCCATCGGACCATGGATCCCGGATCAAGTCCGGGATGACGATTCATACAGGCCCGCTACCCGCGCCCCGACAGCGAGAAATCGGCGGTGCTCGCGCCGGCGACAAAGGTCTTCATCCGCTCGCGAAACTCGTCCGAATGCTCGTAGACGAGCCGTTCGGCCTCGTTCGCATCGCCGCGGCGGATCGCATCGATCATCTGGTTATGCTGGTCGATGACGTCCGAATAGCTCAGCAGCGCCGCGCCGTTCTGGCGAAAGGCGAGCAGCGACAGCCGCATCACGCCGCGCAGCATTTTCGAGCAATCGGCGGCAAGAAACCTGTTCCCGCACGCCTGATTGATCGCATCGTGAAAGGCCCAGTTCGCCTCGACGATCAGCCGCGGGTCGCGCGTCTCGCTTGCCGCCGCGAACTCGCGATTGCGCTGTTCGAGCAGCTCGAGGTGGTGCGGCTGCCGGCGCAGTGCCGCCCAGCGCGTCGTCGCGCGTTCATAAAGCTCAAGCGCCTCGAGCACCTGCGGCACCTGATCGAGGTCGAGCGGTGCGACGCGCGCACCGCGGTTCGGCGCGAGCACAACCAGACTGTCCGACGCCAGCCGGATCAGCGCCTCGCGGATCGGGGTGCGTGAAAAGCCCAGTTCGCGGCTGAACTGGACCTCGTCGAGCTCGGTGTTCGGCGGCAGGTCGAGGTTCAGAATCTGCTCGCGCAGCAAGGCATAGACCTTCTGTCCCGAGGACTGGCGGGCGACCTCCTCGCTTATGTCGAGGACCTCCGCCGGATCGGCGGGTTTGTCGGAGCTGGTTCGGGCGGCGCGCATCGCCGATCTCTACTCCGCATGGGTCATCGCAATCAACCTCGACATGAAGCGGGCGCCCGCCTCGATCTGCACAATCTCGATATATTCGTCGGGGCGGTGCGCCTGCACGATCGAGCCCGGGCCGCAGATCACCGTCGACATGCCCGCAGTCTGGAACTGCCCCGCCTCGGCGCCATAGGAGACCGCGCCCGCCGGCGCCGCGACCTCGCTCAGCATCGCGGCCAGCCGCTCGGCGGCGCCTTCCTCCTCGCGCCGCAGCGGCGGGACCTCGGCGATCACCTGCACCGCAATCCCGGTTTCGTCGCCCTCGTCCTTCAACCGCGTTCGCGCATCCTCGACCGCCGCCCAGAAGGGCGCCAGCACCGCATCGACATCGCGGTCGGGTACCGTGCGCAGGTCGAAGGTGAAGCGGCATTCGCGCGCAAGGATATTCGCCGCGGTGCCGCCATGGATCGTCCCTACCGTCAGCGTCGACCAGGGCGGATCGAAGCGCGCGTCGCGGTGATCGGCGCGTTCGCTTTCGGCGATCCGGCCGAGCACGCCCAAAATCCCGATCGCGACCATGTTCGCCGACACGCCTTCGTGCACCAGGCTCGAATGCGCCTCGCGCCCGGTGACGACCACCTCGTAGAGATGGATGCCCTTGTGGCTGTTGATGATCGCCATTTCGGTCGGCTCGCCGACGATCGCCGCGACCGGGCGATGCCCCTCCGACACCAGCGCGTCGATCAGGTCGGGCGCGCCGAGGCAGCCGATTTCCTCATCGTAGGAAAAGGCGAGGTGGACCGGGCGCGTCATGGTCCGCGGCGAGAGATAGGGCACCACCGCGAGCGCGAGCGCGATGAAGCTTTTCATGTCGGCGGTACCGCGCCCGTAGAGCCGCCCTTCATGCTCGGCGAGCGTGAAGGGATCGCGGCTCCACGGCTGGCCCGCAACCGGCACGACGTCGGTATGCCCCGACAATACGAGCCCGCGTGCGTCGGCGGGGCCGATCGTCGCGAGCAGGTTCGCCTTGCTGCCGTCGGCATTGGCGATCCGCCGCGCCGCGACGCCATGCTCCGCCAGATACGCCTCGACATAATCGATCAGCGCGAGGTTCGACGCGCTCGACGTGGTGTCGAACGCGATCAGGCGCGCGAGGATATCAATCGCCGATGCGGCAAGCGCGGGGGCCAGATTGTCGTCGCTTCGCGGCGCCGCGGTCATCGGCCGTACCTTTCCGGGGTCGGCGCGAAAGACCGCCGCGCGCATCCTGCCTGCGCGCGTCGTCCGAAAACTTCTTGCATGAAAACCCCTGCTGCGAATGCGATATCAAATTATTGTATACATCTTGTATTTTTCTCGTCGGCAGTCAATAGCGATTGCGACGAAACATGGTTGACGTGCGCGATGATCGAGAAGTTGGCGGGCCTCCCCGACCGGCTTTCGCAGCGTCGACGGATGGGAGGGATTTCGATGAACGGAAGGCTAGGCTTCGCACGTCTCGCATTCGCACTCGCCGTGACAATCGCGGCAGCCCATCCGCCCCTGCTTCGCGCAGCGCCGCCGTCCGCGGCGCCTGCTGGTTCCACAGGCGAGCCCTATGTCATGCCGCGTTCGGAGGTGCGGCATATGCGCTCCGACGCGGGAGGCGACTATCTCGTCTACATCGCCTGGCCGCAGCAACCGCCGCCGCCCGCAGGATATCCGGTCCTTTACCTGCTCGACGGAAGCGAAAGCTTCGCGATCGCGGCGGAATATCAGAACCGGCTGGGTGGCTATGCGGGTTTGGCCCCGGGCATCGTGGTGGGCGTCGGCTACCCCGATGCGTCGCGTCGCAATTTCGACTATACACCGGCCGTACCGGAGGGCGTCGAGCTTGTGGCCGGCATGGGCGCGACCGGCGGCGCCGGACCCTTTCTCGATTTTCTGGCCGACAAGGTCATTCCCGAGGTCGAGGCAGAGTTTTCCGTCGATGCCGACCGCCGAACATTGGCGGGATACAGCCTTGGCGGACTGCTCACCTTGCAGGCGCTGTTCAAGCATCCCGACCTGTTCCGCACCTACGTCGCCTCCAGCCCCTCGATCTGGTACGGCGACAAGCGGCTTCTCTCGATGCTGCCGGGATTTGCCGCCCGGCTGCGCGTAGTGCCGTCACGTCGCAGGCTGCTGCTGAGCGCGGGCGAATATGAACAATCGCCGCCGCCGGGACGAGAGCGGGATCCCTCATGGCTGCGGATCGCGGATCTCAGCCGCCGCGCCAGAATGATCGACAACGCCCGCGAACTGGCCGACAGCCTGCGGTCCGCGCCCATGGACGTGGATTTTCGCATAGCCCCGGGCGAAACCCATGCAACAGGCAATTGGCCGGCCATTCGCGATGCGCTCCAGCTGGCATTCGGAAACAAGCCATGAACGCGAGGCACCGAAACCGCCTTCGCGCGATGCCATGATCCTCGCCGGCATGCTGGCCGTTCCCGCGGGCCGCCGCCGCGCCGGTTCAGGAAGATTCGGACAGCATCGGGTCAGATTATTTGTCGGGAACCTTGACCCGAAAATCCGACCCGGCTTCGACGAGATTATGTAAAATCCCCCGGACGCCGCGAGGCGCGGGCCGAGAGAAAATGGCAGATTCCTGACATTATTCCGGGATTTTTGGGACCCCTTGGAAGGGGGTAGCTGGTGCCCAGAAGAGGACTCGAACCTCCACGACCTTGCGATCGCCAGCACCTGAAGCTGGTGCGTCTACCAATTCCGCCATCTGGGCACGGGGTAGGAGCGGGCGCTTAGCGGCG
>JALDYH010000158.1:0-9248 GCA_032154175.1 Sphingopyxis sp. | reverse complement strand
GTCGCGGCGAGTTCCTGGATGTCGGCGATTTCGGCGGTGTCGGCGAAGAATTTCATGGGATGGGGCTTTCCTGCGGGAAGATGATTCGGCTTTGACGACGCCCTAAAGCAACGCGCGCGAAATATGAACCGTCCAAGCCTCCTTCGTCATGCCGGACTTGATCCGGCATCCATCGCGACAGCCGTAGCATGGACCCCGGATCAAGTCCGGGGTGACGAGGGTTTGAAACTGCTGGCGTTCGTTATTTGTTCCCGTTAAGCGAGCCATATGGCCAAAGCGAAACGTCAATATGTCTGCCAGAATTGCGGCTCCGCCACCTATCGCTGGCAGGGGCAATGCGCCGATTGCGGCGAGTGGAACACGCTGGTCGAGGAGGCTGCCGAAACAGTGTTTTCGGCGAAGCACGACCTCAGCCGCGGCGGGCGGACGCTGGCGCTCGAAACGCTCGATGCCGAGAGCAAGATGCCCGAACGCATGCTGTGCGGGATCGCCGAATTCGATCGCGCGCTCGGCGGTGGCTTCGTCGCGGGATCGGCGACGCTGATCGGCGGCGATCCGGGGATCGGCAAGTCGACGCTACTGCTGCAGGCGGCCGGACGGTTGGCAAAGGCGGGCAAGTCGGTCGTCTATATCAGCGGCGAGGAAGCCGCGGCGCAGGTGCGACTCCGCGCGCAGCGACTAGGGCTCGGCAATGCGCCGGTCGCGCTCGCGAGTGCGACGTCGGTGCGCGACATATTAGCGACGCTCGACGGGCACGATGCCGATTTCGTCGTGATCGATTCGATCCAGACGATGCACAGCGACCTGATCGACAGCGCCCCGGGGACGGTGAGCCAGGTCCGCGCGAGTGCGCAGGAACTGATCCGCTACGCCAAGGACAGCGACGCCGCGATCGTGCTCGTCGGCCATGTCACCAAGGACGGGACGATCGCGGGGCCGCGCGTGCTCGAACATATGGTCGACACCGTGCTGGCGTTCGAGGGCGAGCGCAGCCATCAATATCGCATCCTCCGCGCGGTGAAGAACCGCTTTGGCGGCACCGACGAGATCGGGGTGTTCGCGATGGGCGAGGAAGGGCTGGGCGAAGTCTCGAACCCGTCGAGCCTGTTTCTGACCGACCGCAGCCGCGACGTGCCGGGATCGGTGGTGTTTCCGGCGCTCGAAGGCACGCGTCCGGTGCTCGTCGAAGTGCAGGCGCTGACCGTGCGGCTCGCGAGCGGTGCAACACCGCGGCGGGCCGTGGTCGGTTGGGACAGCGGGCGGCTCGCGATGGTGCTTGCGGTATTGGAAGCGCGCTGCGGGCTGCAGATGGGCGCGGCGGAGGTCTATCTCAACATCGCGGGCGGCTACCGGCTCACCGATCCCGCCGCTGACCTCGCCGTCGCAGCGGCGCTGATCTCGGCGTTCAGCGAGCGGCCGGTGCCCGCCGACGCAATCGTATTCGGCGAACTCTCGCTGTCGGGCGAGGTGCGGCAGGTTTCGCACGACGGGCTGCGCCTCCGCGAAGCGGCGAAGCTTGGTTTTTCGCGCGGCTGGGGTCCAAAAGGCATGAAGGCGGTCGGCGGGATTTCGGTCACCGGTTTCGAACGCCTCGGCGAACTCGTTGACCTGATGCTCGGGCGCGACTAGCGCTCGGCCCATGGGAAGTCTGACGGCTCTGGATATCGTCGTGCTGGTGCTGGTTGGCGGCGGCGCGGTGCTCGGTTTTTCGCGCGGCCTCGTACAGGAGGTGACGACGCTGCTCGCCTGGATTCTGGCGATTGCGGCGGTGCGTTTCTTTCACCCGCTTGTCACCGACCTGCTCGCGGGTTGGGTCGGGACCGAGGGCGGCGCGGCGGCGCTCGCTTTCGTCCTGCTTTTCGGAGGCGTATTCGCCTTCGCCAAATGGGGATCGCGCGCGATGGGGCAGCGCAGTCGCGCGTCGCTGATCGGCGGATTCGATCGCGGACTTGGTGCGGGTTTCGGCGCGGTCAAGGGCCTGCTGATCGCCTCGATCGGCTTCATGCTCGTCACGTTGCTCTACGACATAGGCTATGGCGTTACACAGCGCCCTGCGTGGATGACCGACAGCCGCACCTATCCGGCGCTCAGCGCGACAAGCGCGGCGATGAGCAAAGTCATCGCCGAACGCCGCGCCGAGGCGCGCGAGGCCGAGGCCGACGCCGCCAAGGCCGGCAAGCCATGAGCGCGCCGCTCTATAATCGCGACATATTGGCGCTGGCGGTTGCAACCGCGGAATATCTGCCGATCGCCGATGCGCGCCACCGCGTGAGCAGGCGTGCGCCGCTGTGCGGCAGTGCGATCATCCTCGACCTCGACATCGATGATGCCGGCCGCGTGACGCGCGTCGGCATGCATGTCGAGGCGTGCGCGCTGGGTCAGGCATCGGCGGCGCTGCTCGCGCGCCATGCGCCGGGGCTGGGGCTCGCCGAAATCCGTGCTGCTCGCGACAGGATCGCCGGCTGGTTCGCAGGCGAGGGCCTGCAGCCCGACTGGCCAGGCTTTGATCTGCTAGCGCCGGCCCGCGACTATCCCGCGCGCCACGGCGCGATCCTGCTGCCTTTCGATGCTGCCATCGCCGCGCTCGAGGATCAGGCAGCGGCCGCATGACATTACTCGCACTCGCGGCTGCTGCGACGGAAGCCGCCGAGAAGGTTGGGGAAACCGCGACCGATACCGCGCTGGTCGAAGGCGCGATCCTGCTTGGCGTTGCGACGCTGTTCGTGCTCATCTTCCGCCGCCTCGGCCTCGGCGCGGTGCTCGGTTATCTGATCGCGGGGGCTATCGTCGGGCCGCACGGGCTTGGTCTCGTTGGCGGCGGTGAATCGAAGCTCGCCTTTGCCGAACTCGGCATCGCTTTCCTGCTCTTCCTCGTCGGGCTCGAACTGTCGCCGCGCCGGCTCTGGGATATGCGCCGTGCGATCTTCGGGCTCGGACTGATGCAGGTCGTCGTGACCGGGCTCGTGCTCACCGGGCTTATCCATCTGACGCTGGGATTCAGCCCCGCAGCCTCGCTCGCGCTCGGTCTGCCGCTCGCGCTGTCGTCGACCGCGCAGGTGCTGCCCGGCCTCAAAAGCTCTGGCCGGATCAACTCGCCTTTTGGCGAGAAAGCCTTCTCGATCCTGCTCTTCCAGGATCTCGCGATCGTGCCGATGATCACGATCGTCGCCGTACTGTCGCGCGCGCCCGCCGATCCGTCGGCGCCCCCGGGGTGGCAGATGGCCTTCTTCACCTTGTGGGCGATCGTCGTGCTCGTCCTCGCCGGGCGCTTCGTCGTCAATCCGCTGCTGCGGATTATCGGGCGTTATGGCGAGCGCGAGTTGTTCGTCGTCGTCGGGCTGCTCACCATTCTTGCGAGCGCCGCGCTGATGCACAGCCTGCATCTGTCGACCGCGCTTGGCGCCTTCATCGCGGGCGTGATGCTCGCCGACTCGCCCTATCGGCACGAGATCGAATCGGATGTCGAGCCCTTCCGTCTGATCCTGCTCGGCCTCTTCTTCCTCGCTGTCGGCATGGTGCTCGACGTCGGAGCAGTGCTGGAGCGTCCGCTGCTCGTCCTCGGGCTTGCGCTCGGGCTTGTGGCCGTGAAGGTCGTCGTCCTCACATTGATCGTCAAATTATTCGGCAAGCCCTGGCCGGTGGCGCTGGGGCTTGGCTTGCTCCTCAGCCAGGGCGGCGAATTCGGCTTCCTGCTGTTCGCGCAGGCCGCCGACGCGTTGCTGATCCAGCCCGAAGCGGCGAGCCTGTTCAGCGCGGTGGTCACACTGTCGATGGTGACGACGCCGTTCCTGATGCTTTTCGCGCGCAACCTGGAATTTTCGCCCGCCGCGGAGCCCGCCGACCTCGACGACCCGGCGGGCGCGCCGCGCGGGTCGGCGATCGTCGTCGGATATGGGCGGTTCGGGCAGATCGTGTCGCAGATGCTGCACGGGGTCGCCTGTTCGGTGACGCTGATCGACAAGAAACCGAGCCAGATCGAGCTGTCGAGCCGCTTCGATACCAAGGTCTATTTCGGCGACGGGCTGCGCGTCGACCTGCTGCGCCGCGCGGGCGCCGACGAAGCGCGGCTGATCATCTTCTGCATCGACGATTCATCGGTCGATGCGGCGGCGCTGAAGCCGATCGTCGACGCGTTTCCGAACGCGAAGGTCCTGATGCGCGTATTCGACCGCCGCCAGCTGCTCGCAATCGACGGATCGGGAGTCGATGGCGTCATTCGCGAGGTCTTTGAAAGTTCGGTCGCGATGGGCCTCACGGCGCTGCGTCATCTCGATGTCGACCCGCGCGAGATGGAAGATGTCGAAGCGACCTTGCGTCATCTCGACGAGACGCGGCTGCAGGCGCAGATCGACGAGGGCGATATTTCGGCGGGCATGGACCATCGCTTCAAGCCGGGCGGCGGACGCGAAGCCGAAAGCGTGCTCGAAAAATACCGCTTGCGGCGCCTCGCGGCGAAAGCCTCGAAAGACGACCCGAAGGACGAGGAAAGCGATCAGGCGTCAGCGATGAACTGACGTCTGACCGTCGAGAAATGCCGCGACGGCATCCAGCCCATAGTCTTCGGTGACGAAACTTTGTCCGATACCGCGGGTGAGGATCAGCGGCAGCTTGCCGCCGCGGACTTTCTTGTCGTGCGACATATGAGCGGCGAGTGTCGCACCGTCGGTGTTGACGCCCGCGCTCGCGAGGCTGTGCGGAAGGTCGACGCTCGCCAGATGGTCGCGCACCCGTTCGGCGTCCGCCGCGGTGCAGAGGCCGTTCGCGGCCGAGAATTGATGCGCGAGCACCATGCCCGCGGCCACCGCTTCGCCATGGAGTAGCCGATCCGAATAGCCCGTTTCGGCCTCGAGCGCGTGGCCGAAGCTGTGGCCGAGATTGAGCAAGGCGCGAATATCCTGCGTCTCGCGCTCGTCGGCGGCGACGATGCGTGCCTTGGCAGCAACGCTGTGGGCAATCGCCTTGTGGCGTGCACCGCTGTCGCCCGCGAGCAGCGCGGCGCCGTTCGCTTCGCACCAGCCGAAGAAGGCGGCGTCGTCGATCAGGCCATATTTGACGACCTCGGCATAGCCCGCGCCAAGTTCGCGGCGCGGCAGCGTTTCGAGCGTCGTCGGGTCGATCACGACGAGCGCGGGCTGGTGGAAGGCGCCGATGAGGTTCTTGCCTGCGGGAACGTTGATCGCGGTTTTGCCGCCGACGCTGCTGTCGACCTGCGCAAGCAGGGTGGTCGGGACCTGGATGAAGTTGCAGCCGCGCTTGACGATCGAACAGGCGAAACCGACGAGATCGCCGATCACACCGCCGCCAAGCGCGATGACATGATCGCCGCGCTCGACGCCTTCGCCGATCAGCCATTCGGTCAGGCGCGCTAGGCCGGCCCAGCTTTTCGTGCTCTCGCCCGGTTCGAGGACGAAGGAGGAGAAGGAGATATTCTCCATCGCGAGCGCGGTGCCGAGCGGGATCAGATAGTGGTCGGCGACATGGCTGTCGGTGACGATCATCGTCCGCGGACGCTTCAGCAGCGGCGCGACGTGCTCGCCGATATCGCGGATCAGCCCGTCGCCGATCAATATCGGATAGCTGCGGCTGCCGAGGTCTACGGTCAGGCTTTCCATTGCGGATCTTCCCACTTTGACAGGGCCTCCAGGATCGCGCGCACCGTATGATCATGCGGCGTGCTCGCCGAACTGACGCGCAGATGCGCCTCGGCATAGATGGGATTGCGGACCGCCGCCAGTTCGCGAAGCACTTCGCCGGGGTCGCGGTTCTTGAGCAGCGGGCGGTGGCTGCGGCGGCCGACGCGTTCGACCAGCGTCGGGATATCGGCATCGAGCCAGATGCAAAGACCGTCCTTCAGGATCAGCGCGCGCGTCTCTTCGTTGATGAAGGCGCCGCCGCCGGTCGCAAGCACCATCGGCCTTTCGCCGAGCAGTCGCGCGATCACACGGCGTTCGCCGTCGCGAAAATGCGCTTCGCCGAAACGCGCGAAAATGTCGGATATCGTCATGCCCGCCGCGCGCTCGATCTCGTCGTCGGCGTCGGCGAAGCGCATGCCGAGACGCTGTGCGAGACGGCGGCCGATCGTGGATTTTCCTGACCCCATCAACCCGACGAGCACGATCGACCGGTCGCGGATCGACGCGGGGATGGCTGAAGCCGGGCTTTTCGGGTTTCGCGACATGGTGCGCGCGGCTATACCGCCCAAGCCGCGCGGGACAATGGTTTTGCTGCGCGGGCTTGACGGGACGATCGGTAGGCATTGGATATTGCGCGCGACGGACAGATCGGGAAAAGGCCGCTGGATTGCACGATTGATCGTGCTGGTACTGGTGCTGGCGGCTTTCTTTCTGCTCCTGCTGTTCATGGGCCGGCCGATCGAGCCCAAAATGATTGAGGTGGATGTGACCGACAAGATTGCCGAAAGCGCGCCGCCGAAAAGAGATGCGCAATGAAGAAGACGACGCTCTTCGTGACGCTGGGCCTGTCGGGAACGGCGATGGCGGCCGCGTTGGTGCTGCCCGCCCTTGCGCAGGAATCGCTGTTGCCCGAAGGTTTCGGCAACCCGGCCGACACCCCTGCGCCGCGTCCCTCGCCCACGCCGGCGCCGAGTGCCGCGCCGGCGCCGAGTTCGGTGCCGAAGAGCGGCACACCGCCGCCGACCGTCGCGCCGACTCTCGGCACCACGACCGTGAGCGGGTCGGCCGAAGAGGGCGAAGATGCGGAGGAGGGTGAAGAGGTCGCCTCCGGCGGACTGAAATACGACCTCCCGCCCGGCGCTCGCCGCCTGCTCACGCGCATCGGGCCGTTGACGCCTGAAACCGGCGGGCTTGCGTCGGACGCCTTCGGTGTGCGCGGTCAATATGCCGCCGCCATCATGCGCAAGACGAATGGCCAGTTCGCCTCGCGCTGGGCGCAAATCCTGCTCCGCCGCTCGCTCGCGTCGGCGATCGACACTCCCGACACGATTAACGGCGCCGACCTGGCTGCCGACCGCGCTTCGCTGTTGCTCCGCATGGGCGAATCGATTGCAGCGCGCTGGATCGTTCAGTCGGTCGACTATGACCGCGCGAGTCCGCGCCTCGTTGCCGCGGCGCAGCAGACTTATCTGGCCAACGCCGATCCGGCAGGCATGTGCCCCTATGTTCCCGCGGGCCTTGCCCATGGCGACGAACAGGCGTGGCGCCTGTCGGCTGCCATCTGTGCTGGACTGTCGGGCGAAGCTGGCCCCGCGGGTTGGGCGATCAGTCGCGTGCGGTCGAGCGGGAAGATTTCGAATTTCGACATATTGCTGGCCGAACGCGTGCTCGGCGCGACCGGCAGCGGCCGTCGCTCGACGACGATCGAGTGGGACAATATCGACCGGCTGACCAGTTGGCGCTTCGGCATGGCGACCGCGACCGCGATCCCCGTTCCCGAACCGCTGCGCGTCGGGGCGCCGTCCAATATCAAAAGCTGGACGGTGCTTGCGCCGATGACCGACATGGCGAGCCGTGTCGCCGCGGCGCCCGAGGCGGCCGCGCGCGGCGTGCTGTCGAGCGAGGCCTATGTGTCGCTGTTGAGCGCGGCGGCGAGTGAGGAAGAGCCGACCGAAGCGGTCGCGGCCCAGACCGAACAACTGCGCGGCGCATTCCGTCTTGCGAGCGGCGCCAACCGTTATGCGGCGATGGAGCGGCTGTGGGGTGCCGGGGCTAGCCCGACCCAGCGCTATGCCGCGATGGTCGCGACCGCGCGTGCGGCAGCGGCGCTCCCGGCCAGTACCGACGTAGGCGGTGACCCCTGGCAGCTTTTGGGATCGATGCTCGCGGGCGGATATGACGAGAATGCCATCGCGTGGGTTCCCACCGTTTCGGTGGGCAGCCGGGCATGGGGTGTCCTTGCGGTGGGCTCGCCGCGGCCGCTTAGCGGCATGAGCGCGGGCGCGGTCGGGCAGTTCTCGGGCGACGACGACAGCGCCGACACGCTGCGATCGAAATTCCTGCTCGCGGGCCTCGCCGGTCTCGGGCGGCTCGACGCAAGCGCCACGGCGTCGGCGGCGAGCGACCTCGATGTCGACCTGGGCAAGCAGACGCGCTGGTCGCGTGCGATCATGGCTGCGGCCGAACGGCGCGAGCCGGGCATGGTGGCGTTGCTCGCGGCGACGGGGATGCAGGGCGAGTGGTCGAACGTGCCGCCCTATCATCTCTATTATATCGTCCGGGCGCTGCGCGAAGTGGGCCTGGCATCCGAAGCGCGGATGATCGCCGCCGAAGCGCTGGTGCGTGTCTGACGGCGTCTTGATCGACCGTTTTCTGGAGATGATGGCGGCCGAGCGCGGTGCCTCGCGCAACACGCTTGCTGCCTATCGCCGCGATCTGGAACAGGCGGCCGAATGGGTGAAAGGCCCGCTTGGCGACGCCGATGCGGCGAGCTTGCGCAAATTGATGGCGGATTATCAATCGCTTGCGGCGAGCAGCGCGGCGCGCAAATTGTCGGCGTTGCGGCAGTTCTATGCCTTCTTGCTCGACGAAGGCGAGCGGGCGGACAATCCCGCGCTCGACATCGCGCGGCCCGCGACGCGGCGGCCGTTGCCGCGCATCCTGACACATGCCGACGTCGAACGATTGTTCGAACAGGCGGGCGGGGAGGCCGAAGGCGATGCACCGCCGGCCAGCGCGGTGCGGATGCTCCTGCTGCTCGAACTGCTCTACGGGTCGGGGCTGCGTGCGAGCGAACTCGTGTCGCTCCCGCGCCGCGCTGTCGCGGGGGAGCGCGAATATCTCATCGTCCGCGGCAAAGGCGACAAGGAGCGGCTGGTGCCGCTGTCCGCGCGCGCGCGCCAAGCGTTCGACCGCTGGCTGCCGCTGCTTGCCGACGGATCGTCATGGCTCTTCCCGTCGGGCAAGGCGCATATCTCGCGCGTGCGTCTGTTCCAGATGCTGCGCGAGCTTGCCGCGCGCGCGGGGATCGACCCGACCGCGATCAGCCCGCATGTGCTGCGGCACGCCTTTGCCACGCATTTGCTCGAGGGCGGTGCCGATCTGCGCGCGCTGCAATTGATGCTGGGCCATGCCGATATCGCGACGACGGAAATCTATACCCATGTCGACAGCCGCCGCCTCGTCGAGCTGGTCAATCGGCGTCACCCGCTGGCGCGGATGGATGGCGCCTACCCCGAAGTTGACGTTGCGACGCCATCGTCCTAGCGCTCTCGCATGACAGCCTTTCTGGACTTCGAAAAACAGGTCGCCGCGCTCGATCGGCAGATTGCCGAA
>JALDYH010000016.1:0-45370 GCA_032154175.1 Sphingopyxis sp. | reverse complement strand
CGCCAGCGGCACGGCAGCGCCAAAGCTGGTGCGGCCGGGGCATATATGGTCGCGCGCCGAAATCCTGGGTTGGCTGGAGCATATCGCGGCAGCGCGCGAGGACATGCTGATCGGGTTCGACTTTTCGGCGGCCTTCGCTTTCGCCGACCATGGCGCCTATTTTCCAGGGTGGACCGAAAGCCCGCCCGACATGCGCGCGCTGTGGGCGCTTGTCGAACGGTTGGCGGGCGACGATCCGCACTATGAAGCGGGCGGTTTTCTGGCGCACCCCGAGGCGCGGCGCCATTTCCGTCATCGCGGCGAAGCAGGCGACCTGTTCGAAGCCGGCGCCGGGCGGCTGCGTGTCGTCGAGCGGCACCAGCGGGCGACGAAACAGGCGGCGAGCGTCAGCAACTTCAACCTCGTCGGCGCAGCGCAGGTCGGCAAGGCAAGCCTGTCGGGCATGCGCGTGCTGCACCGGCTGTCGTCCCATATCCCGTTATGGCCCGGCGATCCTGTGCCTGCGACGGGGCCGATGCTGGTCGAGATTTACACAAGCCTCGCCGCGCGCGCCGCCGGATTGCCACCGGGGCGCAGCAAGATCCGTGACGGCGGAGCGCTCGACAGGGCGCTGACGGCGCTGGATTCGCCGCCATGCGGCCTGACCGGGCCAGTCAGCGATCATGCGAGCGACGCGCTGCTGGCCGCCGCATGGTTGCGGGCTATCGCCGGCGAAACCGCGCCCTGGTCGCCGCCGGATCTGACCGATCGGATCGCGCGCACCGAAGGATGGACCTTTGGCATAAGGTGAAGATTTCCCGTTCGCCGCATTCCCGGCGTCATCAGATGTTTCCATCCGGCGGAAAAATGCCTAGGGGGCGATCAGCCGTGCCGGCTTAGCTCAGTTGGTAGAGCAACCGCCTTGTAAGCGGTAGGTCGTCAGTTCGAGTCTGACAGCCGGCACCACCCAGCCCGAAAAAAGCCTGTAGGGTCAGCGAGGGAAAGTGCCTCCCTTTTCGTTCGACCCACCAGCTCCTCCTCTCGCGCGACGAAGCGCGCAGGGCGCAAAATTCGAGGCTGGAGGCGGGTGCCCACCGCCTCCAGCCTGCCCCCTTGAGTTATCGGCGCCGCCGCGGGTGCCTCAGTTGCCGCTACCCGCTTCGGCGCCATGCCCGCCCATTGCCTTCGCACCGAAAACAAGGTGCTCTTCATCGGCTCGCCGTGTCATTCGCCAATATTTGTCATTCCGCCAGGGCGTAATCGTCGTCACCCGTCCGCGCGAGTTGCGGTACCAATTATCCGATCCCTTGTGCGACCAGAGAAGCTTGTCGTGCATGGCATCGACCTCTTGCCGATAGCTGTCATAGACATCCTGCCGCACTTCGACCGATTCAGCACCGCGCGCCTCCATCTGTTCAATGATCGAAAGCGCATAGTGGATCTGGTTCTCCATCGTTCGCATCATGCTGCCGCCGTGTCCCGATCCGGTATGGGGCCCCGTCAGCACGAACAGGTTCGGAAAGCCCGCAACGAGCGTACCCAGGAAGGCGTCGACATTGTCACCGTCCCAATATTCACGCAGCACGCGGCCTTCGCGCCCTACGACTTCATAGGACGACAGGAGCGCCGACGCCGTGAAGCCGGTGGCAAGGACGAGGATATCGGTTTCGGCCGTTGCGCCGGAGGCCGCCACGAGCGTCCCGTTCTCAACCCGCGCAAGGCGGTCGGGAATCAGACGGACATTCGGCTTGGTCATTGTGCGGAACCAGCCATTGTCCATCAGCATGCGCTTCAGATAGGGCGGATAATCGGGAAGCAGATCCGGGAGCAAATCCTGCCGGTCGCCCAATTCCTCGCGAATATACTGGGTATAGAATTCGCGGTGGCGATCATTGATCAGATTGATCGACCGGTCCTGATGCGGCCAGTCAGGATCGCGGAACAGGGTGCGATAGAGCCGGTCATTGAACATCCACGCAAGCCGCTGTTCGAACCAGTCGCGATAGAGCGGCACGAGCGCGGTCAGATAGCGCACGCCGTCGGGCATCGACTTGCGAAATTGCGGGAAGGGCGCGGCCCATTGCTTGGAGCGGGCAAAAACCGTGAGTTCTGCGACCCGGTCGGCAATTTCGGGAACGATCTGCATCGCCGACGCCCCGTTGCCGACCACCGCAACACGTTTGCCCTGCAGGTCGATATCTTCCGGCCAGCGGCTGCTGTGGATCACCGGACCGGTGAAAGTTTCGATACCCGGAACGTCCGGATATCTGGGCGTGTTGAGCAGGCCGACGGCACTGAACAGCAGGTCGGCACGATGCCGCTCCACCTCGCCCGCGCCGTTGACGGCGGTCACTTCCCAGCAATTCCCGGATTCGATCCATTCGGCACGTTCAACCTTCGTCCCGAAGCGCGTGCATTCATAGAGGCCGTGCTTGCGCGCGGTACCCCGGATGTAACTGTCGATTTCCTCGCGCATCGGGAAATAATTTGCCCAGTCATTGGGCTCGAACGAAAAGGTATAGGTCAGGTTCGGGGTATCGACGCCGCACCCCGGATAGCGATTTTCCCACCAGGTCCCGCCAAATTCCTCATTCTTCTCCAGCAGCAGATATTCGGCGCCGCGCCGGTGCATCTCGACCGCCGCCGCGATGCCGGAAATCCCGCCACCGATGACGATGGCGCGCTTGCCCGCGAGCGTGGGCTCGACCTCCTGCGGATCGAGCTTCATCCACGAGGCGATAATTTCGCCATATTCGGGGGGAACCTCCTCGCTCATCGACACCGCAAGCATGTTCGCAAGCTCGTCATTGCCCGGGCGGGCGATCGCCAGTGCGGCGCCCTTCAGCCAGTTCGCGATAGCATCGAACGCCGCGCCGCGGATCCCGGCCTGGATTTCAGGCGAAAGCCCCCCATCGTCGTTATTGTCGACGCCGCGGCCCCGCTGCGGCGCATAGGGTGCTGCAAGCCATTTCCGGTCGCCCGTCATCTGCACGAGGCACATGAGAAGCGCAGGAATATTGGCTTGATCCACGCCGGCGCGGAGCCGTCCCCAGTCGATCCGGGCGTGCTCCAACAGATTATCCCCTGACGCCGATGCCATTCGCTCTCACTCCAAAAACCTCATCGGAACCGCAGGCCTCCTGCGCCGATAACCTGCTTGTTCTGGCCCCTGTCCTCCATGCGCCTCGCATGAATGGGACAATCGTCCTTATCATTAGGACAAATGACCACAACGGTCAATTGCCGCCATTATCGGGCCATTTCATTCAACCGGCGCCGCCGCACCGGCATATGGGACGTTATGCCCGCCGTGCCGCCGGACGCGCACATTCGCCTGCTCCCCGTGCCCGGCGAAGCCTTCGAGCGCGCACAGGCGGCTGCAATAACTTCCCATGATGGTCGATGCCTCGTCGGTCAGGACACGCTGGTAGGTGCATGTTTTGAGGAATTTCCCGACCCACAGACCGCCGGTGTAGCGCGCAGCCTTTCGCGTCGGCAGCGTGTGGTTGGTACCGATGACCTTGTCGCCATAGGCGACGTTCGTCCTCGGGCCGAGGAAGAGCGCGCCATAATTCGACATATGCCGGAGGAAATGTTCGGGGTCGGCGGTCATCACCTGAACATGCTCCGACGCGATTTCGTCGGCGATGCGGACCATTTCATCGATATCGTCGGCGACGATCACCTCGCCATAGTCGCGCCAGGCGCGCCCCGCGTGGTCGGCCGTCGGCAGCATTGTCAAAAGCCGCTCGACCTCGCGCATCGTATCGCGTGCGAGCCTTTCCGATGTGGTCAGCAGGATCGCCGGGCTGTCGGGCCCATGTTCGGCCTG
Organism: Sphingopyxis sp.; assembly: GCA_032154175.1. Classification (GTDB taxonomy): domain Bacteria; phylum Pseudomonadota; class Alphaproteobacteria; order Sphingomonadales; family Sphingomonadaceae; genus Sphingopyxis. The sequence goes on along the minus strand of JALDYH010000016.1, from coordinate 41,559 downwards.
CCCCAGAAGGTCGGTCGCGCACAGTTCGCCGTCGACCGTTTCGTCGGCGATGACGAGCGTTTCGGTCGGACCTGCGAACAGGTCGATCCCGACGCGGCCGAACAGCTGGCGCTTCGCCTCGGCAACATAGGCATTGCCGGGCCCGACCAGCATATCGACGGGGGCGATGCTTTGCGTGCCCACCGCCATGGCCGCGATCGCCTGCACGCCGCCGAGGCAATAGATTTCGTCCGCGCCCGCCATCGCCTGCGCCGCGACGATCGCCGCCGCCGGCTTGCCGTGGAACGGCGGCGCGCAGGTCACGATCCGGCCGACGCCGGCAACCTTCGCGGTAATCACGCTCATGTGCGCCGAGGCAAGCAGCGGATATTTGCCGCCGGGAACGTAGCAGCCCGCCGCGTTCACCGGGATATGGCGATGACCGAGCACCACGCCGGGAAAGGTCTCGGCCTCGACATCGACCATCGACCGGCGCTGGATCTCGGCAAAGCCGCGCACCTGTTCCTGCGCGAAGGCGATGTCCTTGCGGTCCTGCTCGCCCAGCGAGGAAATGCACTGGTCGATTTCGCTGTCGGTCAGCCGGTAGCTGTCGCGGTCCCAGCCGTCGAAGCGGATCGACAGTTCGCGCACCGCATCGTCGCCCCGCGCTTCGACATCGGCGAGAATCGTCTCGACCGTCTCGCGCACCTGACGATCGACATTGCTGCGTTCGGCGGTCGCCGCGCCCGCTTTCAATATGCGCGCCATAACTGAATCTCTCCCAAAATCAGCGAGCGGCCATGCGGATGCCGCCGTCGAGGCGGATGTCCTCGCCGTTGAAATAGCCGTTCTCGATCAGGTGGACGGCAAGCGCGGCGTAATCCTCAGGGTCGCCGAGACGCTTCGGGAACGGCACCGAGGCCGCGAGGGCGCCGCGCACATGCTCGGGGAGCGTGCCGAGCAGCGGCGTATCGAAAATGCCCGGCAGGATCGTGTTCACGCGAATGCCCTCGCCCATCAGGTCGCGCGCGACCGGCAGGGTCATGCCGACGACGCCCGCCTTCGAGGCCGAATAGGCTGCCTGTCCCATCTGGCCGTCCTCGGCCGCGACGCTTGCCGTGTTGACGATCGCGCCGCGCTCGCCATGCTCCAGCGGGTCGAGCGTCAGCATGCCCGCCGCCGATGCAGCGACGCACCGGAAGGTGCCGATCAGGTTGATATCGATGGTGCGCACGAAGGTTTCGATCGGGAAAACCTTGACCTCGCCGCTCTGCCTGTCGCGGCCGACCGTCTTGATCGCGTCGCCGACACCCGCGCAGTTCACCAATATGCGCTCCTGTCCGTTCACCGCGCGCACCGCCGCGAAGCCGGAAGCGACATCGGCGTCGGACCGGACGTCGACGCGCGCAAAGGCACCGCCGATTTCGGCCGCCAGCGCTTCGCCCAGTTCGGCGTTGAGGTCGAAGATGCCGACCTTGACCCCGCGCGCGGCCAGCGCCCGCACCGTCGCGGCGCCCAGTCCCGAAGCCCCTCCGACGACCACCGCCGCCATATCCTTGTTCAACAACATATCCCGTCCCCTCAATCCATCGGCGCGATCGTGACGCGCATACCCTCGATCGCCGGGCCGACCGGTATCTGGCAGCTCAGCCGCGAATTGGGCTCGCGCGCATCCGAGCTGTCGAGCAGATCGTCCTCGTCGCCCGCGGGCGTCCCCACCTGTGCCAGCCATTCGGGATCGACATAGATGTGGCAGGTCGCGCAGGCACAGCAGCCGCCGCACAGCGCCGCCAGTTCCTCGAAACCATTGTCGCGCAGCGCTTCCATCAGATTGCCGCCGTCCTCGGCCTCGATCGCCCGCTCGACGCCATCGGCGCCGGTCACGAAAATCTTTGCCATGATTGTTCCTCAGAGCGCTTCGATGATGGTGACGTTGGCGATGCCGCCGCCCTCGCACATCGTCTGGAGGCCATAGCGTTTGCCCCGCGCGCGCAGCGCATGGACAAGCGTCGCCATCAGTTTCGTACCCGACGCGCCGAGCGGATGCCCGAGCGCGATCGCGCCGCCATTGACGTTGAGCTTGTCGGGATCGGCCCCGATCGCCTCGAGCCAGGCGAGCGGCACCGGCGCGAAGGCTTCGTTGACTTCGTAAAGGTCGATTTCGCCGATCGACATGCCCGCGCGTTCAAGCGCGCGGCGGGTCGCGGGGATCGGCTCTTCGAGCATGATCACCGGATCGCCCGCGGTCACGGTCAGATTATGGATGCGCGCCAGCGGCGTCAGGCCATGCGCCTTCAGCGCCCGTTCGTTGACGATCAGGACCGCCGAGGCGCCATCGCAGATCTGGCTGGCATTGGCAGCGCTGATCTTGCCACCGTCCTGAACCGGCTTGACCGAACCGATCGTCTCGAGCGTCGCGTCGAAACGGATGCCCTCGTCGGAGAGGTGCAGTCCGGCCTCGCCTTCGGGGGCCGCAACTTCGATTGGCACAATCTCGCGCGCGAACGCCCCGGTGCGGGTTGCTGCAACAGCTTTCTCGTGGCTCGAAAGAGCGAAGCGATCGAGCGCCTCGCGATTGTAACCATATTTCTCCGCGATCATCTCGGCGCCGACGAACTGGCTGAAGCCATCGACCCCGAACCGCTGCCTGACCTTGTCCGACCAGGGTCCGACCCCGATGCCCGCCTGCGCCGCAAGGCTCGTCGGAAGGCCCATCGGAACGCGCGTCATCGATTCGACCCCCGCCGCGAGAACGATATCCTGTGTTCCCGACATCACGGCCTGCGCGGCGAACTGGATCGCCTGTTGCGACGAGCCGCACTGCCGGTCGATGGTGACCGCCGGAACGCTCTGCGGCAGCTTCGATGCCAGCACCGCGTTGCGGCCGATATGGAAGCTCTGTTCGCCAGCCTGGCTGACGCACCCCATGATAACGTCGTCAACCGCGATCGGGTCGATTCCGCTGCCGTCGATCACGGCGTCGATGACGCTGCCGGCGAGATCCGACGGGTGCCAGTCGCGCAGCCGCCCGTTCCGCCGGCCGCCTGCCGTTCTCAATGCCTCGACAATATAGGCTTCCACTCGTTCGCTCCTCGTCCAACAACCGGATCGGCAGTACATTCAGTACATCTGTCCGGTTTATTAGGACAAGCGTACTGAAATATGCAACCCAATTTTTGAGACGATCGTCCTATCGAGCGAAAAGCGGCGTTTTAAGGCAATGGCAGGGCCAATGCAGCGAAGAGGCTGGCGACCCATTCGGAGGTCGGGCGCCGTGAAAGCGAATCACGCACCGCGGCACCGAGGAGCGCGCAATAGAGTGTCTCGGCCTTTTGCTGCGGCGCATCGACACCGCACCGCTCGAGCAGATCCTGGAAAAAGGCCGAACCGCGATCGGACAGTTCCTTTACCGTGGTGATGTTGCCCGTCCGGAGGCTCTGCGCGTGGAATTCGAACCAGATCATCGGAGCATGTTGCTCGCCATGCTCGCCCGTCGCGCGAATGCTGTCACTCGATCGCTCGAAATAAGCGTTGGCGGCAGCCCAAAGCGCACGGACCGGGTTTTCGTGACGCGCGGCCGCGTTCTCGATATGGTCGAGAAAACCCTCCATCACACCGCGAAAAGCAAGATCGAGTATCTCGTCGGTGTCGCTGAAATAATAATGCATTGCCGATGTCGACATGCCGCTTTCGGCCGTAACCGATCGCGCCGTGCAGGCGGCAATGCCGTCGCGAACCATGACCCGGCCGGCGGCCTGGATGATCTTCTTGCGCTTGGCGAGCTGATTGGGGCTCAGATCATCAGGATCGAGCAGGCTTGGTTTGGGATTTACCGTCATCGCGTCCGATCTTCGTCCTTATTCTTGCGAGCGAAGGACTGCCTAACACGCATTTGCGGGCATTGCACCCCTGTCGCACAAGCATAACGAGACGCACGTCCTATTTGTCAACACGTGGTTCGGGGGGCAATCCCAATACGCGTTCGGCGATGATGTTCCGCAGGATTTCGTCGGTACCTCCCTCGATACGCGTCGCCGCCGAGCGCAGGAGCATCGTCTGGAAGCGCGCCGCGGCTTCGGCGCTGTCATATTCGGACACCACGCCCATCGCCCCCTGCATCTCGATCGCCAGCGATGCAACCTCCTGCATCATCGGTCCGGCGACCAGCTTGCCAAGCGAGCTCGCCGGACCTGGCGCCTCGCCGCGCTTCAGTCCGCCGACGAGGCGTAGTCCCGTCAGCCTCAACCCGCTTTCGCGAACGGCGAGAGACGCGAGCTGTGTCCGGACCGCCGGATCGTCGATTGCCCGCTGACCGCCGCGCTCCGCAAGGGCGAGGTCGAGCAGTTCGGGAAATCCGGTCGGCATGCCGGTACCGTGCGAAAGCCGCTCGTTCATCAGGGTACCAAGCGCCACCTTCCAGCCTTCGCCGGGCTCGCCCAGCCGCTGGCTGCCGGGAATCCGCACGTCGGCAAAGAAGACCTCGTTGAATTCGGCCCCGCCGTCAGCCTGCCGGATGGGGCGGATGTCGATGCCCGGCGACGCCATGTCGAGGAAGAACATGGTAAGCCCTCGATGCTTCGCTGCGGCCGGATCGGTTCGCGCCAGGAGCAGGCCGAAATTCGAAAAATGCGCTCCGCTGGTCCACACCTTCTGCCCGTTGACGACCCAATCGTCACCGTCACGCACCGCGCGCGTCTGTACCGCCGCAAGATCCGATCCCGCCGTCGGTTCGGAAAAAAGCTGGCACCAGATTTCGTCTCCCGAAACGATCGGCGGCAGGTAGCGCCGCCTCTGCTCTTCGGTCGCATGGTCGATCAGGGTCGGCCCGCACATATTCTGTCCGATGAAAAAGAGGTGCGAGAGATTGGCGTAGATCCCTTCCTCCTGCTTCCATATGATCCGTTCGACCGGCGAAGCGTCGCGGCCGCCATAAGCGCGCGGCCAGTGGATACAGGCCCATCCCGCATCGGCCTTGCGGCGTTGCCATTTGCGCGATTCGGTCAGCAGATCGGCATCGCGCAAGCTGTTCGGAGCGAAGCCCAGCTCGGCGAGTTGCGGCGCCAGTTCGACCGGACGATTGGCATCGAGCCAGGCGCGCGCGCCGGCGCGGAAGGCACGGTCGCGTTCATTGTCCGAAAAGTCCATCAGGCAGCCTCCCTTTGCCGCACCAGCGCGTCGACCAGTTCATCCTGCCAGAGGCGCCGCGGTCCCGACTGCAACGCGAGGTGGTGCGCCCGGCGATAGCGCAGGTGGCAGTCGAACTCCCAGGTAAAGCCGACCCCGCCATGGACCTGGATCGCGTTGGCAGCGCAATGGCGCAGCGCATCGATCGCGGACAGGTGCGCCGCCGCAGCCGCAGCCGCGAGATCCGCGCCGCGCGTGGCAAGCGCCCAACCGGCATAATAGCTGTTCGACCGGGCAATCTCCATTTTCACATACATGTCGGCCAGCAGGTGCTTGACCGCCTGGAACGACCCGATCGCCCGCCCGAATGCCCGCCGCTCCTTTGCATAAGCGACGGCCCCGTCGATTGCCGACTGGCAGATACCGACCTGTTCGAATGCCGTGAGTACCGCGGCGCGGCGGCGCAGGAACCGGATGCTGTCCGGCATATTCCCGGCCAGCATGGAGTCGGCCGGCACCCCGGCCAGCGTGACGCGCGCGCTCGGCTGCAACAGGTCGAACGTCTCAAGCGCCGTCCGCTCGACGCCACTCTCGCCGGTCTCGACCAGCCACGCGCCGGCAGGTGCCACAATGACCAGCAGGTCGGCCGCCATCGCGTCCGCCACCACCGGGAAGCGGGCCGAGATGCGGCCTCCTGCCGTCTCCGGTTCGGGCAAGCATTGCGTAGCGACGTCGACATAGGCAGCGGACAGGTCCCCAGCCGCAATGGCCGGTAGCCAGCGTCTTTTCTGGGCTTCGCTGCCGAGTTGCTCGATCGCCGCGGCCGCGCGCCAGACCGTCGATCCCAGCGGTGCGCGCACGAAAAAACGACCTGTCGCTTCGGCCACGAAACCGAGTTCAAGGTCGCTGAGCCCCATACCGCCGTAAGCCTCGCCGATCGAAAGTCCGGTCACGCCCAGCGACGCAAGGTCCCGCCACAGATCGCGATCGAAACCTTGCGGCTCCCGCTCGAGTGAAACGCGCGCGCGTTCGGAGGTGGCGGTATTGTGAAGATAGCGTTCGACCCCCTCGACAATCTCGCGCTGCAGACCGGATAACTGAAATTCCATCATCTACCTTTCGGGTTGGCAGAACGGACGCAGGCCGCCACCGCGCCGCCATTCCTCCTCGCGCCCGGACCGATGGTGCCTCGCGTCACTGGCAGGACGCGAGCAGCGCCCTCGCTTCGTCATTGATCGGGGCCGGCGCATCGTCTTCCATCCAGACATTGACGGTCTTCGACCGCACCGCGAGCGTATCGCCGTCCCAGATGCCGAGATCGAGTGCGTAGGAAGAGCGTCCGATATTGCCAACGCGCACATGGACCTCGATCTCCGGGCTCCAGAATATCTCGCGGGCGAAATCCATGCTGATGTGCACGATCATCTGGTCGCTGAAATGCTGCGGGCCCCGCATGCGGTCGATCAGATGCGCGTTGAAGAAAAGCCGGGCTTGCTGAAACAGCCGCGCGAACTCGAGGTTTCCGACATGGCGGAGCGCGGCATATTCGGGATCGACCGGCAACCGCACCGACCAGGAAGGACGGGTTGACGCCGATGCGTCAGAAACGGTCGGCATAGATGTCCTTTGCGACGCGGCGCATCAACTTTCCCGCGGCATTCACCGGCAGCGGTTCATCGACGAGCAAGATGCGCGTGGGCTTCTTGACCGGCCCGACATGCCCGCGGCACCATTCGATCAATGCCTCACTGCCAAGCTTCGAGGCCGCATCGAGACGGACGACCGCCACCGGAGCGCTGCCCCATTTCGGATCGGGCATCCCGAACGCGACCGCCTCGACGACGTCGGCGTGCAGATTGAGAGCGTCCTCGATTTCCGATGGCGCGATGTTGAACCCGCCCGAAATGATGATGTCATCCATGCGGTCGACGACGAACAGGAATCCCTCCCCGTCGAGCCGGCCGAGATCGCCGGTACGAACCCAGCCATCGGCGGTGATCCGTTCGGCGGTAGCGGCGGGATCGCCGTATATTCCCTGCATCGCCCCGGGGCTGTAGCCGACGATCTGGCCGATTTCGCCGACGCCCAGTATCGTGCCGTCGGCGCCCTCGATACGCACCGCCGTGTTCGGCGTCGGCCGGCCTGCCGAGGCAAGACGCCCGGTCGGATGCTCGGCTTCGGCCCGATGGTCGGCCGGCGTCAGACAGGTGATCGGAACAATTTCCGACTGGCCATAGGACTGGCTCAGCACATCGCCGAAAATGTCGAGCGCGCGGCGGATCAAATCCTGCGGGATCGGCGCCGCGCCGTATACGATGCGGCGAACCGAACTGAGGTCGGTCCTGACACAACGCGGCGATGAAAGCAGGCGCTGGATCATCGTCGGCACGAGGAAGAGCGTGGTGACGCGGTGACGCTCGATGAGATCGAGGGCAGCATCGGCGTCGAACCCGCCGCTCATCAGGACGTGCGACGCGCCGGCGCGGACGAACGGCCAGATCAGATTGCCCGAAGCGTGCGAATAGGGAGAAACCGCCAGATAGACGTCGTCGGGTACGAGCGGGGCGGTGCTCGCCAGAACTTCTTCGTTCGCGAGGCAATAGGCGCGCTGCGAATGCGCGATCGGTTTCGGCATGCCCGTGGTACCGGCTGAAAAGCGGATGACGTAAGTCCGGTCCGGGTCGGTTTCGGCGCGGGGATCTTCGGCAGAATGGGCAGCAAGCGCGGTTTCATAGTCGATCGCCGGCGACGCCAGATCCGGCCCCCCGCCGCGCACCAGGATCAGTTTCAGAGCGGCAATCCCCTCTGCACCAAGCGCATCCGCTAGTGGCGGCCAAGATGCCGCGTCGACGATCAAAGCGGCCGACCCGACGCGCTGCAGCATGAACATCTGACGCTGCGGCGCATCCTGAAGATAGAGCGGAGAGCGCACGAATCCGCCGAGCGCCACGGCGCCGAGTTCCTCGATCGAGGATAGCTGGTTGCGGCCAAGCGACGCGACGCCCTCTCCCGACTGCACGCCATGCGCGCGCAGCAGATTGGCCAGGCGGCAGGCCCGCTCATAAACTTCCCGATGCGTGAAGCGCGCGTCGCCGAAAATGACCGCCGGCCGGTCGCCATATCGTTCGGCCGCCGCGCGCATCATGTCGCTGAACATGCGAAACCCCTCTTCCAAATTTATTCGGACATATGTCCTAATATACTATAGACTGACTGGCAATAACCGTTTTTATTTCCAGAGAAGGAAGCCCATTCCCATGCAAGATACCAACAATTCCTTGATTCTGGAACGAACAGTCGAAGGCGTCTTCAAAATCACACTGAATCGGCCATTCGTCCTCAATGCGCTCAGCGACGCGCTGGTAAAAGCGTTGCAGCATGCGCTTCTGGACGCAAGAACCCGTACGACCCGCGCCGTGCTGATCGCCGGTTCCGGCCGCGCCTTTTCGAGCGGTGCCGATCTGTCGGCGGGTGAGGATGGCGCCGGGTTCGAGACCGATGTCGGCGTTTCGCTGGATCGCGGGATGAACCCGGTCATCGAAGCCCTGTTCGCATTGCCGGTCCCGGTCGTGACCGCGGTCAACGGCGTCGCCGCGGGCGCCGGTTGCTCGCTCGCCCTGGCCGGGGATTTCGTCCTCGCCGCACGCTCGGCATCCTTCCTGCAGGCCTTCGTCAACGTCGGCCTCGTTCCCGACGCAGGCGCGACATGGCTGCTGCCGCGTGCGATCGGTCGTGCGCGCGCCATCGAGATGATGATGCTCGGCGAGCGCATCGACGCCGAGACCGCCGAACGTTGGGGATTGATCCACAGGCTGGTGGAGGACGATCAACTCGAGACAGCCGCCCTTGCACTTGCCACCCGTCTCGCGCGCGGCCCCACGCTCGCGCTGGGCGAAATCCGCCGTCTTGTCCGCGGCGGGATGGATCGTTCGCTCAGCGACGCCTTGCAGGCCGAACGGCAAGCCCAGTCGCGATCGGGAATGACGGCGGACTTCGCCGAAGGCGTCGATGCCTTCCGCAACAAGCGCCGGCCAGATTTTGCCGGACGCTGACCGGCCGCCCCGGGATCAGCGGAACGGGCGAGGCGACCAGTCGCCGAAGAGGTCTCCGATTCCGGGGCCCGGCTCGTCCGCAAAATGCGCCGGCCGCTTTTCGAGGAACGCCGCGATGCCTTCGGCAAGGTCGCCCGAGCCCGCGCGCGCGGCCAGCGCATGGCTGTCGAGGATATGGGCTTCCATCGGGTGTCCGGCGCCGAGCATCGTCCAGAGCATCCGGCGGGTCATCGCGACCGAAACCGGAGCGGGCCCGTCGATGAATCCACGTGCGAGCGCCAAAGCCGCTTCCGGCAGATCCTCCGGCGAGTGGACCGAACTGACGAGCCCCGCGGCGAGAGCCTCATCGCTCTCGACCATTTTGGCTGCGATGCACCAGCGCAGCGCGGTGCCTATGCCGACGATCCGCGGCAGGAACCAGGACGAAGCGGCTTCGGGCACAAGGCCGCGGCGCGCGAAGACGAAACCGAAGCGCGCGTTGGTCGAGGCGATGCGGACGTCCATCGCGAGTTGCATCGTCGCGCCGACACCGACCGCGGGGCCGTTGACCGCGGCGATCACCGGCTTGTTCATGTCGAAGAGACGCAAGGTGATCAGCCCGCCGAAATCCCGGTCGACGGCGCCGTCGTTACCGGCAGCGCTGGCGGGAGCGGCGTCGGAGAGGTCGGCGCCAGCGCAAAATGCGCGGCCCGCGCCCGTCACGATGACCGCCCGGACGAGCGGGTCGCGATCGGCGCGGTCCAGCGCCGCAACCAATATTTTCGCCATTTCCAGCGTGAGCGCATTCAGGCGATCGGGGCGGTTGAGCAGGATCGTGGCGACCCCGTCGCGAACGTCATAATCAATCATGTCGGACTCCGCAGCCACCACGCCCCGTCAAAGGAGCGCGGAGCCGCCATCGATGAGATATTCGGCGCCGGTCACGAAGCCCGCCTCGTCCGAGGCGAGATAGAGCGCCAGCCCGGCGATTTCTTCCGGCTGCGCGACACGTTTGAGCGCGGTCGCCCTGGCAAAGGCCGCGAGCGTCGCCTCGCGGCTTCCGAAATGCTCGACATAGGCGTCGAACAGCGGGGTCTCGGTCACGCCGGGACAGAGGCTGTTGGCGCGGAGCGGCGGCGACAGCGTCGCCCCGTGGAGCGCGATGCAGCGGGTCATCTGGATGACCGCCGCCTTGGCGGTGCAATAAGCGAGCCAGTCGGCCTGCGGACGAAGCCCGCCGACCGACGCGATATTGATAACCGATGCCGATGGCGCGACGGTTTGGCGAAGCGCAGGCAGCATCGCCTGCGTGCCAAGAAAGACGCTGTCGCAGTTCAACGCCATTCCGGCACGCCAATCGTCCGCGTTCAGCGTCTCGATATTGCCCTCGACCCCGGCCCCGGCGCTGTTGACCAGAATGTCGAGCCGGGCCTCGAGCCCCAGCACGAAAGCGCAGGCCGCCGACCAATCCCCGGCCACCGTCACGTCGAGCACCAAAGGACGGGCAGCGGGTCCGATTTCGTCCGACAGGCGGTCGAGCGCATCGGCATCGCGGCCCGTGACGATCAGGCGGCAGCCCTCGGCGGCGAAGCGCCGGGCGATGGCCGCACCGATCCCCGAGCCCGCGCCGGTGATCAATGCGACCCGGTCGTCGAGACGTCCGCCCACGAAACGCCCCGTCAATATTTGGCCGAGAGCGTCACGCCGTAAGTGCGCGGCGGCGCGAGTTGTCCGGCGTCGCCGAAGCTGTTCGGCGCGAGACTCGTCAGATAGCGTGTGTTCGTAAGGTTGCGACCGAACACTGCGACCGAGAATTTGTCGCCCGCGAAATCGTACCGGATCTGCGCTCCGGCGACCGCATAGGCCTTTTGCCTGGTCCGGTTGGTTACCTCGAAGAAATAGGAGTCCGAGAAATAGAGCGACGCCGAGCTGTTGAGGCTGCTTCCGTCGGCGAACGGGACCTTCCAGTTGACATCGGTACTGATCGTGATGGGAGGAGAGCGCACGAGGTCGTTGCCGGCGACATCAAGCGTGACGTTGCCGTTGCCGGGCACGCCCGGTCCCACGAGGATCGTGTTCGGGACGAAAGCGCCGCTGCTGATGAAATCGACATAGCGCGAGTTGAGGTAGTTGAAGCCCAGATTGAACGTGAAATTGTCGCTCGGCGCTGCGGTCAGCTGCGCCTCGACACCCCAGATACGTGCCTTGTCGGCCGATTCCACAAGCGCCTGCCCGGTGGTCGTGTCGGTATATTGGACCTGCACATTCTTGTATGTGTAGTAAAAGCCCGCGACGTTGAAACGCAGCGTGCGGTCGAGCAGTTCGGATTTCAGCCCGACCTCCCAGCTATCGATCGTCTCGGGTTCGACATACAGCCCCGGCTCGGCGGCAATGACCGACCCGCTTTTGAAGCCGCTTTCGAATTTCGCATAGACCATCGCGTCACCAAGATCATATTGCGCCAGCGCCTTGAACGACACATTATCCCAGCGCCGCGACGAGCGCGGCGTCGACACGATCTGCGTGCCGTCGGGCAGGAAGGTGTCGAGCCGGTCCTGCGTCTTCTTTTCGTTCGAATAACGGACGCCGCCCGTGACCGACAGGCGATCGGAGAGCTTGTATGTGAGCTCGCCATAAGCGGCGAACGCCTCGGTATCGACATATTGGAACGAGTTGGTCGCGGGCGTCGTACCCAGCAGGACAAGCAGCGGATCGAACCGCGCCGACGCTTTGGCATAGGTACCGCCGACGACGAAACTCGCATCGCCGAGATCACCCGAATAATAGAGGTCCTGCGAGAAATTGCGGCCCGTATCATCGGCCTGAAAATCGAAGATCGGTACGTCGGTCGACACGAAATCGGGCCCGATGAATGCCCTGGCACGCTGGAACGCAGTGATCGAGGTCAGCGTACCCGGGCCAGCCTCCAGATTGAGGCGCAGATTGCCGCCATAATCGCGGATGCGGTTGATCAGCGGATAGGCCGTGTACACGTCGTGCGACAGCAGCGACACATTCCCGCCCAGCGCGGTCGGCGCCGGGATCGAGCCCCAACGGGGATCATAGGTATAGGCCATATTGGAATCGTCGTTGCGCCGGAAATAATAGCCCGACAGCAGCACCTCAAGCGTATCCGTGGGGTTCCAGCGCAGCTTGCCGCGGATATATTTGTAATTCTCCCGGTTATAATCCTCGCCGGTTGTGAGGTTAGTGCCATAGCCGTCGCGCGAACTGATCGCGCCGGCAACGTTGAAGGCAAGATTGTCGCCGAGCGGCACCGAAATATAGACCCGGCCGAGCTTGGCATCGAAATTGCCATAGGTGAAATCGCCTTCGGCAACAAAGTCCTTGTCGGGATTTCGCGTCTGGACGTTGATCGAACCGCCCGTTGCGTTGCGACCATAGAGCGTGCCTTGCGGCCCCTTCAAAACTTCGATCGACTCGATCGCGTTGAGGACCTGGACCCCGACAAAGGGAAACGGCTGATAGACCCCGTCGATAAAGGTGGCGACGCTGGATTCGCTACCGGGGGTGGTGATGTCGGTGCCGATCCCGCGAATATAGGGCTGGGCGAAACTGCTGTTCTGGTTGAAGGTCAGCCCGGGCGTCACCTGCTGCAACGCGATCGTATCATTGATACCCTGTGTTTCCAGCATCTCGCCGCCGATCGCGGTGATGGATATGGCGGTATTCTGAAGGTTGGTCGCCCGGCGGTTTGCAGTCACGATGATTTCGCCCAGCGGGCCGGCGTCGCCTTCAGCCTCCGCGGCCGCGGAAACGGGAGGCGCCGTCTCGTCCTGCGCATGCGCGGCGAGCGGCGCCAGGAGGACGCCAAGAGCCACCCCGCAACGAAGAAGATGATGATATGATTTTGCCATGAAGCCGTCCTCCCTATCCAATATCATGCCGCTCTCTGGCGGAGTGATTGGGACATATGTATTAAACTGAAGGACAACCTGTCAAGGCCCGAACACAAAAGCCATCCCCTTTGCTTATGATAAGGAAATCCGCCGATTTTATCGAAACCCCAGGTGGGTAGACATTGCCCTTCTCTTTCGCTAGTGAATCGAAATAGGGACAAGTGTCCGAATTATGGGAGAGTATCCAAATGAACGAGTGGTCGGACTTTCACCGCCCCGCCTTCCGCGACAACCGCTGGCTGGAGACGAGCTGGTTCGGCTTCTGGGTGCCCGAGCACGGAATTCGCGGTCACGTTCGCGCGGCATTCCGGGTCAACCAGGAAGTCGTCTATCATATGGTGAACATCTATTCGCGCGGCGGCGAACTGCTCGACATGGATTTCTACGACAGCCAGATGCATGTCCCCCTCGCGTCGACCGACCGCTATTCGGATTTCGCGCTGACCAGCGGCCTGTCCTACAAGGGACATCCGGCTCCCGAAAAATATACCGTCAAATTCGTATCGCGTTGCAAGCGCGTGCGCCTGCATCTGGAATATGAGGCACTGATGCCGCCTGCCGACCTGGAGTTCACCACACTCCCGGATGGCCCTGCCGGCTTCGCGGCCTTCCATCGCGACTCCGGCGTCGGCGTTCCGACCGGCCATATCGACCAGACCTTCAAGGTGCGCGGCGAACTGTGGATGGACGGCGACCGCTACGACGTCGACTGCGTCTCGAACCGCGACCAGTCGTGGAGCCCGCGCGCCGAATTCAACAGCCTTCCCGGCACTTTCGACAACCTGCATTTCGGCGAAGAGATGAGCTTCTCGGCGCAGGCGCTCGAAGCGCCCTTCGGCAAGGCCGCCGTCAGCGGCGCCTATATCCTCCTCGGCCGCGAACTCCGCCGCGTGAAGCGTGCCGACGTCACCTATCAGCGCAAAGGCTTCCTGACCGAGAGCCTCCGTTACGAGCTGGAGGACGAGACCGGCGAGACGCACGAGATCGAGGCCGACACCAGCTATGCGATCACGCAGGATCAGGGGTCGAACGGGGTGACCGTCATGCATTATTGCGTCCCGCGCTGGCGCGGCAAGACCGGCTATGGCGAGTGCATGTGGCATTGGGACATTCCCGAGATGCAGCGCATCGTCCGTCACGCCCGCAAGATCGACCCCGGCCTCTCGGTCGAAGATGTTTTCGAGGCGCTGAAGCAGAATCCCGATACACTTCCGGCAAAGGCGCGCTGGAAATGACGGGCCATCCGACCTTTCACGCGGACCTCCTCGCCGGCCGCACGATCCTCGTCACCGGTGCGACGTCGGGCATCGGCGCCGCGACCGCACGCGCCCTTGCCGCCGTCGGCGCGCGGGTGCTTGCATCGGGGCGCGACGAGGCGAAGCTTGAAAAACTGGTCTCGAAACTTCCCGGCAGCCTCGCCCTGCCCGCCGCGCTCGACGAAGCGGGCGCCGCCGAAAAGCTCGCAGCGCAGGCCCTCGACGCGGCCGAGGTCGACGGCCTCGTCAATTGCGCCGGCTTCGGACAGGTCAAGGCCAGCAAGCGCTTCACCGAGGCCGAGATCGACCGCCATTTCGCGGTCAACGTCCGCGCACCGATGCTGCTCGCGATCGCGCTTGGCGAAGCGATGAAGGAGCGGCGGCGCGGCGCGATCGTCAACCTGTCGTCGGTACAGGGCGCCGTCGGCACGCCGCACCAGATCGCCTATGCCTCGACCAAGGGCGCGGTGGACGCGATGACGCGCGCTCTCGCGCGCGAACTCGGCCCCCACGGCATCCGCGTGAACGCGGTCGCGCCGGGTCTCGTCGCCACCGAAATGTGGGGCGCCGCGACCGGCGACAAGGCGTTCATGGATGCCGCCGCGCAAGGCAATGCGCTGCGCCTGTGGGCGACGCCGCAGATGATCGCCGACACGATCCTCTTCCTCCTCTCCGACGCCGCCGCCTTCATCGCGGGCGAGGTGATCGTCGCCGATGGCGGCTTCGTCCATACGGGCAACCTCGTCCCCGAAACCGCGTTCGGGCGCATTTGATGGCGGCGCGTCCTCCCGAACCCGTCGCGCAGGCGATCGAGGCGCTGGCACACCGGCACGCCGCCGTCCCGGCCGACGCCACGCTCGGCTACGAGCTGCTCTCGGGCGGCAATTCGCATATCACCTGGCGACTGCTCACGGGCGACCCGGCGCGCGACCTCGTCGTCAAGATCGCGCAGCCCGACGGCCCGCTCGCCCCTTATGACGTCGCGCACGAAGCCGCGATGATGGCGCAGGCCGAGGCGGCAGGGGTGCCCGCGCCCGCGCTCGTCGGCGTCCATCACGAAGGCGATGTGCAATTCATCCTGATGCGGCGGGTCGAGGGGGATTCGCCGTCGCTGTGGGAAGTGCGCGAATGGCTGAAGGACCGGCCCGACGCCGACCGCGTCGCAATCGGCCGCAGCCTGCTTTCGACGCTGCCACCCCTCGCGCTGGCGTCGCGCCGCCCGCAAACCCAGCAGTCAATCTACACGACCTATCTGGGCGATCTCGTCGCGCGCCTGGAAGACGCCGCTAAGGGTGTCCTTGTGCTTCCCGCGACGATCCGCGTTGTGCACGACTGGCTGATTTCGCACCTGCCTTCGGTCGAAGCGCCGACCGTGCTCTGTCATGGCGATTTCCGCCTCGGCAACGCGGTGTTCGACGGCGGGAACATCGCCGCGCTGCTCGACTGGGAGCGCGCGATGGAAGGTCATCCGCTCCACGATCTCGGCTTTCTCTGTCTGCCGGGCATGAAGATCGGCGACCATATCTGCGGCGTACTGACGCAGCAGGAACTCGCCGATGCCTGGCTGGATCTGACCGGGACTCCGCTCGACCTTCGCGCCGCCGCCTATTTCCGCATTCTTGCGATCTTCGGCGAACTCTGCCTGATGGTCCGTGCAATGGCGCGCCTTGCGCAGGGTCGGGGCCGGCTCACCGGCGTCCGGCCGCTGCCGCTCATCGGCCGACTTCACCACGATCTCGTCCGAGCAGTCCGGAGCTTCGAAAATGACGACTTTACTCTCTGAACTGGTGCGCTGCCTGTCACAGGCGGCTGCGCACGAACTTCGCGCCCGCGCCGACGGCCCTGCACTCTCGCGTGCGGAAACCGTCGCGCTGGCGACGCTGCACGAGATGAGCGCTGCGACGCTGGCAATCGGCGCGCCACCCGCGGCGCTGATCGGCGCAACCGATCTCGCGACGCTTGAGGAACTGGCGGCATTCGACATGCGGATCGTCGAAACGGCGAAAGCGCGGTCCCCACGATAATTGCCATTTGCATTATAAGGACACTTGTCCTAAAATCTGAAAACAGCGCGTCGCGGCCCCTTCATGGATAATTCCCGGCTCGCAGCGACGGATGGAATTTCGACCGGTCATAGCCGGCACGATCGAACGGAGAGACGTATGAGCAAGATGCCCGGTTTTCCGCACAAGGGTTTTCCCGAAGGATGGTTTGGCGTCGGCTGGTCGTCGGACTTTCCTGTGGGTGAGCCTGCCCTGCGCCGCTATTTCGGCGAGGACATGGTCCTCTATCGCGCGGAGACCGGCCGAATGGTCGCGGTTTACGCCTATTGCCCGCATATGGGCGCGCGCCTCGACGTCGGCGGCAAGGTGGAGGGCGAATGCATCACCTGCCCCTTCCATCGCTGGAAATGGGATGCCGAGGGCAATAATGTCGACATTCCCTATGCCGAAAAGACGATGAAGGCGAAGCTCAAGACCTACCCGGTGGTCGAAAGCGGCAACATCATCTGGATGTGGAACAGCTGGCGTTCGGCCGAACCGACCTGGGATGCGCCCGATCTCGATTTCCTCACCGACCCGCAATTCTTCTGGGACGACGATGCCTCGAAACGGATTTGGACAAATGTCCGACTGACGCCGCAGATGGTCGCCGAAAATATCGTCGACGGCCCGCATATCGAATATGTCCACCTTGCCGAAGAAGGCGGTCATATCGCCAATATCGACATCAAGGGGCCGGTGTTCAGCGTCGAGGTCGACCAGACCTTCCGCACCCGTCGTGGCCCCGTGCTCGGCAAGACCTATAACGACTCGCTCGGCGTCGGTACGCAGATCTCGAAGATGCAGTTCGGCGACTATCGCGTCGTCAACGTGCTGACGACCACCCCGATCGAGGAGGACCGCTGCGACATGCGCGCCAGCATCTTCATCACGCTGCCCGAGGGCGTCGAGAAGCCCGAAAAGGCGTCGGACCTGCCCGAAAAGATGCAGCGGCTGATCAAGTCGCACCTCGACTCGCAGGAGCAGGACCTGCCGCTCTGGGAGACGATGATCTACGAGGCGCACCCTCTGCTCGTTGCCGAGGAAATCCAGGGGCATGTCAAGCTGCGCAAATGGGCGAGGCAATTCTACGAACCGGCCTGAACAACGAAAAGACAGGGGTCAAGTTTGTAACGGGAGAGTTTTGAACGTGAGTGAGACAAGCGAAAATCTGGAGGCACGGCTGCTGGCGTTCATCGGCGACCCCAAGGCGCGTACCGATCCCTATCCCTTTTACAAGGCAATCCGCGAAACCTCGCCCGTCGTCCGGTCCCCCGACGGAACCTGGTGGGCATTCGACTATGCGAGCTGCGCCGCCCTCACCCGTGACAAGCGCTGGTCGCACCAGAACCCGCTGACGGCCAAAGCGGCGGGCTGCCCGATGGGTCTCGCGCGCACCATGGTCAACGAGATGGTGCTGTTCCGCGATCCGCCGCATCACACGCGCCTTCGCGACCTGCTCGGCCGCATCTTCATCATGCCGGCCGCCGAAAGGAAGCGCGAGGAGTTCCGCGAGCATATCGAGCAGGTGCTGGCCGATGCCGCGGCGCAAGGACCGGTAGACTTCAAGGAAGGGATCGCCCGCCTGATCCCCATGTACATGATTTGCGACGTCCTCGGCATTCCGCAGGAACGCTATGAGGATCTGGTTCGCTGGTCGAACAGTTACGCCTCGATGCTCTCCTTCGAAGTGACACCTGAAATGGAGGAGACCGCAGACCGCGAATTCGACGAATTCTTCGCCTATCTCCAGCCAACGATCGACGCGCGCCGCAAGGAACCGCGCGAGGACCTGATCAGCGAATGGGTGCGCGCGCACGAAGCGGGGCTGATGAGCGAGGAGGAAATCCCGAGCTACGTCCTCTTCACGCTCGTCGGCGGCCAGTCGACGACGACGACGACGATGACGAACGCGCTCTACACGATGAAGCGCCATCCCGATCAGTGGGCGCGCTTTCTCACCGATCCCGAGGGCTACAAGAAGACCGCCGCGGACGAAATCCTGCGTTTCGAATCTGCGGGCCGCGCACTCGTCCCGCGTTGGGCGACCGAGGATACCGAGCTGGGGAGCGCTACAATCAAAGCCGGCGAGATGGTCATCGGGGTCGAGAGTTCGGCGAACCGCGATCCCGCCATATTTGCCGATCCCGAAAATTTCGACATCGGCCGCAAGTCGAACCGGCATCTCGCCTTTGGCGGGGGCATCCATATCTGTCCGGGCCAGTTCGTCGCGCGCGTCGAAATCCAGGAAGTGCTCGCCGCGATCGGCACGCACTATCCCGATATCGAGATCGGCGAACCGCGCGAATGGCTCGACGACTGGATCCTGCGGGGGATTACCAATCTTCCGGTCACGCTTCAGCCGACCGAACAGGCGCGCTCTGCCGCCTGAAACGCTGCCAGGGCGATTGCAATCGAGGTGACAATGACATCCGTTGAAGGAAAAAGCGTGATCGTGACCGGCGCCGCCGGCGGGATCGGCAGGGCGACCTGCGAACTGATGGCGAGCCAGGGCTGGCAGGTGCTGGCGGTCGACCGCGATGCGGAGAAGCTGAAGTGGACGACCGAAACCGACGCGATCCGCTCGGCGGTGGCCGATATTTCCAGCGAGGACGACAACAAGCGCATTATCGCCGAGTGCGAAAGCGCCTTCGGCGGCGTCGATGCGGTCATCCTGAACGCGGCGCTGTCGCTTAACGGCAGCATCGACGAATTTCCCATGGAGGATTTCGACCGCCTCGTCGCCGTGAACCTGCGCGGCACGGTGCTCGGCATCCGCGCCGCACTGCCCGCGCTGCGCCGCCGCGGCGGCGGGTCGATCACCGTCACAGCGTCGGCGCACGGACTTGGCGGCGATGCCGGCTTCTGGGCCTATTCATCAACCAAGCACGCCGTCGTCGGCGTCGTGAAGTGCGTCGCGCGCGAAGTCGGCTGGGAAGGCATTCGCGTCAATGCGGTCTGCCCCGGACCGACGCGCGCGACGGGTCTCAGCACCGACTTCGAGGAACAGGCACCCGACGTGTTCCACGGGCTTGCCAAGGCGATCCCTGTCCAGCGCTGGGGCGAACCGCAGGAGGTCGCCGCCGCGCTCGCCTTCATCGCCTCTCCCGCCGCCAGCTATATCACCGGCATCGCGATGCCCGTCGATGGCGGCACCATTTCGGGCTCGGGCTGCCTGCCGCCCGCGGCCGCCCCCGACAGCAACTGAGGACAGATTATGCGCGCTACCTTTGACGAATATCGCAAGCGCTACGAAAGCTTTGCGATCCTGACCCGCGACGCCGAAGGCATCCTCGAAGTCCGCCTGCACAAGGACGGCGGACCCGCGGTGTTCGACGGACCGATCCACATGATGATGGGCGACCTGTTCGAGGACATCGGCTCCGACGCTGCGAACCGGATCATCATCTTTACCGCGACGGGAGACCGCTTCCTGATGTCGAGCGACATGGACATGTCGATCATGGAGGAATTCCTGCCCTACACGCCGGCGATGCATTCGCACACGATGCCCGAAAGCATGCGGCTCATCGAAAACTATCTGAAGATCGAGGTGCCGGTGATCGCCGCGATCAACGGCCCGTGCACGACGCATGCCGAAATCCCGGTCCTGTCGGACATCGTCCTCGCAAGCGACGACAGCTATTTCGCCGATCCCTTCCATTTCCAGAACGGCATCGTTCCCGGCGACGGCGTGCAGGTGATCTGGCCGATCATGATCGGGCTCAACCGCGCGCGTTATTTCCTGCTGACCGCCGAGAAGATTTCGGCGGAGGAAGGCAAGCGCCTCGGCTTCGTCAACGAAGTTCTTGCGGGCGACGCACTGATGCCGCGCGCGTACGAGCTGGCGCGCCTGCTCGCAAAGCAACCCGACGTAACGCTGCGCGGCACCCGCTATCTCTTCACCCGTGTCCTCAAGCGGGCGATCGCCGAAGACCTGCCCTTCGGCCTCGCGCTCGAGGGGCTCGGCAACATCAACCACTGGCCGCTCTCGCTGAAGAGCTGAGCCGGCGATGCCGACGATCGAACGCGACGGCGCCACGCTTCATTTCGGGGAGCGCGGATCGGGCCCGGCCGTCATCCTGCAGCACGCACTCAGCGCCGACGCGCGTTCGTGGGATGCGATCGGCGTTGCCGACGCACTCGTTGCCGAGGGCTTCCGCGTCATCCTGCCCGATGCGCTTGGCCACGGACGATCGGGACCCGCAGACACCAGCCGCGTCGATCTGGGCAATCGCGTGCGGGATCTGCTCGCGGTGGCCGACGCCCTCGACGTCGATCACTTCCACTATGTCGGCTATTCGATGGGCGGCTGGCTCGGCATCGGACTCCTCCGCGACGCCCCCGAACGTCTGCTTTCGCTGGCCATCGCCGGCTGGGACCCGATCGACGGCGCCCGGCGCTTCACCGAATGCATCGACATGGCCACGCGCCGCCGCGAGTTCGTCGACCGGATTCGCACGTTGACGGCGCAAACCACTGGCCGTTCGCAGCCCGACGAAGCACGGATGGCCGGCTATGCCGACACCTATGAACGGCTGTTCCGCGACCTGCCGTCGATCACGACGTTGATCGAGCATGACATCCCGATCATGTTGGGCGTCGGCCGCGACGATCCCTATCGCGAACCGGTGGCTGCGGCCGCCGACGCACTCGGCATCGAACCGCTCGAAATCCCGGGCGATCACATCACCGCCTTTCTCGATCCGGCCTATGCTACGGCCCTCGCCGGCTGGATCGCCAACCCGCGATGAGCGACGGCCATATTACCATGCCGTAGCGTCTTCCAAAGATTCACGCCTCACTCGCCTTGACTCTAGGACAATTGTCCCGTTTAATTGTCTCAACGTCCTAAAATGGATGGCAAGGGAGGATCGGATGCAAAAGGGCATGAAGTTTCTGCTGCTGGGCAGCTGCGCCGTCACGGGTTTCGCCGCATCGGGAGAAGCACGGGCCCAGACCGAAGATGTCGTGGAGGGTCGGCCGGCTACCGCCGCGATCGACGACATCGTCGTCACGGCGAACCGCCGGTCGGAAAACCTGCAATCGACGCCGCTGACGATCACCGCCCTTGGCGGCGAGCAGCTCATCGACCTCGGCGTGACAAGTTCGCTCGAGCTTCAGAAGGTTACGCCCGGCCTTTTCTACGGTAACAATGGCGGCTTCGCGCAGCCCTATATCCGCGGCGTCGGCACCGCGATCACCGTTCCCGGAGCGGAGTCGAGCGTCGCGACCTTCATCGACGACGTTTACCAGAGCCAGCCCTTCTTCACGATCCAGTCGCTGAATGCGATCGACCGCGTCGAGGTCCTCAAAGGCCCGCAGGGCGTGCTCTACGGGCGCAACGCCACCGGCGGCGCGATCCGCATCCAGACGCGCAATCCGTCGGACCGATTCGAAACCGATAATGAATTGACCTACGGCAACTACGACCAGCTCCGCTTCAACGGCTATGTTTCGGGTCCGCTGTCCGACACGCTGTCCGCCAACCTCGCGGTCGTCCTGACCGACCGCGACGGGTTCGGGCGCATCCTCAACGGAAGCGGCCGGGTCAGCAGCGAGCAATATGCGAGCGTGCGCGCGAAGCTCGGCTGGGATGCGACCGAAAATCTCAACATCCTGCTGACGGGCTATTATTTCGACGAGAGCGACCGCAACAACACCGCGACCACCTATTCGGATCGCTTCGGATCGATCCCGACCGCAGTTGGTCTCGGCGGGCAGGTCACCTATTATTCGCAGGACATCTATTCCTCCTATCCGATCGGCAACAAGATCGAATCCGTCGGCGGCAACGCGCGCATTACATGGGAGGGCGCCGACATTACGGTCACCTCGATCAGCGCGCTGAGCAAGCTGACCTATACGCAGGGCGGCGACTTCCTGTCGGCGAGCATCCCGATCTTCAATTTCCAGGCGCGCGACGGAGGCGGCAACAGCTTTTACCAGACGCTGGAGGCTGTCGGCACGGCGGGGCCGTTCGAATGGGTCGTCGGGGGCAGCTTCACCGACGACGAAGGCCGCTTCGACACGCTCGACGTCTTCGTCGGCCCGAACCTCGCGACGCAGACATTCGCTCAGGTCAGCACCCGTGCCTATGCGCTCTATGCCCGGGGATCCTACGATCTCACCGATCGCCTGAACGTCACCGCCGGCCTGCGTTATACCGACGAACGCAAGAGCCAGGACCGCATCGAGGTCTTCAACGCGGCCGGGGTCCGCACGTCGCTGACGCCGAAGTCGAGCCGGTCCTGGTCGAAGGTGACCTGGCAGGGGCTGGTCAAATACCAACTCGACGAGGCCATGCTTTATGCCAAGGTCGAAACCGGCTTCAAGAGCGGCACGGTCAATACGCTGGTGCCGGGCGGCTATATCGACCCGGAGACGATCACCTCTTATGAGGCGGGGATCAAGTCCGACCTGCTCGACCGGCGCCTGCGCGTCAATCTCAGCGGATTCTATTACAAATACAAGAATCTGCAGCAGCAATATAATGATGTCGCGACCGGCGCGTCGCTGCTCGAAAGCGCCGAACGCGCGCGCGTCTATGGCGGCGAACTCCAGATCGAGGCGGCGCCGACCGACCGGCTGCGCCTTTCCGCCAGCGCCAACCTGATGAAGGGGACGTTTGTCGATTTCCTGTCGGGCGGCCAGTTCGTCCCGCGCGCGCTGACCAATCCGGTCCCGCCGGGCGGAACCCCCGGCCCGGCCAATGCGGGCAATATCGTGACCACGCTCGACGTATCGGGCAACCGCATGATGCGTGCGCCCGATTTCACCGGCACCGTCAGCGCCAGTTACACGGTGCCGTTTGCAAATGGCTCGAGCCTCGACGCCAACGCGAGCTATTATTATTCTTCGAAGGTCTATTTCGACGCCTCGAACCGGCTCGTCCAGCCGTCCTACGGCCTGCTCGACGCCCGCCTCACCTATCAGCTCCCCGGCGAGCGCATCAGCCTTTCGCTGTGGGGCCGCAACCTGACCGACGAGACCTATATCGCGGGATCGGCGCTCAGCGCCAATGGCGATCAGATCCGTCTCGGCACACCGCGACAATATGGGGTGACCGCCCGCTATGCCTTCTGACCGGCACGCAGGCACGGCAGGTCCGCCGGGCGGGCGGCGGCAATGAATGCGCCGACGCCCGTATCCGGCACGGCCGCCAACGCCGGACGAGCGACCGTCGCTGCGCTCTTCCTGATCGCGCTCCTCAACTATGTCGACCGCTCGATC
This sequence comes from Sphingopyxis sp., assembly GCA_032154175.1. Lineage (GTDB taxonomy): Bacteria > Pseudomonadota > Alphaproteobacteria > Sphingomonadales > Sphingomonadaceae > Sphingopyxis. Next base: position 17,974 of record JALDYH010000016.1, on the reverse strand, counting down.
CTCGCGATCCTGCAGGAGCCGATCAAGCGCGACCTCGGGCTTTCGGATACCCAACTCGGCGCGCTGACCGGCATATCCTTCGCCCTGCTATATGCGACGCTCGCCATCCCGATCGCCCGCTTCGCCGACCGCACGCACCGCACCCGGCTGCTCGCGGCAAGCGTCGGCCTGTGGAGCCTGATGACCGCGCTCGTTCACTGGACGAGCGGCTTCTGGACGCTCGTTCTCTTGCGGATGGGCGTCGCGCTCGGCGAGGCAGGCAGCGGACCGATCAGCCACTCGCTCATCGGCGATGTCGTCCCCGCCGAGCGCCGCGGCCGGGCGCTCGCCGTCATGGCGCTCGCCGTGCCTGCCGGGACGATGCTCGGTTTTCTTTCTGCGGGCTGGATCAGCACCGCGCTCGGGTGGCGCGAGACCTTCCTGCTGCTCGGCCTCGTCGGCATGGCGGCAACGCCATTCGTCTGGCGCATGCGCGAACCGGCACGGCAGGTCATGGCGGAAAAGGCCGACGAAGCCGGGCTGCGTGCCGACACGATGGCGGCCGCACTCGCCAGCCTCTGGCGCATCGCTTCGTTCCGCGCCCTCCTCTTCGCCGCGACCTGCCATGCCTTCGCCCTCTACGGCTTCCAGAACTGGTCCGCGCCCTTCTATATGCGCGTTCACGGGCTTTCGGCGGCAGAGGTAGGAACCGCGCTCGCTCTGATGTTCGGGATCGGCGGCGGTGCGGGCGCGCTGCTCGGCGGCTATCTCGTCGACCGCCTGGCGCTGCGCGATGCCGCGTGGTTCGGCCGGATACCCGCATGGGCAAGCCTTGTCGCCCTGCCACTGATGCTGATCCAGATACTCGTCCCGTCGACCGTCGCGGCCCTCGCTTCGGGGCTCGTCGCGGTCTTCCTGATGCATATTTTCATCGCCCCCACCAATGCCGCCGCGCAAGCGAGCGTTCCATCGGATATGCGTGCGATCACGTCGGCGACGCTACTTGCGGTTCCAAGCATCATAGGGGTCGGGCTGGCCCCGTTGCTGACCGGGGCGGCGAGCGACATGCTCGTTGCCGTCTCGGGGTCGCAACATTCGATCCGCTACGCGATCCTTCTACCGGTTTGTGCGCTGCCCCTTGCCGCGCTGTTCTTCGCCCGTTCGGGACGCGAGCTACGCGAGCGCTTCCACGCAGTCGGCCGCTTCTAGGATGGATGTCACGCCATGATCGCCGCGCTTCTTTCCGCCGCGCTCGCGCTGCAGGCACCTCCCTGCGATCCGTCGCTGATCTGCGGGGTCGAGAATGGCGAGGATCTTGAACGCGTCGAAGGCACGCCATGGATCATCGCCAGCTCGGTCAATGGCGCCGGGCTGTTCCGGCTCGACGCCCGTACCGGCACAGCAAGCGTGATTGCGGTCGATGTGCCGGAAAATCCGCCCATATCCATGGCGAATAGCCACTGCCCGGGGCGATTGACGCCCGGCGCGTTCGCGGGTCACGGGATCGCTGTGCGGCAGGGACCGCGGCCCCAGCTATTCGCCGTGAACCACGCGCGCGGCACCATCGAGATTTTCGACATCGCTCCGGCCGACGCCCGGCTGACCTGGCGTGGCTGCGTCAGGACGCCCCCCGACATGGCCGCGAACGGCATCGTGCCGCTTCCGGGCGGCGCGCTGGCGGCGACCAAATATGCAACGCCCGGACAGGATTTCACCAAGGGCATGGCCGCAGGAACGCCGACCGGGGATGTACGCCTCTGGTTGCCCGGCCACGGTTGGTCGACCGTCGCCGGAAGCGCCGCGTCGGTCGCGAACGGCATCGCGGCCAGCAACGACGGAAAGCGGCTCTTCGTCGCGGTGACGGGGACGCGCGAGATCTGGCGGATCACCCTGCGCGGTCGGTCGACCGCGTCGATCGATCGGGCACGGCTGGATTTCAGCCCGGACAACCTCCGCTGGGACAGCAAGGGACATCTGCTCACCGCGGGTTTCAACGGTGCTGCCGCCGATGCGGCTGCCTGCTTCGCCCGGCCCGACTGCATCCTCGGCTGGTCGGCCGCCGCGATTGATCCCGACACGCTCGAGACCCGGCTGCTGGCGAGCTGTCCGGGGACATCGGCGTTCGGCAACGCGACCACGGCCATCGAGGTCGACCATGAAATCTGGCTCGGTACCTTTCGCGGCCACGCCATCGCCCGCATCCACCGGCCCGACACCGGCAGCACCCCCGGTCAGCCAACATGCCTCACGCACTAAGTGGCCTCAGAAATTTTCGCGATTTCGCGAAGAGTATGATCGCGGGCCCGCGCCCCCTTCCCGCCGGGCGGTTTTTCCGTAGCGGACACCTCGCCCGCCTCGACAGGGCAAGCCGCGCGGACATCCTGCAACGCCCGTGGGGCCTGATCGTCGATCTTCGCTATCCGGACGAGCAGGCCCGGGACCCGTCGCCCTGGCCCGATGAAATGGGTGACCGGCTCTCGCTTCGCGAAGGCACGGCGCGAGAAGCACCCCACTTCGAGATGTTCATGGCGGCCCGAACGAAGGCCGCCAGCATCGACGAGGCCTATACCGCATTTTACCGCGACCTGCCGTTCGACCCGCTCTACCGGCCGTTTTTCGCCGAAGCCGTACGCCGGATCGGCAGGACCGAAGGCCCTGTGCTGATTCATTGTACCGCAGGCAAGGACCGGACGGGCATCTTGGTCGCGATGCTGCTCGAACTGGTGGGCGTCGATGCGAACGCCATCCGCGCCGACTACATGAAATCGGCAGAAATCGTGACGCGGGAATTCACCCGCGCGTTCGGCCAGCAGCTGTTTGACCAATCGGGAGCGCGGCCCGCCGATCAGGAACTCCGCGCGATGCTGGCGGTGACACCCGCCTATCTCGATGCGGCGCAGGGGGCAGTCCGGGACCGGCACGGCTCGGTGATGAACTACCTGCTCGCCTCGGGCCTGACCACATCCGAACTCGAAGGCGTCCGGCAGCGCGTGATCGGCGCTGAAGAAACGCGCTGATTGTCGGAACTGAAAGAAGAAATGGAGAAGTTCATGCCGGTCGATTTTTCACCCGGTTCGGTCGAGGATATCACGGCTGAATGGCTGACCGCTGTATTGGCCGCCCGCTATCCCGGTACCGTCGTCCAGGCGGTGCAGCCCGGCACCATCATCCGTGGCACGGCGACGAAAGTGCGCCTCCTGCTTGAATATAACGAGGACGGACACCGCCACCGCCTTCCCCCGACCATGTGGTTCAAAGGCGGCCTGGAAAGCCATAGCCTGACCGACGACATGCTGATCGTATATGCAGGCGAGGCCGCCTTCTTCAACGAGGTGGCCGCGACGCTGGAGATGGACATACCAAAGGCCATTCTGGCGGCGATCGATCCCGCAACCAATCGATCCTTCCTGCTTCTTGACGATCTGCTCGCGCGCAATGCGAGCTTCGGCACGGCGCTCGCCCCGCTGACGCCGGCCAGCGCCGCCGTGCTCGTCGAGGAACTTGCCCACCTTCACGCCGCTTACTGGATGTCTCCCGAGCTGAAAACGATGCGCTGGCTGGCAGGAGGCGGATCGCTGTTGCAGTCCTGTGAAGTGCTGCTCAGCCGCGAAACCTGGGAACGATGCATCCGCCTGCCGCGGGGGAAATTCGTATCGAAGCCATTCCGGTCATTCGAAAAGCTGCGCGAACCGGTGCTGCGGGCCCTCCGCACCGACGTGGGGCGCGCGCACTGCTTCGTCCACGGCGACAGCCATGTCGGAAACACGTTCACAACCCCCGACGGCGCGGCCGGCTTTCTCGACTGGCAATCCACGATGCACGGATTCTGGGCGCATGACTTTTCCTATTTCATCGTCACATCGCTCAGCATCGAGGATCGCCGCCACGCCGAACGCGATCTGCTCGACCGGTATTTGACGGTGCTGGCGCAGAAAGGGATCCATCTCGATCCAGCCGAGGCCTGGCTGGAGCATCGCCGTCATGCGATGTACAGCTGTTCCTGGGCGATGTGCCTGCCGGAGTGGCAGCGTGAAGAAATTTGCTGCGCGGTAGCCGAACGCGCCTTCGCTGCAGTCGAAGATCTGGAAACACTGGATGCCTGGTGCTAGATCGCGGCTGACTTCCGGTTCCACGACCGGCCGGTTGCGCCCGGCGGCTTTATCCCGGCCGAGGGGCAAAAAGGCATCGTCGTTTCATGATTCAGGCCAAGCGTGCCCGCCGAGCTTGATCTCCGGACCGCTCAACGCGACCGGGATCGGAGCGCGGTTTCCGCCACGCGGCGCTGGACCGCGCATTCATGCGCGAAAAAGTCGAGCAAGGCCCGGACCGACGGCAGCAGGCCGCGGCGAGAGGGGAATACCGCATGCACTATCGCGGCGGGCGGACGCCAGCCGGGCAGCACATGAACCAGCCGACCGGCCTGAACGTCGGGCCAGATCAGCAGGGTCGGCAATTGCACGACCCCGAGCCCCTCGATCGCCGCAGCGCGCAGCGTCGCCATGTCGTCGGTAACGATGCGCGGTGCGTGCGGAACACTCGCCGTCTGTCCGTCGGCGCTGGCTAGCTCCCAGTGATAGTCGGATCGCGGCGGCCCGAGGTCGAGGCTCGGAAGGCCGCGCAGATCGGCAGGCGAGCCGGGCGAAGCGGGGAGCAGGCCGGGACTCGCGACAAGGCATTGCTCGCTGTCGTCGAGCTTCCGCATGACAAGGCCGGTGTCATCGAGCGGCGGAAAGCGGACGCGGATCGCTAGATCGAACCCTTCGGCGATCACGTCGACCGGGCGATTGAAACTCTTGAGATGCACCTCCACCGCGGGATTGGCTTTTGCGAAGCGCGCGATGAGTCCGCTGAACTGGAATTGCAGCAAGCCGACCGGGCACGCCATGCGGATCACTCCGCGCGGTTCGGCCCGCAGTTCGGCGATCGCCTGCTCGGCGGCGTCTGCTTCGACCAGCATTGCGACGCAATGACGGTAAAATTCCTGTCCCACCTCGGTGATCGAAAAGCGTCGCGACGAGCGATTGAGCAAGCGCACGCCGACCCGGTCCTCGAGCGCCGCAAGCCGCCGGCTGAGCTTCGACTTCTGAAGCCCTATGGCACGCGCTGCGGGCGCAAAGCCGCCATGATCGACGATTTGAACGAAATAATAGAGGTCATTGAGATCCCGCATCGTTCCACCCGTAGGACGCTGCGTCCGAAATCGCAATCTTTCGGCTCCAGCGATGCAGGCTCATGTTCATCGCAAGTCAGGAGCGGCCGGTGGAGTCGCTCTTCCAGGAGATGAACGATGCACAAGACGATACTGGGCCGCTACGGCAACGATCGCGGCCACTGGGTGGGCGACGGTTTCCCCGTCCGCTCGCTCTTTTCCTACAACACGCTGGGGCAGCATATCAGCCCGTTCCTGCTGCTCGACTATGCGGGGCCGCACTATTTCGCGCCGACGGCCGAGCGGCGCGGCGTCGGCCAGCATCCGCATCGCGGGTTCGAAACCGTCACCATCGTCTATGACGGCGAGGTCGAGCACAAGGATTCGGCCGGCAACGGCGGCGTGATCGGCCCCGGCGATGTCCAGTGGATGACCGCCGCGGGCGGTATCCTGCACGAGGAATATCATTCGCCGGCCTTTGCCAAGACCGGCGGGCCGTTCAAAATGGTGCAACTGTGGGTCAATTTGCCGGCGAAGGACAAGATGGCGCCCGGCGGATACCAGGGCATCACCAACGCCGATATTCCGGTCGCGGAGCTTCCGGACAACGCCGGGGTGGCCCGCGTCATCGCCGGGGATTTCGGCGGCGTCAAGGGACCTGCAAAGACGTTTACGCCGATCAACGTCTGGGATCTGCGGCTCGCCCGCGACGCCGACATGACGCTGCCCCTCCCCGAAGGGCATACCGCGATGCTCGTCGTGCTTGCCGGACATCTGACCGTCGAAGGCGAGCAGGAAGTGGGCGAGGCCGAAATGGCGATGCTGAGCCGCGAAGGCGGCGAGGTTCGCCTGCGCGCCGATGGCGACACCACGCTGCTCGTCCTGACCGGCGAGCCGATCGACGAACCCATCGTCGGCTATGGCCCGTTCGTGATGAACAGCGATGCCGAAATCCGTCAGGCGTTCGACGATTTCAACAGCGGCAAACTCGGCCGCGTCGCGGCCTGACAGGAGGCCCGGTTCCTCGCGGGGGACCGGGCCTTCCTTTTTGCGGGGGCGGTATGGCGTCCAGCCGGCCCCCGGTTCGACATCGGGCGCAGTCAACGAAAGGAACCGACCATGACCAGTGAAGCGATCCGCGATCCGAAAGCCGACCATCTGCTGACTCCGCAGAATTCGGCCTTCATCATCATCGACTATCAACCGGTGCAGGTGAATTCGATCGCCTCGATGGACCGGCAATTGCTGGTCAACAATATCGTCGGCTGCGCCAGGGCAGCGGTCGCCTATAACCTGCCGATCGTCCATTCGACCGTGAACGTCGAAACCGGGCTCAACAAGCCGCCGGTGCCGCAGGTCCGCAAGGCGCTCGCCGACTATCCGACCTATGACCGGACCAGCATCAACAGCTGGGAAGATGTCGAATTCCGCAAGGCGGTCGAAGCGACCGGGCGCAAGAAATTGATCATGACCGCGCTGTGGACCGAGGCCTGCCTCACCTTCCCCGCGCTCGACGCGCTCGCAGAAGGCTATGAGGTCTATGTCCCGATCGATGCTGTCGGCGGCACCTCGATCGCGGCGCACGAGGCTGCGCTCCGCCGTATCGAGCAGGCGGGCGGCAAGATGATCTCGGTGCCCCAGCTTTTCTGCGAATTGCAGCGCGACTGGAAACGCAGCGAGACCGTTCCCGCTTTCATGAACCTGTTCATCGAAACCGGCGGCACCGCCGGCCTGCAGTTCGGATACGACAAGGCTGACTGACATACCCGGCCCCGCGCGATCCGCGTGCGGGGCTTTCCCCGAAATTATGGAGAAAGCCGATGTCCACACCCGCAAACTTCAACGGCGCCCGTCCGGTGATCGACCCCGACGACGCGGCGATGCTGCTGATCGACCACCAGAGCGGCCTGTTCCAGACCGTCGCCGACATGCCCTTTCCGGTGCTGCGGGGTCATGCGACCGCGCTCGCCAAAATGGCGACGCTGACGAACATGCCGGTGATCACCACCGCATCGGTACCGCAGGGCCCCAATGGCCCGCTGATCCCCGAAATCCACGAAAATGCCCCGCACGCCAGATATGTTGCGCGCCGCGGCGAGATCAACGCGTGGGACAATCCCGACTTTGTCGCCGCGGTCAGGGAAACCGGCCGCAAAACGCTGATCATCGCGGGCACCATCACCAGCGTCTGCATGGCCTTCCCGTCGATCAGCGCGGTGCAGGAGGGATACAAGGTGTTCGCGGTCGTCGACGCGTCGGGCACCTATTCAAAGATGGCGCAGGAGATCACCCTCGCGCGTGTCGTTCAGGCGGGCGTCGTGCCGATGGACACCGCCGCCGTTGCTTCCGAACTGCAGCGCACCTGGCACCGTGACGATGCTGCCGAATGGGCCGAGGTCTATACCAGGATCTTCCCGCCCTATCAGTTGCTCATCGAAAGCTACGCCAAGGCGCAACAAGTTGCGAACGAGCATGAAATGCTCGACTCGCAGCGCGGTTGAGCCGATCGAGGGCGGCTTCTCCGGTTGAGTTCGGGGGAAGCCGCCTTCACCCTGGCCCCATGTGGCGGGGCCGCCATGGAGGAGATCGCGATGCCGTCCGAAATCATCGAAAATCCCGAACAACATCGTTTCGAGCTGGCACTGGGCGACGATGCGATCGCTGCCGCCTACTACCGGATCGAGGATGGGCGCATGGTGCTGACGCACACCGAGGTGCCCTATGAATATTCGGGACAGGGCATCGGGTCCCGCCTCGCCGAGGGCGTGTTCGCCGCCATCCGCGCGAGCGGGCGCAAGGCTGTGCTCAAATGCAGTTTCATGGCGCGCTTCTATGCCGCGCACCCCGAATATTCCGATATCGTCGACGGCTGACCGCAAGAAGGAGATGAAGAGATGATCGAGATGGTGATCGAACAGCGCCGGCGTAGCCTCGGCGGCGGGCTCGAAGTCGGCCGGGTGCTTCCTTTCGCACGGCGGCGGATGGTCGGCCCCTTCATATTCTTCGACCATATGGGACCACTCGACGTCGCCGCTGGCGCCGACCGCAGCCTCGACGTGCGGCCGCATCCGCACGTCGGCCTGTCGACCGTGACCTATCTTTTTTCGGGCGAGATCATGCATCGCGACAGCGTCGGGTCCGAACAGGCTATCCGGCCGAACGAAGTCAACTGGATGACCGCGGGCAGCGGCATCACCCACAGCGAACGTTTCGAAAAGGCGCGTGCGACCGGCGACCATCTCCATGGCATCCAGGCATGGGTCGCACTGCCGACCGCTAACGAGGAGGACGCGCCAAGCTTCTCGCATCATGCCGGCGCCGATCTGCCGCATTGGAGCGACGGCGGGGTCCGCGGCCATCTGATCGCGGGGAGCGCCTATGGACTGACCGCCGCCGCGCGGACGCACTCACCGCTCTTCTATGCCCATCTCGACATGGCGGCGGGCGCCACCGCCGAAATCCCCGACGGCTTTTCCGAGCGCGCGCTCTACATCGCGACCGGCGCAGTCGAGGTCGATGGCGCGCGCTTCGACGCGGGCAGGATGCTGGTCCTCGGCGCCGGCGCGTCGCGCGTCCGCGCCGCCGAAGCGTCTGCGGTGATGCTGCTCGGTGGCGAACCGATCGGCGAGCGTTTCCTCTATTGGAATTTCGTTTCCTCGTCGCATGATCGGCTCGCGCAGGCAGCCGAGGACTGGAAAGCCGGGCGCATGAAACTTCCCGATGCCGACGACCGGGAGTTCATCCCGCTCCCCGACGACCCCCTGCCCGTCGCAAGGAGCAAGGTGTGAGGCGTTTCAAACTCGCCAAGGTCCGCGCCGCGATCGGTGCCACCCCTTATGCGGTCGCGATCGGAGGCAAATCCGACGAGGGCATTCTCGCCCCATCCAGACAGGGCGAAAGCATTGTGCTCGGCCGCCTGGAAAGTAGCGCGACGGACAAGGCAGGGGCCGCACGCGATTGAAAATGCCCCCTGTCAGCCGGTCTGCTTTCACGCGGTCTTGTTCAAGCGGAGATTGATTGGATCGACCCGAGCTGATCGGAATGTCTCGAGATATGGCGGGGCATGATCAAGACAGCGCGAAGCCCCGGATGATTCTCCTCCAACGCGAACCTGCCCCGGTGAAGTGATGCGACGGCCTTTACGAGGCTCAAACCAAGTCCGCTGCCGGGCGTACTCCGCGCATGATCCAGTCGGCCGAATTTGCGCATCGCTTCTGCGTGCCGCGCCGCCGGAATCCCGCTTGCCCGGTCGGCTATCGCGAGATGGACTTCGGTTTGCGTGGCCGACGCCTCCAAGGTAATTTCGCCGCCGCACGATCCATATTTCAGAGCGTTGTCGATCAGATTTGAAAGGGCGCGAGCGACAAGCCCCTGGTTGCCGCTCACGCCCAGATCAGGCGCGCAAACGACCGTTACATTCACGCCGCTCGCCTGTGCCGCCGGCTGGTAAATCTCGCCGAGGTCACGAAGGACCGCTCCCGCGTCGAAACATTCGAAATCCCGGCGCCCGATGCCGGCCTCGGCGCGGCTGATCTCAAGTGCGCTTTCGAGCATGTGCAGCAAACGCCCGAGTTCTTTCGATATGACATCGAATCGAGCCCGTTGATCGGTCCCGGATGGCTCATGCAAGGCTTGCGTGACCTGGATATGGATATGCGTAAGCGGCGAGCGCAAATCATGCGCGAGCGCATCCGTAAGCGTGCGATGCTCCTCGACGAGAGTTTCGATCCGGTCGAGAGTCGCATTGAGCGAAAGCTTGAGCCGGTCGACCGGATCGCCGCTGCCATCGATCTCCGCACGGCGCCCGAGATCGCCCGCGGCGACATGCTCGCCGACAGCGGAGATTGCCGCAACCATGCGGTTCATCTCGCGAACGAAGACGAGACTCCCGGCCAACCCGATCGGGACGGCAAGAGCGAGAGCGGCAAATAATGCGCGTAGCAACGTAGCCTGCATCGACGCGCGATTGTCCAGCAAACCGCCGAGCAGTAGCCGTTCGCCGGAAGGCAAACGGGTCGTCAGTACGAGAAATTCTTCGGGGCGCCCGGAACCGTCGCGATGCAGCATGGCGGGCGCCCATTCGCGCGGCGCGGCCAGTCCTTGCGGCCAGTCCGCCAGATTTCCTGCCAGCTTTCTGCCGCGGCGATCCACAAGAAGAACCGCGGTCTGATCCTGATAGGCCCGGCTCGCGCGGCTGGCGACGGAGGTCTGCAGCTCGGCGATGCCGCCCTTGTCGAAATGCTTCAGAAGATTGCCTTGCCGGTATTCGAGCGGCCGCTGGAATTCAGCAAGCAGGAGACGATCGATCTCATGGTAGACATAGCCGAGGGCCGGCACGACGCAGGCGAGGCATATGGCGAGACTGAGCAACACAAATCGCCCGCTCGTCGACCGCCAGGGAGCGATACCTCCTACGCGCAGAGACGAGCGCGCGCCGCCCGGACCATGCTCTTCGCTCGCCGCCAGGCCACCGTCGACACGGGCATCACGCCGGCGTTCGACAGACCATCGATGATGGTTGACGCGGGCATTCACGCGAGCGGTCCCAGCCGATATCCTTTGCCCCGAACGGTATGGAGCAGCGGCGCGAGCCCCGGCCGGTCGATCTCCTTACGCAAATTGCTGATATAAACGTCGATCACGTTGGTGCCGGGGTCGAAGTCATAGTTCCACACCTTTTGCAGGATCATGGATCGGGTGACGACCTGCCCCTGGCTGCGCATCAGATATTCGAGAAGCTGCATGGCGCGGGGTTGAAGCAGGAGTTGCTTTCCTGCGCGCATGGCTCGCGAGGCGAGCAGGTCGAGCGACAGATCGGCGGCGACAAGACGGGTCGCTGCGGCCGGGGACGCGATCTGACGACGATAGAATATTTCAAGACGAGCCATCAGCTCCGCCAGCTCGAAGGGTTTCACCAGATAGTCGTCCGACCCCGCACGCAAGCCCCGCACCCGCTCATCGGCGGTGCCGATCGCCGAGAGAAAGATGACGGGCGCGTTGTTCCCTTCGCTTCGCAACGCCTCAAGGACCGAGAGACCATCCATAACCGGCAACATCCGGTCGAGAATGATCGCATCAAAGGCGCCGCGGCGAGCGTTCGCAAGTCCGGTCAGGCCATCGGCCGCCCATTCGACTGTGTAACCGCCGGCATCGAGGCTCTCGATCAGAAACACAGCCAGATCGGGATCATCCTCGACCAAAAGGATCGTGCGACGCTCGCGCTCGGCCTCGTGGCGTCTTGCGCCTGTTTTCCGGTCGGCTTCCAGCGTCTCCATCTGCCTGTCGAAATCCCGTGCCGAACGGGCGCAGGCCCGCAGCCTGTTTTACGCCGTCCCGGCCCCGTTACGACAGCTTGAGGACATATATGTGACGGCCGGAACATTAGCATTTTTTAACAATTTGCCGGCGGCGAATGTAACCTCGCTGTCATGTCGCGAACCTAGCTGACGCCGGCAAGAAGACCATAATAACGGCAACAGATGACATATCGGAAATAATCGAAATCGCGTCGGACCCGGCAAGGAATCGAGCTGGTTCAACAAGCCAGGCCGCGCCCGAATTTCAAACAAGACCACATCCTGCGACTTCGGAAAGCCGTTCGGCCCCGGAGCGCGGAAACATGCGCTCATAATCCGGAGGCGGCCCGTTCGCCTCGAACACAGGGGACAATCACCATGACGACGTTTCGGCCGATGCGGCCACTGACCATGCTCGCTTCAACGGCGATCGTTGCTCTCGCCGTCGGCACGGCGCAGGCGCAGGTGACAACCGCTGCCGCAGCGGCTGCAGCCGACAGCACCCACGGGACCGTCACCGGCCGCGTGTATGACGAAGCAACGGGACAATCGCTCCGGGGCGCGATCGTTCGGGTCGTAGGTTCGAATGCCCAGGATTACACGCTGGAAGACGGCCGGTTCCATGTCGTTGTGCCGTCGGGCCGCGTGACGCTGCAGATCGACTATGTCGGTCTGGACCGGGCCACCTACTCGGTCGATATGCCACAGGGCGGCCATGCCGAAGCGAACATCGGGCTGACGAGCAGCGCGCTTCGCGGCGAGGATATTGTCGTTCGCGCAGCGGCGTCGGGCCAGGCGCTGGCGATCAACCAGCAGAAGACAGCCAACGGCATCGTCAATATTGTGTCCGAGGAGACCTTCGGACCGTCGCCCGACGGGAACATCGGGTACGCGCTTCAGCGCCTCCCGGGCCTGAGCGTCGACACGGATCAGGACGGATCGCCGACAGGGATCAACATCCGCGGCATCGAGGGTGACTATAACAGCTTCCAGATCGACGGAAATCGCGTCCCGACCTCGGGCGGCGGACGGGGCATAGGGCTCACGCAATTCTCGGGCGACGGCATCACGACGATCGAAGTGATCAAGGCGCCGACGCCCGATCGCGACGGCGACGCGATCGGCGGCATCGTCAACGTCGTCACCCGCAGCGCCTTCCAGCGCAGCGGACGCGAAATCAGCGTCGATGTCGGCGGTATCTACAGCGATCTCCCCGAGAAGTTCGGTCACGCCGTGACGGCGCAATATTCGGACCTTCTCAGCATCGGCGGCGGCGACCGGAACTTCGGTATCAGCGGGACGATCAGTAGCTACCGGACCGATCGCTATTCGCTGAACCGCGACATGGACTGGGTGCAGGTCACGCCGGCGAACAACCCCTCCCTCAACCTCGGCCAGATTTCCGACCCCGTCTGGTTCATGGAGGCCTCGCACTGGGAATATGACACGCGCGTCACCAAAACGCTGACCGCAAACCTCAACCTCGATTTCCGGACCGACCCGTTCAACTCCTTTTACGCGCGTATGTTTTACAGCAACGCCAACCGCCGTGGCGTGAAATATGAAACCGATATCGACATCGACACCCGGTTCCAGGACGCCATCGGCGGTCGCAAGACCTATGAGGAACTGACCCCCGATTATGGCCGCGGCTCCCCCGGCGACGACGGATCACGGGCCTCGCGCGGCTGGATCGGCACCGAAGACGACCGCAAGACCGACCTCTACTCGATCAATCTCGGCGGCCGGCACGAAAGCCCCAACAGCCTGCTGACCTACGATTTCTTCTATTCGCGCAACAAGCAGACGACGACGAACGACAATGAACTGAACTTCGTCATGGAACCCGACGATCCGTGGCTCCAGTTCGAATATCACCTGATCAACCCGTCGCGCGGGCAGGTCGTCATCAACGAACTGAGTGGCCGGGATCCGACCGACCTGTCGTTTGTCACCGAAGGCGAACTGATCCTCAACAATTCGGTGCGCACCGAGGACGTCTTCAGCGCCCGTGCCGATTTCGAGCGCAAATTCGACCTCGGCGCGAGTGCGTTCACGCTCAAGACGGGCGCGAAATATTATCGCAGCACGCCGCGCTTCGATCAGGTGACCGACGTCTACTCGATGGACGATGCTTTCCCCTATGCGCAGGTCGTGACGCCGAACAATGCAGCCATTCTCGGAGGGATCAAATATTTCGACGTGGTCCCGGCGAAGGGCGTCGCGCTGCTAAGGAGCAATCCCGACCTCTTCAGCTATGAAGAAGAGGATTCACTCGAAGACAGCTATTTCGAGGATTATGATGCCTCCGAAGAGACGGCTGCGGGATATGTCATGGGCACCTGGCGCCTCGGCGGCCACAGCGTCATCGGCGGCGTGCGCTACGAGCATGTGAACTGGAAGAACACCAACTACCAGGTCAGCTACCTCGACGGCGAGGCGAGCTTTACCGAGACGAGGCAAGGCGACTCCTATGGCTATTGGTTGCCGAGCATCCATTTCCGCCACGAGCTCGCACCGAACCTCATCATGCGTGAAAGCTACAACCGCAGCTATGGGCGCCCGCGCCTCAGCGAACTGACCGCGGGGCGCTTCGTGAACGAGGACGGCGACATCGTCGACGGCAACCCGAATCTCGGGCCGGCGCTCTCGGACAATTTCGACGCGCAGCTCGAATATTATACCGACAGCGGCGGCCTCTACAGCGTCGCCGTCTTCTACAAGAATGTGAAGAATTTCTCTTACACGCAGGTCTATAATTTCAGCGACGTCGACGCGGGCGGCATCCCGATCTTCGATCCCGAGGGCGACTTCGAATATGAAGTCCCGCTCAACGGATCGACAGCAAAGAACTACGGCATCGAACTCATCGCGCGGCAGCGCTTCACCTTCCTGCCCGGACCGTTACGCGGCCTCAGCGCGAGCGTCAGCGCCACCTTCTCGGACAGCAAGGCGACCTATCCGAACCGCGACGACGACCGGAGCCTGCCGGTCCCCGGCTTCTCGAAATTCCTGTTCAACGCGTCGCTCGAATGGGCCTGGCGCGGTTTCGAAATCCGTGGCGATTACATCTACCGCGACGATTATGTGGAGGGCCTCGGCGACAGCATCGAAAGCGACGAATTCTACGCCGCCGAAAAGCGCATCGACGTGCGCGCCGCCTATAGCTTCGCGAAGAACCTCAAGGCCTATGCCTCGGTGACCAACCTGACCAACGAACCGCAGGTTTCCTATTCGGGATACCGCCAGTTCGTCGAGGACGCGAGCCTGACGGGGCGGAAATTCCGCTTCGGCTTCGAATATAAATTCTGATCGGAGAAATGACGATGAACAAGAAAAACCTGCTGTCCCTTTGCCTTCTGCTCACGACCGCCTCCGCCCTTCCGGCGAGCGCCCAGACCGCACCGGCCGAGACCGCGCCGAGCGCAGAAGCGCCCGGCAAAGCGAAGAATATCATCGTGTTTCTCGCCGACGCCGGCGGCGTGCCGGTGATCCATGCCGCAAGTCTGCTTGGATACGGCGAACCGCAGAAACTGCGCATCCAGCAATGGCCGCACCTCGGCCTTAGCGAAACCTCGCCGGTCGACCAGTTCGTTTCCGATTCCGCCAACGGCATGTCGTCGATCATGACCGGCATCAAGACGCGCAACGGCGTGATCAGCCAGGGGCCCGACGCCGCGCGGGGACGACAGGACGGCACGCCGACCAAGACGCTCCTCGAATATGCCGAGGAACATGGCCTGCTCACGGGGGTGATCACGACGCAATCGATCGCCGACGCGACGCCGGCCGCTGCCTATGCCCATTCGAACGATCGCAAGACATGGGGCACCATCTTTCCGCAGGCCTTCACGCCGCGCTTCGGCGACGGGGTCGATGTCATGTTCGGTGCCGGGCGCGCCAAGATCGGCGAACAGCTCGCCGCCGCAGGCACAAGCTTCGACAAGCTGAGCCAGACGCACAAGCGGCCGATCTATGCGGCGCTCGACGAGGTACCGGGCAACAATGCACGCCCGGTGGTCGTCGGCGACCGGATGGATGTTCACGCCGCCACGCTGAAAGCGCTCGACATCCTGCAGCGCTCGCCCAAGGGCTATTTTCTCGTGGTCGAATGGGATGCTCATACCGATGATCCGCGCGAAGGCCTTCAGAATGTCGTCGATTTCGACAAGCTGATCGCCGAGGTCGAGCGCCGGGTCGACCTTGAGGATACGCTGCTCGTGTTCACCGCCGATCACAGTTTCGGGCTTCAGGTCGATGGTGGCCGCCGCGGCGAGCCGCTTCTCGAGGGCTATGATGCCTGGAAAGCCGGCCCGAAGCAGGGTGACATCGTCCGTCTGAAGAATGTGCTGGTGAACGACACGCACACCGGCGAGGAGGTAGCGGCACTCGCAACCGGCGCGGGCGCCGAACGCGTCCGCGGCTATTTCCCCAACACCTATCTTTTCGAAGCCATGATGAAGGCATGGGGTTGGGCGGTCGATGCCGCACCCGGGAAATAGCCCCGGAAAGCATGGCCGCGCGCGCCAAAGGCCGCCGAGAAAGACTGGATCGACGCGGCCCGGCGCACGCTGATCGACGAGGGGGTCGGCGGGTTGAAGATCGATCGCCTCGCCAAGCGGCTAAGTGTCACGCGAAGCGGTTTCTACCGCTATTTCAAAGCCCGGCGAGCGGGGCGCCCCGATGAAATGGCGGGGCGCCCCGGTTATTCAGCTACGATCTTGGCGAAACACCGCTAAAAGACCGAGCACCACCAGCGCCAATCCGCCGATCGCGCAGATCGACATCGGATTACCCAGAATCAGCCAGTCCATGGCCGCGGTTACCCCAGGCACCAGATAGAAGAGGCTCGTCACATTCACGAGATTGCCCCGGGCGATCAACCGGTAGAGCAAAAATGTTGCCGCTACGGAGATGACCAGCCCGAGCCACAACACCGGCAGCACGAAGCCCGGCTCCCAAGACGCATGGAGCGGTCCGAACGGAGCGATGGCACCGGCGAATGCCAGTCCCACAACATATTGCATGGGAAGAACGACCCAGGGAGCCTGACTCTCTTGCTTTTGGAGGATCGAACCTCCGGTAATGCCAGCCAGAGACAGGCCGGCGAACAGCAACCCGAATGCATCAAATCGCGCCGCGACCAAGCCGTCCCAGACAACGAGCAGCAACCCGAAGAGAGCAATGCCCAGACCCAGAAAACGACGGCCAGTCGCTCGCCGCTCGGTGAGGAGCAGCGTGAGGATCGGCTGTATGCCAAGCAGCGTGGCGAGCGCACCCGGCGTCATCCCGTTGTCGAGGGCGAGGAGATAACAGGCCGAGTACAGACCCGCGATCGAGAGCCCGACGAGCATGACGCGCTTACGGCTTCCGCGAGCCGGAAGGAGGGAGCCGCTCCATATCGCAAAGCCTGCGAGTGCCACCAGGGCGACGGCATAGCGAGCGATCAGCAGCGCGAATGGCGAACCATATTGCAGGCCGATTTTGGAAACGATTGCACCGCTGCTCCACAGCAGGACGAACGCAGAGGTCGGCACGAGCGCCGACGCATGACGATTGAACATGATAAATCACCTGAGATTGAGATGCCTACGCAAACCGCGCAGGCCAGGCGGCTGGAGTATCAGCCGGCGTAGCAGGAGACGGGGGGCGGCGGTGCGCCGGCGACCCCGGAAATCTTCGTCACCTCAGGCGGTGAAACGGCAAAGGACGCCGACGCCAGCGAACCTGCAAGGTCATGCTTCAAGATGGCGCGCGTCGGCATGCACGGCGACTTACAGGCTCGCCATCGCCAGTTCAAGGGTGAAGCAATCCGATCCAGCCGTGACGTCGGCTATGGGACAGGATTGTAAAAGGTCCTGGCAAGCCTGCACCACCGGTCGCCGAACATCGACGCCAGCCTTGCAAATCTCGATTGACCGCCGCCTGATTCGATATAAATATGATATCATCTTTATATCGAATGATTCGGAGGGCAAAATGGTCGATGGAGGAACACCCGCGCTGAACCGCAGCCGCGAGACGCGGGCGCTGACGCAAAGCGGCTATCTGATGCTGCTCGTCTGGCTGCTGCTGCTCGGGCTCGCCGCGTGGGCGGGATTCACCAATTTGGGCGGGGCCGAGGTTGCATGGAAATGGGGCGTTGTCGTCGGATCGGCAGTGGTTGGCACACTCATCCTCTGCGGCTTCTACCTCATCAATCCCAATGAAGCCGCGGCGATCCAGCTGTTCGGCGCGTACAAGGGCACCGATCGCGAGGAAGGCCTGCGCTGGGTCCTGCCCTGGCTGACGCGCAAGAAGATCGCGGTGCGCGCAAACAACGTCATTTCGGACAAGATCAAGGTCAACGACCTGCGCGGCAACCCGATCGAGATGGCGGCGCAGGTCGTGTGGCGCGTCACCGACACCGCGCAGGCGCTGTTCGATGTCGACGACTACAAGGAATTCGTGATGGCACAGATCGAGGCCGCAGTGCGCTCGATCGGCTCGCGCTATCCCTATGACGATATCGAGCATCAGGAAGTCACGCTGCGCGGCAATCATGACGAGG
>JALDYH010000157.1:0-9558 GCA_032154175.1 Sphingopyxis sp. | reverse complement strand
CAGGCGCGCGAGATCACCTTCACCGATCGCGAGACCGCCAAGAAGGCGCGGCGCGGGCTGTTCGGCTTTTCCTTCCCCAAGCTCGGCGGAATTTTCGGCGGCGACGAGGATGAGGTCAAGGAAATCGAAACCACGCTCCGTTCGGTGAGTATGGACCGGTCTGGAAAATATACGCTGGTGATGGAGGACGACGCAGTGTGGGTCCAGATCGACACCACACGCCTGCCGCGCCAGCCCAAGCCGGGCCAGAAAGTGAAGATCAAGGTCGCAACGATGGGCAGCTATTTCGCGACCATCGACGGCGGCCGCACGATCCGCATGAAGCGCGACCGCTGATCGCGGCCGGCGCGATCGATTCCGTGAGATAGCGATGACGGACGGCGACGCGATTCCTGTTCCGGGACCCGGCTGCCCGCCTTTCGTGCTGCTCGACGACGCGCGCGCCGAGGGTGCGGCGGCGGCGCGATTGTTCGTCGATCCGGTCGAGGTGCTGACGGCCTGTTCGGCGGCGGAGATCCCGGCGTTGCTTTCGGCGCTCGAAGCGGCGCAGGCGCGCGGGCTCCATGCCGCAGGCTATCTGTCATACGAAGCGGGCAAGGGGCTCGCGCCCGCCTGGCGCGGTACGGTCGTCGACGAAGCGGGCGAGATGCCGCTCGGCTGGTTCGGCTTGTTCGAAAAGGTCGAACGGATCGATGCCGGCAGCGTGGCGGGCCTGCTCCCCGATCCGGCCTCGGCATGGATCGGCACGGTCGCGCCGCGCATTGCGCGCGCCGATTATCTGGCCGCGGTCGAGGCCGTGCTCGCGCTGATCCGGGCGGGCGATATCTATCAGGCGAATCTGACCTTTCGCGCCGATGTGCCCTTGCTGGGCAACCCGCTAGCGGTCCACGCGCGGCTACGGCGCACGGCGCGCGCGGGCTATGGCGGGGTGATCTGGAGCGGCGAACGGGCGATCGTTTCGCATTCGCCCGAACTCTTCTTTGCGCTGCGCGGGCGTCAGGTGATGGCGCGGCCGATGAAGGGGACCGCGGCGCGGCTGTCTGACGCCGGCGCCGATGCCGCCGCGGCGCGCGGGCTTGCCGAAGATCCCAAGCAGCGCGCCGAAAACCTGATGATCGTCGACCTGATCCGCAACGACCTGTCGCGCGTCGCGGTGCCCGGATCGGTCGCGGTGCCCGACCTGTTTCGCGTCGAAAGCTTCCCGACGATCCACCAGCTCGTGTCCGATGTCAGCGCACAGCTACCCGAAGGTGCAGGCGCGGTCGACGTGCTGCGCGCCGCCTTTCCCTGCGGGTCGATCACCGGCGCGCCCAAGGTACGCGCGATGGAGATTATCGATGCGCTGGAAGAGGGCGCGCGCGGTCTTTACACGGGTTCGATCGGTTTCATCGAGCCGGGGGGCGATGCGGCCTTCAATGTCGCGATCCGGACGCTCGTCTTCCCGAAAGGCGGCTTGCAGGATGGGCCGGCATGCGCCACGCTGGGGCTGGGTTCCGGAATCGTCGCCGACAGCCAACCGGCTGAGGAATGGCGCGAATGTCTGGCGAAGGGGGAATTTGTGAGCGCAGCGGGAGCAAGTTTCGATCTGATCGAAACCATGTTCTTCGATCCGATCGAGGGTGTCCAGCGGCTCGAGGGCCATCTGGCGCGGATGAAGGCGAGCGCCGAGGCGCTGGGCTTTGCCTTCGATCGGCATGGCGCGCGCAACAGCCTGCAGTCGGCGACCTTCCGCCTGCGCAGCGCCGCGCGCGTGCGAATGCGCCTCGCGCCATCGGGCGCGCTCGCGGTCGAGGTGTCGCCGCTGCCGCGGCTTGCCGAACTGCCGGTGCCGGTCGTGGTACTGCCCGCGCCGATGGCGGCGGGCGACTTCCGGCTGACGCACAAGACCAGCCTGCGCGATGCCTATGATGGCGCGCGGCGGGAAAGCGGTGCCGCCGAGGTCGTCTTCGTCGACGAACCGGGCTTTGTTACCGAAGGCAGCTGGAGCAATATCTTTGTCGAGCGCGATGGCCAGTTGCTGACCCCGCCGCTCGCGCTCGGGCTGCTTCCCGGCGTGCTGCGCGCCGAATTGATCGACAAGGGGCGCGCGGTCGAGTCGCACCTGCGGCCCGCCGACCTGGCGAGCGGATTCTTTATCGGCAATTCGCTGCGTGGATTGATCCCGGCGCGGCTGGCGGATGCTGCGGCATCCTCGATAGGTTGACCTGCCTGCCGCATAGGTAAATTATCAACCAGCGCGCTTGCGAATATCGGTCGGACACTATAGGCGCGGCCGCGCGCAATTTTCTGCCATTTCATCCGCTGCTCGCCCTCTCGCAAGGACGCTTTTCGATGTCGACCTTCCAGCCCCATGTCTCCGCCGCGCTCAAGCGCATCCAGCCCTCGGCGACGCTCGCGATGACCGCGCGCGTGACGGCGCTGAAAGCGGCGGGCGTCGACGTGATCGGCCTCAGCGCCGGCGAGCCCGATTTCGACACGCCCGACTTCGTCAAGGAAGCCGCGATCGAGGCGATCCGCAACGGGCAGACCAAATATACGCTCGTCGACGGCACGGTGGCGCTGAAGGAAGCGATCCGCGGCAAGTTCCGCCGCGACAACGGCCTCGAATATGGGCTCGACCAGATTTCGGTCAACGTCGGCGGCAAGCACACGCTGTTCAACGCGCTGGTGGCGACCGTGGACAAGGGCGACGAGGTGATCATCCCCGCGCCCTATTGGGTCAGCTATCCCGATATCGTCGCCTTTGCCGGCGGCACCCCGGTGATCGTCGAAGGGACCGCGGCGCAGAACTACAAGATCACGCCGGCACAGCTCGATGCCGCGATCACGCCGAAGACGCGCTGGGTGATGTTCAACTCGCCGTCGAACCCGTCGGGCGCCGCCTATTCGGGCGAGGAACTCGACGCGCTGGGTGAAGTGATCCGCCGCCATCCGCATGTGATGGTGATGACCGACGATATGTACGAGCATGTCTGGTACGCCGATTTCGAATTCTCGACCTTCGCGCAGCGTTGCCCCGACCTGATCGACCGCATCCTGACGGTGAACGGCTGTTCGAAGGCCTATGCGATGACCGGCTGGCGCATCGGCTATGCCGGCGGTCCCGCGTGGATCATCAAGGCGATGGGGAAGCTCCAGTCGCAGTCGACGTCGAACCCCTGCTCGATCGCGCAGGCCGCCGCCGCTGCCGCGCTCGGTGGGCCGCAGCAGTTCCTCGACGACCGCAATGCCGCGTTCCGCAAACGCCGCGACATGGTCGTGGCGATGCTCAACGACGCGCCGGGCCTCAACTGCCCGGTCCCCGACGGTGCCTTCTATGTCTATCCCGACGCATCGGGTTGTATCGGCAAGAAAACCCCTGACGGCAAGCTGATCGACAGCGACGAAGCACTGATCGACTATTTCCTCGACAGCGCCAAGGTCGCGGCGGTGCACGGCGGCGCATTCGGCCTGTCGCCGGCGTTCCGCGTTTCCTACGCGACATCGGAAGCGGTGCTGAAGGAAGCCTGCGTGCGCATCCAGCAGGCATGCGCCGCGCTGAGCTGACGGTTCCCCGGACGCCAATTTGCCTGCGCAAGATTATTTTGTACCGATCGGTCTTGTAATCGTGGCGGCGGCGACTATTTGAACCTGAACGGCGGTTAACCGCCCGGTTCACCGGATGGTAAGTCATTTCCTTTAAGGGTGACTGCCATCACTGCACGGCTGGTCGGGGCGCTCCATATCGTCGGTGTAACCAAAGCGGTCAAAGCCGCGAATCGACAAGATATGAAAAGAGGCCCATATGCTCTCCATGCTCCGCTCCGACTGGTTCCTGACCATGCTCGCCGGCTTCGCGATTGGCGCGACGTACATCGTCCTCAATCAGCCGGCGCTGCCGATCCCGGTGTGACGCCGCTGCGGCGCGCCTTTGCCCTTCGCGCCGTCACGGCGCTGGTCGCGGGGGCGATCGTCGCGCAATGCACCCCGGCGCAGGCCGAAAGCGTCGTCAAGCTGCCTGCCGCGCTCGTCGATCCCGCAGTCAATGCGAAGCGCGCCACGGCAGTGCTCGCCGGGGGCTGTTTCTGGGGTGTCGAGGGCGTCTTCTCCAACGTCAAAGGCGTGATTTCGGTCGAATCGGGCTATCATGGCGGCAACGCCGCAACCGCCAGATATGAGCGGACCCACGACGGCAAGTCGGGGCATGCCGAGGCGGTGCGTATCGTCTATGACCCGTCGCAGGTCAGCTACGGCAGCCTGCTCCGCATTCTCTTTTCGGTGATCGCCGACCCGACGCTGAAAAATCGTCAGGGTCCCGACGCCGGGCCGCAATATCGCGCCGCGATCGTGCCGCTCGACGCCAGCCAGCGCCAGGTCGCGACCGCCTATCTCGCGCAGATCGGTGGCGGCAAATATTTCGCAAAGCCGATCGTCGTGCCGATCGAAGCGTACAAGCGCTTCTATCCCGCGGAAGCGAATCACCAGGACTTCATGCGGCTCAATCCCAAAAATGCTTATATCCTTCGCTGGGATGCGCCGAAGCTCGCGGCCTTGAAGCGGCTTTACCCCGACATGGTACGCGCCAAGCCGGCGCCCTGACGGCCGGAAACCCGACCGGAAACGGGCGGGTTCCGCCACTGGTCGCGACAGAAGAATCATTCGTCGCAAATCGCTGGTCGGCCTCGCGCGCCTGCGTGACGAGGAGGCGACCGATGGGGTCGGGAAAAATATAAAAGTCGCAGTGCGGGGTTTGAATGAAGCTTAGGTTTTCCGGCAGGCCGCTCTTCGCGATGTCGATGAGCGCCGCGGTGCTTGCAGGTTGCGTCAGCAGCGCCGCGATCGTGCCGCAACCTCGCACGCAGCAGCAGGCGGCGGTGCGAGGTCCGGCGGGTTCGGTCTCCGTGCCGATCGGTCAGCCCGTGCGCTCGCAGATGCCCCGGCCCGCAGGTCCGGCCGATCCCGGCTTCCGCCGCGCGCCCGCCGGTCTTCAGGACCGCATCTACGCGCTTTGGCGCGCCTTTCCCGGCAAGACCGGGATCGCGGTGCAGCGCATCGACGGCGAATGGGCGCTCGCGCAGCGCGGCCCCGACCTGTTCCCGCAGCAGAGCGTGTCGAAACTTTGGGTCACGCTCGCCGTTCTCGACGCGGTCGATCAGGGCCGGATGAGCATGGACCAGCGCGTCCGCATCGGCCCCGAGGATCTGACGCTGTTCCACCAGCCGCTCGCCGCGCGCGTCCGCGCCGAAGGGTCGGTGACGATGAGCGTCCGCGATCTGATCGAGACCGCGATAACCCACAGCGACAACACCGCGAACGACAGCCTGCTGCGCACCGTCGGCGGGCCGAATGCCGTGCGCGCCTTCATCGCGAAAAAGGATCTCGGCGCGATCCGCTTCGGCCCCGGCGAGCGGCTGCTGCAGAGCGGGACCGCCGGGCTGAGCTGGCAGCAAAGCTATTCGATCGGCCGCAATTTCCAGGCCGCGCGCGCCGCGCTGTCGCCTGCGACGCGGCGCGTTGCGATGGACAATTACCTCGCCGACCCGGTCGACGGGGCGAGCCCCGCGGCGATCGCTGCCGCGCTGACGCGGCTGGCACGCGGAACCCTGCTCTCGCCCGAATCGACCGACTATCTCACCGGCGTGATGAGCCGGACGCGGAGCGGGCCGAAACGACTGAAGGCCGGCCTGCCGCCGGGGTGGCAATTCCTCCACAAGACCGGGACCGGTCAGGATCTGAACGGGATGACCGCAGGCTATAATGATATCGGCATCGCCACGGCGCCCGACGGCACCCGCTATGCGATCGTCGTGATGCTGGGCAGCACGACGTCGAGCGTTCCGGCGCGCATGGCGTTGATGCAGGCGGTGTCGGGCGCGGTCGCCGAATTCCACGGAAGATGATCCCCATGAAGCCCGCAATCCTTCCGCTGCTGGCGGTTTCGCTCGCGCTCGCCGGCTGCGCGACACCCGAAGCGCGGCTGCGCACCGGCCTCAACAATGCGGGTCTGTCGAAGGCGATGTCGGCGTGCATGGCCGAACGCATGGTCGACCGGCTCTCGCTGGTCCAGCTTCGCCGCCTGTCGGCGCTCGGCAGCCTCAAGGACAAGCATGTCACCGATCTCACGCTCGACCAGTTTTTTCGCAAGGTCCGCGCGTTGAAGGATCCCGAGATACTGACCGTCTCGACCAGCTCGGCGGCGCTTTGCGCGCTGCGCTAACGACTTAGCCCGCGCTTTCGGCAGTCCAAGATTTTCTGAACGTGGCAGGGGTAGCCTTGCCGCGCTACTTGTGCTTATGCGGCGCCAATCTTCTCCCCTCTCCAGAGTCGAAAGGCCCGGCAGACCTCATGAACATCCACGAATATCAGGCGAAAGAACTGCTCGCGAAATTTGGCGTCGCTGTCCCCAAGGGCATTGCCGCGATGAGCGTCGAGGAAGCCGTCGCCGCGGCGAAGCAACTGCCCGGGCCGCTCTATGTCGTGAAATCGCAGATCCACGCGGGCGGCCGCGGCAAGGGCAAGTTCAAGGAACTCGGCCCCGATGCCAAGGGCGGCGTCCGCCTCGCCAAGACGATCGATGAAGTCGAAGCGCACGCCAAGGACATGCTGGGCAACACGCTGGTGACGATCCAGACCGGTGAGCATGGCAAGCAGGTGAACCGCCTGTACATCACCGACGGCGCCGACATTAAGCAGGAATTCTACCTCGCGCTGCTCGTCGACCGTGCATCGAGCCGCATCGCGGTCGTCGCCTCGACCGAAGGCGGCATGGACATCGAAACCGTCGCGCACGACACGCCGGAAAAGATCCACACCATCACCATCGACCCCGCGACGGGCATCCAGCCGCACCATGGCCGCAGCGTCGCCGCGGCGCTCGGGCTGGAAGGCGACCTTGCCAAGCAGGCCGCCAAGGTTCTGGGCGGTCTTTATGCCGCGTTCCTCGGCACCGATGCCGAACAGATCGAAATCAACCCGCTCGCTGTGTGTGAAGGCAAGGATGGCGACGAGCTGCTGGTGCTCGATGCCAAGGTGGCGTTCGACGGCAACGCGATGTTCCGCCACAAGGATCTCGCCGAACTTCGCGACCTGACCGAAGAAGACCCGGCCGAGGTCGAGGCGTCGGAATATGACCTCGCCTACATCAAGCTCGACGGCAACATCGGCTGCATGGTCAACGGCGCGGGCCTCGCGATGTCGACGATGGACATCATCAAGCTCAACGGCGAATTCCCGGCCAACTTCCTCGACGTCGGTGGTGGCGCGAGCAAGGAAAAGGTCACCGCGGCGTTCAAGATCATCCTCAAGGACCCCGCCGTGAAGGGCATCCTCGTCAACATCTTCGGCGGCATCATGAAGTGCGACATCATCGCCGACGGCATCGTCGCCGCCGCGAAGGAAGTGAACCTGTCGGTTCCGCTCGTCGTCCGCCTCGAAGGCACGAACGTCCAGGAAGGCAAGGACATCCTCGCCAATTCGGGTCTGCCGATCGTTGCGGCCAACGATCTCGGCGATGCGGCAAAGAAAATCGTCGCCGAGGTTCGCAAGGTCGCGTGATAATAATTGCCTCTCCCCTCGGGGAGAGGCAGCGAGGCTTGCGAATTTGTTCGCCAGTCGCAGCGGTGAGGTCGGCAACGTCCGGATTCTCCTCGATGCGATCAGGTCCCGATGGACCAGGCCTCCCTCTCCTCCCCAAGGAAAGAGGGAACAGGGACTGCTAGTTGACGTTTACGTAAAGCGTAACTATGACGCAGTGCACAATTTGCTGAGAGGAGCTTTAAGCCCATGAAAATCCTCGTCCCCGTGAAGCGGGTGCTCGATTACAACGTGAAGCCGCGGGTCAAATCCGACGGCACCGGCGTTGACCTTGCCAATGTGAAAATGTCGATGAACCCGTTTGACGAGATCGGCGTCGAAGAAGCGATCCGCCTGAAGGAAAAGGGCGTCGCGACCGAGATCGTCGCCGTGTCTGTCGGCCCGGCGAAGGCGCAGGAAACGCTGCGCACTGCGCTCGCGATGGGCGCCGACCGCGCGATCCTCGTGCAGACCGACGACGCCGTCGAGCCGCTCGCGCTCGCGAAGATCTTCAAGGCGATCGCCGACGCGGAACAGCCCGGCCTCGTCATTCTCGGCAAGCAGGCGATCGACGACGACAATAACCAGACCGGCCAGATGCTCGCTGCGCTCACCGGCTGGGCGCAGGGCACCTTCGCCAGCGCGGTCAATGTCGATGGCGACAGCGTCAATGTGACGCGCGAAGTCGACGGCGGCCTCGAGACGGTGAAGCTGAAGCTTCCCGCGATCGTCACCACCGACCTTCGCCTGAACGAGCCGCGCTACGCCTCGCTGCCGAACATCATGAAGGCGAAGTCGAAGCCGCTCGATACCAAGACCCCCGCCGATTACGGCGTCGACACCGCGCCGCGCGTGAAGGTGGTCAAGGTCAGCGAACCCGCCGCCCGTTCGGCCGGGATCAAGGTCGCCGATGTCGATGAACTGGTTGCCAAGCTGAAAGCGCTGGGAGTGCACTCATGAAAACTCTGGTTTGGGTCGAACATGACGGCAAGGCCGTCAAGGACGCCACGCTCGCGGTGGTCACCGCCGCGTCGAAGCTGGGCGAAGTCCATCTGCTCGTTGCCGGTAGCGGCGTCGATGCGGTTGCCAAGGAAGCCGCCGGCATCGCCGGGGTGGGCAAGGTGCATGTCGCCGACAACGCCGCCTTCGGTCACAATCTGCCTGAAAATGTCGCGCCGCTCGTCGCGGATCTGATGGGGTCGCACGACGCGTTCCTCGCGCCTGCGACGACGACCGGCAAGAATATCGCGCCGCGCGTCGCCGCTTTGCTCGACGTGATGCAGATTTCGGAAATCCTGTCGGTCGAGGGTCCGAAGACCTTCACCCGCCCGATCTACGCCGGCAACGCGATCGCGACCGTCGAAAGCTCGGACGCGAAGCTGGTCCTGACCGTTCGCGGCACCGCGTTCGACAAGGCCGCGACGACCGGCGGTTCGGGCACGATCGAAGCCGTCGGTGCGGGCAGTGATGCCGGTATCTCGAGCTTCGTCGGCGCCGAGATCGCCAAGCAGGATCGCCCCGAACTCACCTCGGCGAAGATCATCGTGTCGGGTGGCCGCGCGCTGGGTTCGAGCGAGAAATATGAAGAAGTGATCGTGCCGCTCGCCGACAAGCTTGGCGCCGCGCTCGGTGCTTCGCGCGCCGCAGTCGATGCGGGCTATGTACCCAACGACTATCAGGTCGGCCAGACCGGCAAGATCGTCGCGCCGCAGGTCTATTTCGCGATCGGCATCTCGGGCGCGATCCAGCATCTCGCCGGGATGAAGGATTCGAAGACGATCGTTGCGATCAACAAGGACGAAGACGCCCCGATCTTCCAGGTCGCCGACTTCGGCCTCGTCGCCGATCTGTTCAACGCCGTTCCCGAACTCACCGGGAAGATCTAAGCGGCAGTCGCCATGGCTGGCGATCATCCCGGAGTGCCCGGACTGGGCGATGCGCCGTTCAACGCCGGCGGTCGCCGCGCGGCACGGAACGGCGAAAATAACGAAGCGGGGGGGGGGGGGG
>JALDYH010000156.1:0-9588 GCA_032154175.1 Sphingopyxis sp. | reverse complement strand
TCGACAAGTCGATCTCGGTCGAGGATTATCTGCCGATGATCCGCGCCATGGGCGCCCGAGGCGACATAAACTAACCACTGCGGAGCAGCGGCACCGCCGCATCGCGTTCGAAGAGATAGAGGCAGAGGCGCACCGCCTCCGCCCGCCCCCCTTCCATCCCGCCATCGCGCTCGACGAACAGCCGTGCGTCGTCGTGCGCGACGGGCAGCAGGCGCACGAGCTGTTCGGGGGTCGCGAGCCGGTAGTCGGCATCGCCCGACTGCTTGAGCCCGAGCAATTCGCCGCCGCCGCGCAGTTCCAGATCCTTTTCGGCGATCACAAAGCCGTCGTTCGTCTCGCGCATCAACGCGAGCCGCTCGCGCGCGGTTTCGGAGAGGTTCTGCGAGCGCAGCAGGAGGCACACCGATTTCGCCGCGCCGCGCCCGACCCGGCCGCGGAGCTGATGGAGCTGCGCAAGCCCGAAATTCTCGGCATGTTCGACGATCATCAGGCTGGCCGCGGGCACGTCGACCCCGACCTCGATCACCGTCGTCGCGACGAGGACGCCGGTCTCGCCGGTCTGGAACCGCGCCATGACCTCGTCCTTCTCCGGCCCCTTCATCCGGCCATGGACGAGTCCGACGCGCGCCTCGCCCAGCCGTTCGCGAAGCAGCACGGCACGGTCTTCCGCCGCCGCCAGTTCGCTCCCCTCGCTTTCGGCCACGAGCGGACAGACCCAATAGGCCTGCGCGCCGCCCGCGAGATGGCGCTCGAGACTATCGATGACGTCGTCGATTCGTTCGAGCGAGATGACGCGCGTATCGACCGGGGTGCGCCCCGGCGGCATCTCGTCGATCTGCGACACGTCCATCTCGCCATGATTGGCAAGCTGCAGCGTGCGCGGGATCGGGGTCGCTGTCATCACGAGCAGGTGCGGCGGCCGCGCCGCCTTTTGCGTCAGCATCAGCCGTTGCGCGACGCCGAAGCGATGCTGTTCGTCGACGACGACGAGCGCGAGATCCCTATATGCGACCGCCTGCTGGAAAATCGCATGGGTGCCGACGAGGATATCGATGCTGCCGTCGGCGAGCCCCATCAGCGTCGATTCGCGCACCTTGCCCTTGTCGCGCCCGGTCAGGATCGCAAGGTTAACGGACAAACCGCCAAGCATCCGCTGCAACGTCGCAAAATGCTGGCGCGCGAGGATTTCGGTCGGCGCGAGCAAGGCCGCCTGCGTCCCCGCCTCGACCGCGGCGAGCATCGCGCGGAGCGCCACCAGCGTCTTGCCCGAGCCCACGTCGCCCTGCAGCATGCGCAGCATCGGGGTGTCCTGCGCCATGTCGCCCGCGATCTCGCGCCCAACGCGTTCCTGCGCGCCCGTCAGCCCGAACGGCAGCTTCAGCGCATCGGTCAACCTTCCGTCGCCGACGATCGCCCTGCCCTTGCGGGTACGGAGCCCCTGACGGATCAGCATGAGCGCGACCTGACTCGCGAAGATTTCGTCATAGGCGAGGCGATCACGGGCGGCCTCGTCGCGCGGACTCGCATGCGCGCGCTCCATCGCTTCGCTCCATGCGGGCCAGTTCCGGTTCGCCAGCAACGGCGCGTCGACCCATTCGGCGAGTTCGGGGCGCCGTTCGAGCGCGATCTGCGCGAGTTGCGACAGCCGCGCGTTGGTGAGCCCTTCGGTCAGCGGATAGACCGACTCATGCTCGGCGATCCCCGCCTCGTCGCCCGGTTCGACGACCTGATCGGGGTGCACGATCTGGCGCATGTCGCCATAAAGGTCGAGCCGGCCCGACACGCGGCGTTTCTCGCCAAGCGGAAACAGCTTGCGCGCCAGCCCCGACGTTCGCCCGAAATAGACGAGCCGGACATGATCCCCCGCATCGTCGAACGCCTCGACCCCGAACGGCGCGCGCGGGCTGCGGCCGGCGCGGTAATCCTGCGCGGTCAACTCGACGATGATCGTCTGCCCGGCCTGCGCCTGATCGAGCCGTTCGACCGGAAAACGCGAGATCAGTCCTGTCGGCAGGTGAAACAGGACGTCGACGATGCGCTCCAGCCCCAGCCGCGTCAGCGGCTTGGCAAGCTGCGGCCCGACGCCTTTCAGGTCGGTGAGCGCGGCAAAGAGCGGATTGAGGATTTCGGGTCGCATCGGGCTTCGATCAGGCCTGCCGCGCGCCACGCAATTTTATTCCAAAGGTCACGAAGGTCACGCTACGTACCCCCTCATTTTGTTCCGCCCACCGGCCGTGGGACCGGGCACGGCGGGACGCAATTGGCAAGCGGATCATCGGGGTCATCCGGCGACGCTATCGCGCCGCGAGAATGTAGGACAGCGAAAAATCGCCGATGCCGTCCCCGTTGCCAGATCGACTGAGACGTATAAAAGGCCCGCCATGCAAGACCGCCTGAAACGCCTGAAATTCCGCGCCTGGCACCGCGGCACGCGCGAGGCCGACTATATGATCGGCGGGTTTTTCGACCGCTATTCGGCGGAATGGGGCGAAGAGGAACTCGGCTGGTACGAAGCCGTTGTCGAGGAAGATGACGTCGACATCATGGCGTGGGCGCTCGGCACCGGTCACCCGCCCGCGCATCTCGACCGACCGGAGATGATCGCCGCAATGCGCCGACTGGACTATATCCCGCTGCCATGATCAGGGTCAGAATCCATCAAATACACGTTCGAGGTTTGAAGCAATTTTGTTCAGTGCGAGGCGGCCAGCGCAGGAAATATGTCGATATTTCCCAGCTTGCCAACGAAGCAATGGACAAAATTGGTCAAATCCCGAAGGGACGTCAAAATGGCTTCGATCTCGGGCCAAAGTCCCCTTGGCAACAGAACCACTGTTCCCGGCGGGTCCTTTGGCCCGATATCTTCGCCATTTTGACGCCTCGAGCATGCATTTGATGGATTCTGACCCTTGACCGCCGCCGACATTTTCGCCGCCATCGGATCGGCGTCGGCGCCGCTGACGCTCGCGCGCGCTGCCGACGGTTTCCTGCCGCTGCTGCTCGCCGACCTCGCGCGGGCGAGCGACAAGCGACTCGTCTATGTCGCGACCGACGATGCCGCGATGCAGGCGATTGCCGACGCGGCGCCCTTTTTTGCACCCGACCTGATCGTCCACCGCTTTCCGGCGTGGGATTGCCTTCCGTACGACCGCGCCGGCCCGTCGATGCGCGTAAGCGCCGACCGGCTCGCGACGCTTTCCGCTCTCCAGCTCCCGGCAAAGCGCGGCGAACTGGTCCTGACCACCGTCGCCGCGATCACCCAGCGCACGCTCACTCCGTTCCGCATCCGCCAGCTCGCGACAACGCTCGCGGCGGGGCAGCGCATCGACCGCGACGCGCTCGCCGAACTGCTCGTCTCGAACGGCTTCAGCCGCGTCGACACCGTTGCAGATCAGGGCGAGTTCGCGGTGCGCGGCGGCATCCTTGACCTGTTCCCCGCGGGCGAGGAAACCGGGCTGCGCGTCGATTTCTTCGGCGACGAGATCGAGAGCATCCGGCGTTTCGATCCTGCGGACCAGCGCAGTCTTGGCCCCGCCAAAGCACTGCAACTGTTGCCCGCATCCGAAACCTTGCTCGACGAGGCGACGATCAAGCGCTTCCGCTCGGCCTATCGCGAACTGTTCGGTGCGCAAGCCACGGGTGACCCACTATATCAGGCTGTCAGCGACGGGCGGCGGCAGGCGGGCATGGATCATTGGCTGCCGCTGTTCGAGGAACGGCTGGCGACATTGTTCGACCATATCGATCCGGCAACCCCGGTGCTGCGCGGCCACCGCACCGAGGCGACCGCCGAGACGCGCTTTGCCGCGATCGCCGACTATCACGCGAACCGCGTCGCCGCCGAACGCGAGTCGCCGGGCAGCTATCGCCCGCTCGCGCCCGAGACGCTGTACCTGGCGGAGGATGAGTGGGCCGGAGCCTCGTCGGATCGCCCGATCCATATCGTCACGCCGTTCGACGTCCCGCCTGCCGCAACGGTCGTTGACCTCGAAACCTTCGCCGCGCGCGATTTCACCCCCGAACGCACCGCCGATCTCAACGTCTACGACAAGGTCGCCGACCATCTGTCCGACGAGCGCCGCAAGGGCCGTCGCACGATCATAGCCAGCTATTCGGGCGGCGCGCGCGAGCGCCTCTCCGGATTGCTACGCGATCATGGCGTCACCTCGCTTGCGCCGGTCGACAGCTGGCAGGATGCGCTTGGTACCGCATCGTCGGAAAGCGGCGGCGCGACCGCGATGGTCGTCCTGCCACTCGATCATGGCTTTGCATCCGACGCAATCAGCCTGCTCACCGAACAGGATATCCTCGGCGAGCGTCTCGTGCGCCGCCAGAAGCGCCGCAAAAGCGCCGACGCCTTCCTCGCCGAGCTTGCGACGCTCAGCGTCGGCGACCTTGTCGTCCACCTCGATCATGGCATCGGGCGCTATGAGGGGCTGACCCAGATTCCCGTCGGCAGCAGCCCCCACGACTGCGTCGCACTGACCTATTCGGGCGGCGACAAGCTCTACGTCCCCGTCGAGAATCTCGACGTGCTCTCGCGCTACGGCGGCGAGAGCGAAGGCGTCGGCCTCGACAAACTCGGCGGCGAAGCCTGGCAGCGCCGCAAGGCGCGGATGAAGGAGCGCATCCGCGAGATCGCGGGCGAATTGCTCGCGACCGCGGCGCAGCGCGCGCTCCGCTCGGGCGAATTGCTCGCGCAGGATGCGGCCTATCCCGCCTTCGCCGACCGCTTCCCCTATCAGGAAACCGACGATCAGGACCGCGCGATCGGCGACGTGCTCGCCGACATGGCGTCGGGGCGTCCGATGGACCGGCTCGTCTGCGGCGACGTCGGCTTCGGCAAGACCGAGGTTGCGCTCCGCGCCGCCTTCGTCGCCGCGATGGCCGGCGTGCAGGTCGCGGTTGTGGTGCCGACGACCTTGCTCGCACGCCAGCACTACACGAACTTCGTCGAGCGCTTCAAAGGCTTCCCGATCAATATCGGCCGCCTGTCGCGCCTTGTTCCGGCCGGCGAAGCGCAAAAGACGCGCGATGGCCTGTCGGCGGGAACGATCGATATCGTCGTCGGCACGCACGCCGTCATCGCGAAATCGGTCGAGTTCAAGAATCTCGGCCTTGTGATCGTCGACGAGGAACAGCGTTTCGGCGTCGTGCACAAGGAGCGGCTGAAACAGCTCAAGACCGACGTCCATGTCCTGACGCTGACCGCGACCCCGATCCCGCGCACGCTGCAGATGGCGATGTCGGGGCTGCGCGAGCTCAGCGTGATCCAGACCCCGCCGGTCGACCGTCTTGCGGTGCGGACCTATGTCGCGCCCTGGGATCCCGTCGTCATCCGTGAGGCGCTGCTGCGCGAGCATGACCGCGGCGGGCAGAGCTTCTTCGTCACCCCGCGGATCAAGGACCTGCCCGACATCGAGGAGTTCCTGCGTACGCGCGTGCCCGAGATCAAATATGTCGTCGCCCACGGCCAGATGGCGCCGGGCGAAGTCGAGGAGCGGATGAGCGCTTTCTACGACCGCAAATATGACGTGCTGGTGTCGACGACGATCGTGGAGTCGGGCCTCGATATTCCGAGCGCGAACACGCTGATCGTCCACCGCGCCGACCGCTTCGGTCTTGCGCAGCTCTATCAGCTGCGTGGCCGCGTCGGGCGGTCGAAGACGCGCGCCTATGCCTATTTGACGACGCTCGAAGGTGGCGCGATCACCGACACCGCCGAGAAGCGCCTCAAGCTGCTCGGCGATCTCGACACGCTGGGCACGGGTTTCCAGCTCGCGAGCCACGACCTCGACATTCGCGGCGCGGGCAATCTCGTCGGCGACGAGCAGTCGGGGCATATCCGCGAGGTCGGCTTCGAACTCTACCAGTCGATGCTCGAAGAGGCGATTCTGGTCGCCAAGGCCGAAGGCGCCGGCAAGCTGCCGCCGCGCGAAGCCCTGTCGCCCGTCATCACGGTCGACGCGCCGATCCTGATCCCCGAGGATTATGTCCCCGACCTGCCGCTGCGCATGGCGCTCTATCGCCGCCTCAACGACGCCGGCGACCGCCCGGCGCTCGACGCGTTCGCCGCCGAGATGATCGACCGCTTCGGCCCGCTGCCCCCCGAGACCGCGAACCTGATCCAGCTCATGGAAATCAAGGCGAACGCGAAGATGGCGGGTATCGCCAAGCTCGACGTCGGAACGAAGGGCGCGCTCGTCAGCTTCCACGGCGACGCATTCGCCAACGTCCCCGGCCTGATCGCCTATGTCGAGCGGCTGAAGGGCCGCGCGCGCATTCGCCCCGACAACAGGCTGTCCATCAGCGGCGACTGGGTCAGCACCGGCGCGCGGCTCAACGGCGCGCTGCAGCTATCGAAGGGTTTGGGCAAGCTGGCGCGGCAGGCCGCCTAGGCGTCCATCAGCGCCAGCAACTGATCGGCGGGCACCGGCCCCGATTTCAGGAACCCTTGCCAGGTCGCGACGCCGAGTTCGGACAGGCGCGCCAGCTGGCGCTCGTTCTCGATCCCCTCGGCGACCACCAGCAGCCCGAGCGCGCGTGCGAGGTCGACGATCGCGCGCACGACGATGCGGTCGCGGTCGCTGCCGTCGATCGTGCGGGTAAAGCCGCTGTCGATCTTGAGATAGTCGATCGGCAGCCGCGCGAGCAGCGACAGGCTGGAATAGCCGGTGCCGAAATCGTCGATCGCGACCGCGACGCCGAGTGCACGGATTTGCGCGAGCTGGTCGGCGGCACTCGCCGGGTCGCTCAGCATCGCCTGCTCGGTCAGTTCGAGCGTGAGCCGGTCGGGATCGACCTTCGCCGCCTTGGCCATGCCCGCGAACCGGCCGGCGAATTCGGGGTCGCCCAGATCGGCGGCGGTGATGTTGAGCGAAACGCGCAGCCTGGCGAGCGCTTTCGGCCAGGTCGCCATCTGGGCGAGCGCGACGCGGTGCGCATGTTCGGTGAGCTCGCATTCGAGCCGCGCGGCGCGCGCCGCGGTGACCAGCGGTCCGGCGCCGAGCAGGCCGAGTTCGGGATGCTGCCAGCGCAGCAGTGCCTCGACCCCGGTCATCTCGCCGGTGCCGACGTCATATTGCGGCTGGTAATGGATCTCGACCTCGTTTCGCGACAGCGCGGCGTGCACCATCGCCCCGTCGCGCGCCGATGCCGGCCGCGCCAGCTGGTCGCCGGCATTGCGGAGCTGTTCGGCGACCGACTCGTCGCGCGTGATCAGCGCCGCGGCGATGCGGATCGAAAGCCGGCCGTTCGGGTCACCGACGATCGGTTCAGCGAGCGCGACGTGCAGCGCGCGCTCCTGCGCACGCAGCGCCCCGAGCGACATCGGCGTCGCCGGCACGATCAGGAAGCGCGGGCCGTCGAGCCGGTCGACGCACGACCCCTGCCCGAATTCGTCGCTCGCGAAATTTTCGAGCCGGCGCCCGATCTCGTCGAGCACCGAGTCGCCCGTCGCAGTCCCCGCGCTGTTGTTGATGCGCGCCATCTGGTCGACCTGGACCAGGATGACACCCGCGTCGGCATCGTACCGCGCGTGCAGGGTTTCGAGTTTGCGGGCGCAGGCAGAAAGGGACTCGGACAGGCGATTCATCGCATTCCCCTAGCAGGCTTTGCTTGCCAAGCTCTCGTCTTTTGCATCACAATGCGTGCGTGGCTGCCACATTTTCCCAATATGCCGTACCGACGGCGCCGCTGATCGACGGACATGGCCGCCGGATCAGTTACTTGCGCCTGTCGGTCACCGATCGCTGCGACCTGCGCTGCCGTTATTGCATGGCCGAGGACATGACCTTCCTGCCCAGATCGGCAGTGCTCAGCATAGAAGAAATGGGCGAGATTGCCGAAAGATTCGTCGCGAGGGGTATCCGCCGCATCCGCCTGACCGGCGGCGAACCACTCGTGCGGCGCGGGATCGATACGCTGGCGATGCGCCTCGGCGCGATGATCGGGCGCGGTCTCGACGAACTCACCCTGACCACCAATGCGATGCGGCTTGCCGAACATGCGCCGATGCTGGTCGCCGCCGGCGTGCGCCGTATCAACGTCAGCCTCGACACGCTCGACGCCGGCGCCTTTCGCCATATCACCCGCGTCGGCGACCTCGCCGTCGCGCTGCGCGGCGTCGACGCGGCGCGCGC
Source organism: Sphingopyxis sp. (assembly GCA_032154175.1). Taxonomy (GTDB): domain Bacteria; phylum Pseudomonadota; class Alphaproteobacteria; order Sphingomonadales; family Sphingomonadaceae; genus Sphingopyxis. Next base: position 1,447 of record JALDYH010000156.1, on the reverse strand, counting down.
GGCAGGGCTGGCGGTCAAGATCAACATGGTCGCGCTCGCGGGGCTCAACGAAGACCAGCTGCTCCCGATGCTCGATTATTGCGCCAGGACCGGCTGCGACCTCACGCTCATCGAGACGATGCCGCTCGGCGAGGTCGAGGGGGACCGCAGCGACCATTATATTCCGCTCCACCATTTCATCGCCCCCTTGCGCGAGAGCCGCGCGATCTATCCGGTCGATCAGCGCACCGGCGGCCCGGCACGCTATTTCGCGGTCGAAGGCAGCCCGGTCACGCTCGGGCTCATCACCCCGCTCAGCGACAATTTCTGTGCGACCTGCAACCGCATCCGCCTGACCGTCGAGGGACGCGTCTATATGTGCCTCGGCCAGGACGACCATGTCGACCTGCGCGCCGCGCTGCGTGACGGCGGCGATGTCGATGGCTTGATTGATGCCGCTTTGGCTGGCAAACCCCGCGCGCACGACTTTCATATCGAGGGAAAGTCCAAACCGGCGGTCGCGCGTCATATGAGTGCAACGGGCGGCTGACAGGCCTTCCCGTTATTTGAAGGCACGGGGGAACCGGACCAATATGCATCGCAAGATCGCGCTTGTCGCATCGAACGCGCCCGCCGCCATGGAGGCGGAAGCCGAGCTGCGCCCGCTTTACGACTTCGTCGACCTGGGCGAGGCCGACCTGCTGATCGCGCTCGGCGGCGACGGCTTCCTGCTCCACATGCTCCACCAGCTACTCGACCAGCGGCGCAGCATGCCCGTCTTCGGTATGAACCGCGGCACCATCGGCTTTTTGATGAACGAGTTCCGTATCGAGGGGCTCGTCGACCGGCTCGCCGCCGCCCGCCCCTTCCTGATCCATCCCTTGTCGGGTGACATCACGACGATCAGCGGCGAGCGACATATCCTGCCCGCGATCAACGAGATTTCACTGCTGCGCGAAACGCGCCAGGCGGCAAAGCTGGAGGTGATGATAAACGAAAAGACGATGCTCGAGGAACTCGCGTGCGACGGCGTGCTCGTGTCGACCCCGGCCGGATCGACCGCCTATAATCTCAGCGCCAACGGCCCGATCCTGCCGCTCGAATCCGAAATGCTCGCGCTGACCCCGATCAGCCCGTTCCGCCCCCGCCGCTGGCGCGGCGCGCTGGTGCCCGAATCGACGAGCATCCGCTTCAACGTCCGCGAGGCGGCAAAGCGCCCGGTCAGCGCGGTCGCCGACCAGCGCGAAATCCGCGATGTGAAGACGGTTCTGGTCACCACCGACCGCAGCCGGCCGCTGACTTTGCTGTTCGATCCCGATCAGGGATTGGACGAACGCATCGCGATGGAACAATTTATCGTTTGAGGGCTTGATTAATACCGCAACCGACGGCAAAGGGGCCGCCTTGCCCGCATCGGCGGCGTGTTCCTCGGTAGCTCAGCGGTAGAGCAATCGACTGTTAATCGATC